>NZ_ALNS01000026.1:0-243419 GCF_000286655.1 Enterobacter sp. SST3 | reverse complement strand
GGACAGCTCCGCGTGCGGATGCTGTTTTCTCCGGTCAACGCGTCCGATCTTATCCCCATCACCGGCGCCTATCGCCACAGAACACCCTTACCGGCGGTCGCGGGGTATGAAGGTGTCGGGGTTGTCACCGGGGCGCCCGCCTCGTTTAAGCATCTGGTGGGTAAGCGCGTCCTGCCGCTGCGCGGTCAGGGCACCTGGCAGCGCTATGTGGACTGCCCGGCAGAGTATGCGATACCCGTTCCGGACGCTGTCGACTCGCGCCTGGCCGCGCGGGCCTACATCAACCCGCTGGCGGCGCAGATGATGCTGACCCGCTACCCGCCGCGCGGAAAGCAGGTCTTGCTCACGGCTGCGGGATCCGATTGCGCCATCCTGCTGGGGCAGTGGGCGCGTCAGGCGGGGGCGGAAGCGGTGTACGGCATTCACCGTTCCGCCGTGCATGCTGAACGGCTGGAGGCGATGGGGATCACGCCTGTCGCGCAGCATGACGCGCACAGAATCGGCGCCGTCGCCGCACGCAGCGATATCGTCTACGATGCCACCGGCGGGCCGCTTGCGGAAGCGATCCTCAGCGTGATGCCCGAGCCGGGCATGTTTGTTTGCTACGGGCTGCTGTCCGGGCAAGCCTTCACACAGCGGCGGCCTGCGCCGCGCGTGGCGTGGTTCCATATCCGAAACGGTCTGGATGCGCTCAGCGTTGAGGCGTGGCGCGCAGAGTTCGAGCGCATCTGGCTGAGGTTGCCCGGCAGTGAGTACAGCGACGTTACGGTGTACCCGCTGGCGGAGTGGCGAAGGGCGCTAAGCGCTTATCGTGAAGGTGGAAGGACCCGCAAGCCCCTCCTGTCGATGGCGGAATGACGGCTATTTATGACTCATATCGCTCAGCAGCACGGCGATACTTTGCCCGCCCGCCGTCTGCTCCAGACCAATCTTGACGATGATGGTGAGTGGAACGGAGAGCAGCATCCCGACGGGCCCGAGCAGCCAGCCCCAGAATATCAGGGACAAAAAGACCACCAGCGTGGACAGCCCCAGGCCCCGGCCCATCATGCGCGGTTCCAGTATGTTACCGAACACCAGATTGATGACCAGGTATCCGGCCAGCAGGATCAGCGCGTCATAAAGCCCGCTGAAAACCAGCACCTGAAGGATAGGGGGGATCGCCGCCAGCACGGAGCCGATGTTGGGAATGTAGTTAAGCGCAAACGCCAGTAACCCCCAGACGAACGCGAAGCGGACGTCCAGCGCCAGAAGCATCACCCAGACGACAAGGCCCGTCACCAGGCTAATGGCGGTTTTCAGCACCAGATAGCGGGAGACGCTGTCCAGCGCGCGTTGAATCGCCCCCATTCCTTCAACCGGACGGACCATGATCTGCTGCAGCTTTGCCGGCAGCTGGGGCACCTCCAGCAGCATGAACACCACCGTTAAGAACAGCAGGAAAATGGAGGTCATGGCGTTGGAAAGCTGCGTCAGCAGGCTGGTGACGATCGTCATCGCCGCATTGGGGTCGATATATTTCAGGAGTTCCTCAACCGAGACTTCGATCCCCGCGCGCTGCAGCCAGGGCTCCAGCTGCAGCAGGGGGATCGCCAGCGAAGAGCGATATTTCGGCAGCGTTCGCGCCAGTTCATTGAGCGAGGTGCCCAGATAAGCGACCAGCAGCACCATCGCCACAATAATGATGCTGATAAGCAGCGTGATGGCCAGCACGCGCGGGACGCGCAGCCGCGTCATGCGCTGCACCAGCGGGTTGAGGATCACCGCAATAAACAGGGCCAGAATAAAGGGCACAATAATGTCGGCGGCAAAGCGCACGCCTGTCAATATGATCACCAGCATGCCCAGCATGATGACAATTTTTAACCCGTTCAGGGTAATGATGGGTTTAGCCATGGTGACTCCGCAATTTTCGTTATTTTTATAATAAAGGCGAAAGGCGTTGCAATAAACTAACCAAAATCAAACGGGGTGGGTAAAGAATTGCAAAGACTTTGAGTAAAATCCTGGCTTATGGTACAAATTCGGTGTGTTTAACTACCGAGGACAATTTTCATCCGCAAAGACGAGAAGCAACAACGCGGATAATTGTAATTTTATGGACAATATGTTCAGGACGTACTCTTCAAACAATACTGCTGTATACTCCACCTCTTTCTGCCTGCTTTCTGGTGAGCAACACTGGCGCACCGCACTCTAGTCATTTCTTCTGCCTGAGCTGGCGCTAAGCGCTTAGCTGACTGATTTCAATTCGTATTTTTGGGTTTGCTGCACGCAGCGGGCCACGATGGATTATATTCTCAAGCAGGAGAAAAACATGTTTTACTGGATTTTATTAGCACTGGCTATTATTGCTGAAATTACCGGCACGCTGTCGATGAAGTGGGCAAGCGTCAGCGATGGCAATACCGGTTTTATTTTGATGCTGGTGATGATTTCGCTTTCTTATATTTTCCTCTCATTTGCGGTGAAAAAAATTGCGCTGGGCGTCGCGTATGCCCTGTGGGAAGGGATCGGTATTTTGTTGATTACGCTGTTCAGCGTGCTGATATTTGACGAAACATTAACAACAATGAAGGTCGCCGGATTAACGACGCTGGTCGCGGGTATTGTGCTGATTAAATCAGGTACCCGTAAGCCGTCTAAAGTGCAGAAGGAGCAGAACCATGCAACAGTTTGAGTGGGTTCATGCGGCCTGGCTGGGGTTTGCCATCGTGCTGGAAATTCTGGCGAACGTTCTGCTGAAATTCTCCGATGGTTTTCGCCGTAAGCTCTACGGCCTGATGTCGATTGCCGCGGTTCTGGGCGCGTTCAGCGCGCTGTCCCAGGCGGTAAAAGGGATTGACCTGTCGGTGGCCTATGCGCTGTGGGGCGGTTTTGGTATCGCCGCCACGCTGGCCGCAGGCTGGGTGCTCTTCGGTCAGCGTTTAAATAACAAGGGCTGGATGGGACTCATCTTGCTGCTTGCCGGTATGATTATGATAAAACTCGCCTGACGCTCATAAAGCCATCCTTTACAGGCAGCGAAATTCGCTGCCTGTATTACGCTTAGAAAAGCAAAACCCTGAAGAGGATGGCGGATGTATCGCACATTAAGCTGGCGCAATATTCCCACCGCGAGAACGTTGTTTGCCATGGTCTTTATGGCGGGCATCGGCTTAATCATCTCCGTCGTCGCACTCCTCTATCTTTCCCTGCATCTTATCAGCACCAAAACCAATGAAATTGATGAACACCGCGCGGCGCTTTCCGTGCAGGGGGCCATCCAGACATCGGTCAACCGCGTCTCCTCGCTGGTGCTGGATAACGCCGTCTGGGACGATGCGGTGCGGGAGGCCTACCGTCCCACGCTCGATACCAACTGGTTGTATAACACCTGGGGCGCCGGCTTTAAAATCAACAACCTCTATGATGGCACCTTCGTGCTTGATGAGCATTTCAACGTCATCTGGGGATCGTTTCAAAGTCAGCCATTTCAGGAGACGAATCTCGATTTTTTCGGCAAGGGGCTGAAGGCGCTTATTGCTCAGCACGCGCGCGCCTTATCAGGCGATAAAAATATCTATGCCGGGATCAGCAAAACGCGAAGCGGCGTCGCCTTTGTGGGTATTGGGCTGATTCGCCCGATGGTCGGAAGATTACAGGTTACCGACGGAACGCGCCGCTATCTGGTAATCACCCGTCATCTGAACGCCAGAATTTTATCCGACCTGGGGTCGACCTTTCAGATCGATAACCTGCACTTTACGCCGGATAAAATTAACGAGCTGAGTATGCCGCTGCGCAGCTCGGCAGGGGAGCTGCTGGGCTATCTTAACTGGCAGGCACGGCTTCCGGGAGCGCAGGCCGCCCGGGCGGCATCCTCTGATATCACCCAGATTGTCGTGCTGGCATCGGCCCTGATCCTGCTCTTTATTCTGGTGAGCAGCGTGGGGCTGTACAAGCTTGTGCGAGGAGAAAGCCAGGCACGTCTGGTGGCCAGAACGGACTGGCTAAGCCATCTGCCGAACCGGCGAGCGCTCATCGAGGCGCTGGATCGGGTGAGCTTACGCGGAGATATCGACGTCAAAAGCGTGGTGTTTATCGATCTGGATGGCTTTAAGGACGTGAATGACATCTACGGCCACAGCGTGGGTGACGATCTCATCGTGGCGATTGCGAAAACGCTGAGTGAACGCGTGCCGCCGGGGGGAATGCTGGCGCGTATGGGCGGGGATGAGTTTGCCATGACAATCGGCGGTGATAAGGCAGAGTCACAGGCCACCGCTTTTGCCGTGTCGGTGCTGGATTCTCTCTCCGCCCCGATTCAGCTGGGGGAACGCACCATCCATATCGGGGCCAGCATCGGGATCGCCAGCGGAACCCTGATTGAATGCACCAGTTCCGAGCTGTTTCGTCGCGCCGATATTGCCATGTACCATGCCAAAATGAGCGGGAAAGGGCGTATCACCCACTACGACGCCGAGCTGAACAGCGCCCGTGAGCGCAAGCTGGCGATTGAAAATCAGATCCGTAACGGTCTGGAGCGCGATGAGTTTGAGGTCTGGTATCAGCCGATTATTGACGCCCGCAGCCAGAAAATGAGCAGCGTCGAAGCGTTAGTCCGCTGGCCGCGTCGCCCGGAAGGGCCGCTGGGCCCGGATACCTTCATCGCCATCGCGGAGACCAGCGGTCTGATTTACAAACTGGGCCAGTTTGTGTTGCAGCGCGCATGTCAGGATCTCCAGCCGTACGGTGACTTAACGCTTTCCGTTAATATTTCTCCCGCACAATTCCGCGATCCCGCCTTCGAAGACAAAGTGGCCAGCGTGCTGGAGACCACCCATTTCCCTGCCAACCGACTGCAGCTGGAGGTCACGGAGTCCTATGTGCTGGAAAACCCGGAGCGTGCCCGCATGGCGATAGCCAATCTTAAAGCGCTGGGCACCGCGGTGGCGCTGGACGACTTTGGCACCGGCTATTCCAGCATTGGCTATTTGCGGCGTTTTAACTTCGACACCATCAAGATTGATAAATCGCTGGCCGGGCTGGTGGACCACGATGAACAGGCGGCCGCGCTGGTGAGCGGCACGGTGCGGATCGCCAACGCGCTGGGGATGGCGGTGGTCGCCGAAGGGGTCGAAACCGAAAGACAAATGAAACTGCTGCGGCTGGCTGGCTGCGATCAACTGCAGGGTTTCTGGTTCAGCCAGCCGATGCCGATTGAGTCAATCAGGGCATTACATCAGGTCAGACGATGCTGATTTACTGCTGCGCCAGCGCTTCCAGCTTGTCGCGAAAGCCGGTCACGGACAAGGCCCGGTTATCGGCCCGCCAGCGATCTTTCGCCGCCGGTGCAGAGCTCTGCACGCCAATCAACTGCCAGCCGTTATCTGTTTTCAGCATCAGCGGTGAACCACTGTCGCCCGGCAACGTATCACACTGGTGCGAGAGTACGCTGGTTTGCGCCCAGCCCGTCACAATACAGTCGGTGTGGGTGTAAAGGGTATCCAGATGGTCGACAGGATAGCCGGACTGCGTCACCTTCCGGTCGGCGGCTTTCAGCGCGGCGGTGAGTGCGTCTTTATCGCCGTCAAATAATGGCAGCGGCGTAATGCCGGAAGGGGGGTAGCGTAAAACGATCAGGCCAAAGTCCCATGAGGCGGCCGCCGGTGGCACGATCCAGCCGTCACCATCCGGTTTCAGCCGTTTGCCGAGAGACGGATCGACCCGGCCTTCAATGCCGTGGATTTCATAGCGCCAGGTCCCTTTTTGCGACACAAACCGCAAGGCCACCGCTTTATCCGGCTTGCCGTTTGGTGGCGTTAACAGACAGTGACCTGCCGTCAGGGCAAGCTGAGGGGTGATCAAGGTCGCAGTACATAAGTTACCGCTGGCGGTTTCCAGTTGACCTATAGCATCCCAGGGCGCCTGGGTGGGATCGGCGACGCGCGTACGGTCGTCATGATTGAAAAAAAGCGTCTTTAGCTCTTTCGCGCTAATGGTGTCATCACCGCCATCATCCGCATGTGAGAATCCAGAAAAAAGACCAAACGTTCCCAGTAACAACACAACAGATTTACGCATATCTCACTCTGGTGGGGGTAATTATGATTATTAAAAGTGAACCCTATGAAAATACTATAGACGGGACAGCGCTAAAGTGGGAGTAAAATCAGCGTGCTACATTCAGGAAAGATAAAAATGGCTGGCGATGAGCGCGCATAAAATAAGCAGGATCAGAATCAGCTCAAACCGATAGCGCCGCAGCATACGCCCTCCGGATAAAAAAAACGGCGCGGAACCTGTTCCGGTTCAGCGCCGGTTTACCAACGTGCCCCGAAGGGCACGGTTTAGCTTGTACTCTTACGCAGCTGGCTGTGCAGCTGGTTTAGCAGCTTCGTGTTTTACTGCTTTTTTGTGATGCTTTTTAGCAGCCTGGGCTTTCTGCTCTACAGCCGGTTTGGTCGCTTTTTTGTGGTGCTTTTTAGCAGCCTGGGCTTTCTGCTCTGCAGCTGGTTTGGTCGCTTTTTTGTGGTGCTTTTTAGCGGCCTGGGCTTTTTGCTCTGCAGCCGGTTTAGCGGCTTTATGATGTTTCTTGTGATGGACAGTTTTTGCTGGCGCCGCGGTGGTCGTTGCAGCAGGTGCCGCAGCAGCCGGTGCAGCAGTGGTTTCAGCAGCGAACGCAGCAGAAGACAGACCCATAGCAGCGGCAACAACCAGAGCTAATACTTTTTTCATGTTCATACCCTCGAATTTGGTTTTTCATTTAACCCCACTGCGGGGCCGTTGAAATAACTATATCCCTGTAAATTCGGGGTTTCCGTGAGTGATTGGTATCGGCGTGTAACGGAATGTACAGAGGGGAGAAAAGTGTACGAACAGACCAAACGCCGCTGCTCGTACAGGTCTCTGTTATCTTTTCAGTGTGGCCAGAATAGCCGCCGGAGACTGACTGCCTATAATCGACCGTGATTCAGGCTCAATAACCACCATTACCGGGGTGACGCTAATGCCCAAACGTTCTGCCAGTGCAGATTGCCGCGCGATCAGATCGGAGCACGCTGTCGTGGTGTCGTTATTCGGTAAAAATCCCGCCATCGCTTGTTGCAGGCTTTTGACCTTATCGGCTGAACACCAGACGCGCCCCATATCTTCAATTACCGAGTCGCGAATGGCGCTGGGCGCAACGGTCAGAAACGACATCGTCAAACCGGCATCCGTATATTGCTTAACGTTTTTCACTACATTGCTGCAGTAAATGCACTGATTATCAATAAACACCAGCAGCTTATATTTTTCAGCGGGAGCCTGAAACGTGATGGGCTGGAGGTCTGCAAGAGAGCGGGTAATATCGTTGAACGCGTCTTGCGGGGTATTATCCGTGGCTGCGAAAGTACTTAAACTGGTCGCACACAGAATCGCTAACACCGTTTTCATTATGCCTTTCATCATTGATCCCTTTATTTTTTTAATCCTGGCCTGATAGCAGTCTAATTGTGTCGGAAGGACACGCATTCATACACCCGGCGCAATCATGGCAATATGTGCTAAATCATATTCTTATTGAAAAGGGTGAGAAGAGTGCCGGAGCAGGCTCCGGCAGAGGGATTAAAGATAACGGGAGGTCAGATGCTCGCGGAAGTAACGGATATTCAGATCTTCACCCGTCGCCTGGGTGATTAACTGCGACGTGCTGAAGCGACTGCCGTGCTGCCAGATGTTCTGACGCAGCCACTCAAAGAGTGCGGAAAAATCGCCCTCAGCGATGGAGGCCTGCAGACCCGGAAGCGCCGTTTTCGCGGCGTGGAACAGCTGTGCGGCATACATGGCCCCCAGCGTATAGGATGGGAAGTAGCCAAAACCGCCGTCGGTCCAGTGGATATCCTGCATGCAGCCGTTGCGGTAGTTGTCTTTGGTGGATAACCCGAGCCAGGCCTGCATTTTCTCGTCCCACAGGGCAGGGATATCGTCCACTTCGATCTCGCCGTTGATCAGCGCGCGCTCAATCTCATAGCGCAGCACCACGTGTGCCGGGTAGCTCACTTCGTCCGCATCGACGCGGATATAGCCCGGCTTCACGCGCTGGTTCCAGGCAATAAAGTTCTCTTCGCTGAACGCCGCCTGGCTGCCAAAGCGGGCGTGCACCTCAGGGAGAAGATGCTTGAGGAAGGCTTCACTGCGTCCCAGCTGCATCTCAAAGAACAGGCTCTGGGATTCGTGGATCGCGGTTGAGCGGGCGAGGGCAATCGGCTGTCCTGCCCATGCGCGCGGCAGGTTTTGTTCGTAGCGCGCGTGTCCGGTTTCGTGGATTACGCCAAACAGCGCGCTGAGCAGTTCATCCTCGTCGTAGCGCGTGGTGATGCGCACGTCTTCCGGCACGCCGCCGCAGAACGGGTGCGCACTCACGTCGAGGCGACCGCCGTTAAAATCGAAGCCGAGCATTTTCATGGCTTCCAGGCCCAGTTCGCGCTGTGTTGCGGTCGGGAACGGGCCCTGAGGAGGAACAAACGAACGTTGCGCCTGCTTTTCCACGACGTTTGCCAGCAGGTCCGGCAGCCAGGATTTCATATCGCCGAACAGAACGTCCAGACGGGCGCTGGTCATGTCGGGCTCAAAAAT
Organism: Enterobacter sp. SST3; assembly: GCF_000286655.1. Lineage (NCBI taxonomy): Bacteria > Pseudomonadati > Pseudomonadota > Gammaproteobacteria > Enterobacterales > Enterobacteriaceae > Enterobacter > Enterobacter sp. SST3. Next base: position 234,818 of record NZ_ALNS01000026.1, on the reverse strand, counting down.
ATCCAGCAGCGCGTCGTACGGCGTACAGCCTTTGGCTTCCGCCCGCAGGCGCGCCTCTTCACGGCTGAGTTTGACCACCTCTTTCAGGTTGGCGGAAAAGCCCTGCCAGTCGTTGGCGGGACGCTGCGTGCGCCAGGCGTGCTCGCACCTGCTGCCCGCCAGGGATTTGGCTTCCACCAGCGATTCCGGCAGCAGGGTCGCCTGCTGGTAGTGGCGCGTCATTTCGCGCAGGTTGGCCTGTTCGACGTCATTCAGATCTTCTCCAGCTGCCGCCGCTAACAGGTCGCCGACTTTTTTATCGGTCAGGATCTGGTGCTGCAGGACGCTCATCTCCGCCAGCGCCTCGCCGCGTGCGGCGCTGCCGCCGGGCGGCATCATGGTAAACATGTCCCAGCTGGCGATGGAGGTAAGGTGCGAGAAGCGGGAGAGACGCTGGAAGGTTTTCACAAGTGACTGATAGGCTGATGTTTTTTGCAATTCTTATTTCCTCATGCCGGGGATGTGTTTCAGGGAGCATACAATGAAACAGACCCAATTCCCCAACATTTCCCACGCGGAGGAAATCTGTGCCGATCTCCTCCGTTGAAACCGTCCCCGGCATTCCGGGAGACGGTTTTCGGTGGGCACTCAGGACTTATCGCGCATAACCTGTTGCAGGATCGCCAGCGCCTGGTTGAACTGGGCGTCCGGAATGGTCAGCGGATAAAGGAAGCGGATCACGTTGCCGTACTGGCCGCAGATCAATAACAGCAGGCCCTGGGCGAGCGCCTTTTGCTGGATCGCCTGCGCGATGGCGGCCGACGGTTCACGGCTCTCGGGGTCAAAAAACTCCGCCGCAATCATCGATCCTCTTCCCCTTATCGCCACGAGCGCAGGGAAGGTGCCCTGAATCTCCTCCAGCGTGGCTTTCAGCCGATCGCCCAGCTGACGGGCACGCGCGCACAGCGACTCGTTGTCGATAATCTTCAGCACCGCGTGCGCGGCGGCCACCGCAAGCGGGTTGCCTGCATAGGTGCCCCCCAGGCCGCCGGGAGCCGGCGCGTCCATGATTTCGGCGCGGCCCACCACGCCGGACAGCGGCATTCCGCCTGCCAGGCTTTTAGCCATCGTCATCAGGTCGGGTTTGTCCGCGTAGTGTTCCATCGCAAACAGCTTACCCGTTCGGGCGAAGCCGCTCTGCACTTCGTCGGCAATCATCACGATCCCGTGTTCATCACAGATACGGCGGATGGCGGCCACCAGTTCTGGCGGGGCGACGTTGAATCCGCCTTCACCCTGAATGGGTTCAAAAATAATCGCCGCCACCTGTTTCGCCTCAATATCTGCTTTGAACAGGCGATCTATCGCCGTGATGGCATCCTGCGTCGTGATGCCGTGCAGCTCGGAGGGATACGGCACGTGATAAACCGAGCCCGGGAAGGGGCCAAAACCCAGCTTGTAAGGCGCGACCTTGCCGGTTAAGGCCATGGTCATATAGGTTCGGCCGTGAAAGCCTCCCCCGAAGGCAATCACGCCCGGTCTGCCGGTGTGGGCCCGGGCGATTTTAATGGCATTTTCCACCGCTTCCGCGCCCGTTGTGAAGAACGCCGTTTTGGCCGGGCTCTGCACCGGAGCCAGCTCGTTAAGTTTTTCGGCCAATGAAACGTAGCTTTCATACGGCACAATCTGGTAGGCCGTGTGGGTAAACTGGTGAAGCTGTTTTTCCACTGCGGCCACCAGTTCAGGATGACGATGGCCGGTATTCAGTACCGCGATCCCGGCGGCGAAATCAATATAATCGTTGCCTTCCACGTCGGTAAGCGTGGCATTCTCCGCCGAGCGGGCAAAGAAATTACACATTACGCCAACGCCGCGCGGGGTGGCAGAAAGTCTGCGCTGATGAAATTCCTGGTTACTCATGTCAGATACCCTTTTGTCGAAACGATCATACGCCAAGACGATCGCGCAGGCTGTAGTACGCCGCGCCCATCGCCGTAAATGGAATCCGCAGGCTGCGGCCGCCCGGGAAGGGGTAGTGCGGGAGGTTGGCAAACGCATCAAAGCGCTCAGCGTCACCGCGCAACAGTTCCGAGATCAGCCGTCCGGCCAGGTGGGTGCAGGTCACGCCGTGGCCGCTGTAGCCCTGCATGTAATAGATGTTTTTGTCCAGACGACCAAACTGCGGCATACGGGACAGGGTCAGCAGGAAGTTGCCCGTCCAGCGGTAGTCGATTTTGACGCCTGCCAGCTGAGGGAAAGTTTTCAGCAGCTTTGGCATCACCAGGCGCTCGACATCGTCCGGATCGCGCGCGCCATACACGACGCCACCGCCGTACAGCAGGCGGTTGTCGGCGGTGAGACGGTAGTAATCCAGCAGGTAGTTACAATCTTCCACGCAGTAGTTATTGGGGATCAGCGAGCGGGCGACCTCTTCCGGCAGCGGGGCGGTGGTCACCACCTGGGTGCCGCAGGGCATGCTGCGTTTTGCCAGCTCCGGTTCGATCTTATCGCCCAGATAGGCATTCCCGGCGACGATCACGTAGCGGGCCGTCACCTGACCATGCTGCGTGCTCACCACGGCCGGGCTGGTGTGCTGAATGGCAGTCACCGGGGACTGTTCATACACCCGCCCGCCGTTCAGGCGAATGGCGTCCGCTTCGCCGATCGCCAGGTTCAGCGGATGAATATGCCCCCCGCTGCGGTCCAGCAGCGCGCCGGTATAGCGTTCGCTGTCGACTTCCCGGCGGATGGCGCTGGCGTCCAGCAACTCCAGCTGCGTGTTGCCGTAGCGTTCCCAGTTGGCTTTTTGCTCCTCCAGCGTCTCCAGCTGCTTATGGTTTAGCGCCACAAACAGCCCGCCGGGACGATAGTCGCACTGGATCTGATAGCGCTGGATACGCTCCCGGATGATCTCCCCGCCTTCAAACATCATGCTCCCGAGCATTCTGGCGGCATCGGGCCCGTAGTTTTTCTCGATCACGTCGATGTCGCGGCTGTAGGAGTTAACCAGCTGGCCGCCGTTGCGTCCGCTGGCGCCAAAACCGATTCGCGCGCCTTCAAGGAGCACCACGTCATAGCCCATTTCGGCGAGATGCAGCGCGGAGGAGAGGCCGGTATAGCCGCCGCCCACCACGCACACGTCACAGCTGATCGACTCGTTAAGCGTTGGGAAGGGTTCGTAAGCGTTCGCGCTGGCCGCGTAGTAGCTGGTGGTATGTTCGGTCATGATTGAGGCTCCAGGGCAATCCAGATGGTTTTCAGTTCGGTAAATTTTTCCAGCGCGTGCAGGGACTTATCGCGACCGTTGCCGCTCTGCTTATAGCCGCCAAAGGGAACGGTCATATCACCGTCGTTATAGTTATTGACGAAGACCGAGCCGGCTTTCAGGCGGCGGCTCATGCGGTGCGCGCGAGAGAGATCGCGGGTCCATACCGCCGCGCCAAGCCCATATTTACTGTCGTTGGCCAGCGTTAAGGCTTCCTCTTCGGTTTTAAAACGGGTGACGACCAGCACCGGCCCGAAAATCTCTTCCCGGCACAGCGGGGAGGCAGGGTCGATGTCGACGAAAATGGTTGGACCGACTGCGGAAGGCCATGATTGTTCCCGCCCGTCCAGCAGCAGCGTACCTTTCCGGGTTCCCTCGCGAATAAAGGTGTGAACGGTATCGGCGTGTGCAGCGTCGATGAGCGTGCCCATCGAGCTGTCAGGGTCGAGCGGATCGCCCGGCTGCCAGTGGCGGGCCTGCGCCTTCAGCCTTGCCAGGAAGTCATCGGCGATGCTGTCTTCGAGCAGCAGGCGGGTGCCGGCGATACAGACTTGCCCCTGGTTATAAAAAATCCCGGCGGCGGTCGCGCTCACGGCCTTGTCCAGGTCCGGACAGTCGGCAAAGATAATGTTGGCGCTCTTGCCGCCCGCCTCCAGCCAGACGCGCTTCATGTTGCTTTCTCCCGCGTCCTTCAGCAGCTGCTTGCCGGTACGGGTAGAGCCGGTAAACGTCAGCACCTCAACCTCCGGATGCAATGCCAGCGCCTGGCCCGCTTCGTGGCCGTAACCGCTTATCACGTTCAGCACGCCGTCAGGCAGGCCCGCCTCTTTCGCCAGTCCGGCCAGCCGCAGGGCGGTGAGCGGTGATTTCTCCGATGGTTTCAATACCACGCTGTTGCCCGCGATCAGAGCCGGGCCCAGCTTCCAGCAGGCCAGCAGCAGCGGGAAGTTCCAGGGGACGATGGCCGCGACAACCCCGATTGGCTCGCGCACGATCATCGCCAGCTCGCCCGGACCCGTAGGCGCCACTTCGCCGTAGACTTTATCCGCCGCTTCGGCGTACCAGCGAATGGCGCGCGCCGCGCCGGGAATATCGTCGCGCAGGCTGTGGCGAATGGGTTTACCGGTGTCCAGCGTTTCCAGTAAGGCCAGCTCTTCGCTATGGCGTTCCATTAAATCGGCGAGCGTATTGAGCACGGCCTTGCGCTGCGCCGGAGACGCCTGCGACCAGTCACCGCGCTCAAATACCGCACGCGCGGCCTGAACCGCGCGGTCCACGTCCGCCTGCTTGCCCCGTGCGACGTTCGCCAGCGTCTGCTGGGTCGCGGGATTGACGGTGTCAAACGTGGCATTATCGGCGGCGTCACAATAGGCACCGTTAATAAATAACCGGGTCTCAATGGCGCTGTTTTTTGCTTTATCCTGCCAGTAAGTCAGGTGCTGAAAATGCATATTCACTCCTTTCTTTCGCAATCAGATAAATAAAGGCATGGCCGTTTCAGGCAATACGAAGCCGTGGGGCATCCCGGGAATTAACCCGTTAAATGCCGACAGCGATCGTTTTTATATTTCCCGGCGTAAGCGCGCTTACGCCGGGACTGAGTGGTAATTAGAACGTGGTGGGAGTGTGGGCACTGATAATGCGGCAGATGCCTGCCGAGGTGTTGCTGAAGCTGTGCGGTATGCCGGTATTGATGGCATAGCTCTGCCCCGCAACCAGGTGATATTGCTGGCCATTAATGGTCAACAATATTTCACCTTCCAGTATCGTACCGATCTCCTCACCCTGGTGTTTGATCCTCTCTCCGGTCGTGGTTCCAGGCTGGTAAGTTTCAAAAATCATCGCCAGCGTACGGTTCGGATTTCCGTTATGAACCAGCTTCATCGAAACCCCCTGACTGCCTATTTCGATAAGGTCTTCCTGATTAATAACCACCTGCGGTTCATCAGGTTTTTCCGGTTCCGAAAAGAATTCCGAGAGCGACAGCCCATAAACTTTCAGCAGCTTTTGCAGCGTACTGATAGCAGGACTGACTTTGTCCTGCTCAATGGTGCTGATGGCACTGTGTGTTAACCCAGACAGTTCGGCGGCACGCCGCTGCGAGAGACCCAGCTGCTGGCGGATCTCAGACAGACGTTTCCCTGGCGCCAGTCCGTCATCGCTCATAGTTGCATTTCCTTTACGGTAGTGGTCAAAGCCGTTGCTTCTCGGCAATGTGGCTTTGACAGGCGGTGATAAAACCTTCAAACAACATACGGGACAGGGCGTACTCGCTGCTGTTCCATTCGGGGTGCCATTGCACGCCGAGGGCAAAAGGGTGGTCATGAACGCTGACCGCCTCGACCAGCCCATCCGTCGAGCGGGCCTCCACGCGAAGCCGTGGTCCTAACGTCCGTGCACCTTGCCCGTGTAACGAGTTTACCCAAAATGTGTTACAGCCTGGTATTAATTGAGACAGCAGTCCTCCCTCCTGAACCTGAACTTCATGAGACGGGGCGTATTGTAGCTCAACCGGCAGTTCAGGATCTTCCCGGTGCTCAAGCAGGTCGTTCTGCTCGAACAGGCGGCGATACAGCGTCCCTCCCGTTGCAACAACCAGTTCCTGCAGCCCCCGGCAGATGGCGAAAATGGGGATGCGCCTTTCGAGCGCGGCGGCAATCAGCGCCATACTCAGAAGATCTCGCCCGGGATCGGCGTCAGGCTCATCGCCGTTTTCACCATAAAGGTGCGGCTGCACGTTACTTGGGCTGCCCGGCAGGTAAATCCCGTCCAGGGAGGGCAGCAGAGCGGTGAGCAGCTCTGGCTCTGCCAGCGCATGCGGTAAGGCAATCGGTAAACCCCCCGCGTTAATAATGGCATTCAGGTACTTTTCTTGCAGGGTCTGGGTCTCATGACCCTTAAGCCTGTTTCTACACATCACCACGCCAATAACTGGCTTGTTCATTATATTTTCCATGATCGCCCTCACAAAGTGGACTAAATTTAGGCCATTTTCGCCTGATAAACGGCCTTTTCGTTCAATATTTTCTCAATTTAGCAACGCGATCTGCCTTTTGCAAACTTAATTTAACATTTGACAAACAATTTATTTGCATACAGATTCGATAGGGTGGACATTATATTTGACAGTCCAGAGCAGCGAACGCAAATCCCAAAAACGGTGGTAAATCATGGAAACCAATATCGTAGAAGTTGAGAACTTTGTGCAGCACACGGATGAGAGGCGGGGCAGCGCCTTTACGCAGGAAGTGAAGCGCTATTTAGAAAAGTATCCTGACACCCAGTTTATTGATGTCCTCCTGACCGACCTGAACGGCTGTTTTCGCGGCAAACGCATCCCGGTTGCCGGACTGAGCAAGCTTGAAAAAGGCTGCTATTTCCCGGCATCGGTTTTTGCCATGGACATTCTGGGTAACGTCGTGGAAGAGGCGGGCCTGGGGCAGGAGCTCGGCGAGCCGGACTGCATCTGCGTGCCGGTGCCGGGCACCCTGACGCCTTCCGCCGCCGACCCGGAATACATTGGTCAGGTGCAGCTCACCATGGTCGATGAAGATGGCGCTCCCTTTGACGTTGAGCCGCGGAACGTACTCAACCGACTCTGGCAGCAGCTGCGCCAGCGCGGCCTGTTCCCCGTGGTAGCGGTAGAGCTGGAGTTCTATTTACTTGACCGTAAACGCGATGCCGACGGCTATCTGCAGCCACCCTGCGCGCCGGGGACCGACGTGCGTAACACGCAGAGTCAGGTCTACTCGGTTGATAATCTTAACCATTTTGCTGACGTGCTGAACGATATTGACGAACTGGCGCAGCTGCAGCTGATCCCCGCCGACGGGGCAGTGGCTGAGGCCTCCCCGGGCCAGTTTGAGATAAACCTGCACCATACGGAAAACGTGCTCGACGCCTGCGATGATGCGCTGGCGCTTAAACGTCTCGTCAGGCAGATGGCGGAAAAACATAAGATGCACGCCACGTTTATGGCAAAGCCGTATGAAGAACATGCGGGCAGCGGGATGCATATCCACATCAGCATGCAAAACAACCGAGGCGAAAACGTGCTCGCAGACGCCAACGGAGAGGATTCCGCGCTGCTGAAACGCGCGCTGGCCGGGATGATCGACCTGATGCCTGCGTCCATGGCGCTGCTGGCACCGAACGTCAACTCCTACCGCCGTTTCCAGCCGGGGATGTACGTGCCGACGCAGGCGTCATGGGGACACAATAATCGCACCGTTGCCCTGCGTATCCCCTGCGGCGATCGCCATAACCATCGGGTCGAGTACCGGGTGGCGGGCGCTGACGCGAACCCGTATCTGGTGATGGCGGCGATTTTTGCCGGCATTCTACACGGGCTGGATAACGATTTACCCCTGCAGGAAGAAGTGGAAGGCAATGGTCTGGAGCAGGACGGGCTGCCGTTCCCGATTCGTCAGAGCGATGCGCTGTGGGAATTTATGCAAAACGATAGCCTTCGCGAGCGGCTGGGCGAACGTTTCTGCCACGTCTATCACGCCTGCAAAAATGATGAATTACTGCAGTTTGAACGCCTGATTACCGAAACGGAAATTGAGTGGATGCTGAAAAACGCCTGATGACGTGCCCCGGTAAGGGGCCGCTTTATTTCATCTGACACGTATCACCAAACGGCCTGCGCGGAGCCTGGCCTAACTGTTCGCTGGCACGCCAGCTTTCTCCCGGGAGTCGCGTTATGGAGCGCAGGCGGCACAGGGATTTTCTTAACGACACTGTGTGACGAGGTAGGAAATGATGCAGATGTTCAACTATCCGCAGGGCGAAGGGGGCCAGTCAGGCGCCTGCTGTAAGTGCGAGCGAGAGACGCTGCGCTGGTACGATCGCGTGTGTTCTTTACAACTTCCCCCTTTGCTAAGCAGGTTTGCGTTAAGGACAGCGCGATTGCAAACCACGGTAAGCATGGGGGGGACGGTTTATGGCGACTAACACCTCTCTTGACTCGCCGCGCATGGCAGGAAGAACCCGGCTGCGCAGTTCCCTCAAGCTCTGGCAGGTGGTCATGATGGGGCTGGCTTATCTCACCCCGATGACCGTGTTTGATACCTTCGGTATTGTGTCCGGTATCAGCAATGGCCACGTGCCCGCCTCGTATCTCCTGGCGCTGGCTGGCGTCATGTTTACCGCCATCAGCTACGGCAAACTGGTACGACAGTTCCCGGAAGCGGGCTCCGCGTACACCTACACGCAGAAATCGATCGGCCCCCATTTAGGTTTTATGGTCGGCTGGTCATCGCTGCTGGATTATCTCTTCCTGCCGATGATCAACGTGCTGCTGGCGAAGATCTACCTTTCCGCGCTGTTCCCTGAAGTCCCGCCGTGGGTCTGGGTGGTGGGGTTTGTGACGATCCTGACGCTGGCGAACCTGAAGAGTGTGAATCTGGTCGCCAACTTTAACACCCTGTTTGTGCTGGTGCAGATCGCCATCATGGTGGTGTTTGTCATACTGGTGGTGCACGGTCTGCATAAGGGAGAGGGCGTCGGCACCGTCTGGTCGCTCCAGCCGTTTATCAGCGAGAACGCACACCTGATCCCGATTATTACCGGCGCGACTATCGTCTGCTTCTCTTTCCTCGGCTTTGACGCGGTCACCACGCTGTCGGAAGAGACGCCAAACGCGGCGCGGGTGATCCCCAAAGCCATCTTCCTCACCGCTTTGTATGGCGGGCTGATATTTATTGTTGCCTCGTTTTTCATGCAGCTCTTTTTCCCGACGATCGCGCGCTTCAAAAACCCGGACGCTGCGCTGCCGGAAATCGCGCTGTACGTGGGCGGCAAGCTCTTCCAGTCGGTGTTTCTGTGTACCACGTTTGTGAATACGCTCGCTTCAGGCCTGGCCTCGCACGCCAGCGTCTCTCGCTTACTGTATGTGATGGGGCGTGACAACGTGTTTCCGGAGCGGGTGTTTGGCTACGTGCATCCGAAATGGCGTACGCCAGCCCTGAACGTCATTATGGTTGGGATAGTGGCGCTGTCGGCCCTGTACTTTGATCTCGTGACCGCGACGGCGCTGATCAACTTTGGCGCGCTGGTGGCGTTTACGTTTGTTAATCTCTCGGTGTACAACCATTTCTGGCGGCGCAAGGGGCTGAACAAAACGTGGAAAGATCGGTTCCACTATCTTCTGCTGCCGCTCATTGGTGCCGTCACGGTCGGCGTGCTGTGGATAAACCTCGAAGCGACGTCCCTGACGCTTGGCCTCATCTGGGCGGCACTGGGGATCCTTTACCTGACATGGCTCACGCGCCGTTTCCGAAAACCGCCTCCGCAGTTTGAAGCCGGTAAAATAGAGCAGGCCTGGGATTCCTGAACGTGAAACGGCACCAGTACGCTGGTGCCGTTTTTCGGGAAACGGACGTCCGCCCGCGAGCATATTATCTCAGACGTTTATGCAGGCTTCCCCCCACGAGCAACGCCGCGCACAGCATCAGCGCAATAAACCCGCCCACGCCGTTCCAGCCGTAGTGATGCCAGAACACGCCGCCGAGCGTCCCGGCGATGCTGGACCCCAGGTAATAGCTAAACAGATACAGCGAGGATGCCTGGCCCTTGGCGCGACGCGCGCGTGGGCCAATCCAGCTGCTGGCGACCGAGTGGGCGGCGAAGAAACCCGCGGAGAAGAGCAGCATGCCGGCAAAAATCAGCCACAGGGAGGAGAAGAGCGTCAGCAGCAGGCCGACCAGCATCACCGATGTGAAGAACAGCATGACCGGGCCGCGGCCATAGCGGGCGGTCATTGCCCCGGCCTTCGGTGAACTCCACGTTCCGGTCAAATACGCAACCGAGAGTAAACCGACAAGAGCCTGGCTCAGATGCCACGGCGAGAGCATCAGGCGATAGCCAATATAGTTAAACAGCGTGACGAACGAGCCCATCAGCAGGAAGCCGGTCAGGAACAGGCGCGGCAGCCCCTTGTCGCGCCAGTGCAGGCGGAAGTTGATAAACAGCGTTTTCGGGCGCAGCGATGTCGGGCGGAAATGACGCGATTCCGGCAGAATTTTCCAGAACATCAGGGCAGAAGCCAGCGCGAAACAGCCGATGACCGCCAGCGCAATACGCCAGCTAAAGAAGTCCGTGAATACCCCGCTCAGCAGACGCCCGCTCATCCCGCCAATCGAGTTCCCGCTGATGTATAGCCCCATAGAGAAGGCAACAAAGCTCGGGTGGATCTCCTCGCTGAGGTAGGTCATCCCGACCGCCGCCACGCCGCTGAGCGAGAGCCCGATCAGCGCACGCATCACCAGGATGCCGTGCCAGCTGGTCATCATGGTCGAGAGTAGCGTACAAACCGAGGCCAGCATCAGCGCGGTTACCATCACCTGTTTACGGCCGATGGCGTCGGACAGCGGCCCGGTAAAGAGCAGGCCAACCGCCAGCATACCGGTTGAAATAGAGAGGGATACGCTGCTGCTGGCGGGTGAAACGCCAAACTCATGGGAGAGCACGGGCAGGATCGGCTGAACGCAATAGAGCAGGGCGAAGGTCGCCAGACCGGCGGAGAAGAGCGCCAGCGTGACGCGCATAAATTGGGGGGTACCACGTTTAATGAACTGAACCGGCTGCGATGTTGCAGGTAAATCATCGATATCGCTCGCCGGATCGATATCAATGGCAGTTGTACGACTCACACAGTTTCCTTGCTTAAACATCCCCGTGATTTCTGGTGACGGGTATGACCACCTGATAAGGGTAGGAAAATGTAAATATTCTGTCTAATATATTAATAATCTCAAATGATACTTTAGAAATATGAATATCGAGCTGCGTCATCTCCGCTACTTTGTCGCCGTCGCCGAAGAGCTGCATTTTGGCCGCGCGGCGGCGCGGCTGAACATCTCTCAGCCTCCCTTAAGCCAGCAGATTCAGATTCTGGAGCAGCAGGTCGGGGCGCGCCTTCTGGCCCGCACCAACCGCAGCGTGAGCCTGACGGCGGCGGGTAAGCAGTTTCTCATCGATAGCCGACAAATTCTGAGCATGGTCGAGGACGCCACCGCCCGGGCAGAACGGCTCTATCTCGGGGAGGCCGGAGAGTTGCGCATCGGGTTTACCTCGTCCGCACCGTTTATCAGCGCCGTCTCGGAAACCCTGTCGTCATTCCGTCGCCATTTCCCGGATGTTCATATTCAAACGCGCGAGATCAACACCCGCGAGCAGATCGCGCCGCTCAATGAAGGTTCGCTGGATCTGGGGCTGATGCGTAATACCCAGCTGCCGGACTCGCTGGCGTGGGAGGTGATCCTGCGCGAGCCGCTGATGGCCATGATCCCGCACGATCACCCGCTGGCGTCGCGTCCGGCGGTTTCGCTGGCAGAGCTGGCAAACGAGCCGTTTGTCTTTTTTGACCCGCAGGTCGGAACGGGTCTGTATGACGATATCCTGGGGCTGATGCGCCGCTACGATCTTGCCCCGGTCATCACCCAGGAAGTCGGGGAAGCGATGACCATTATCGGCCTGGTCGCCGCCGGGCTGGGGGTGTCTATTCTTCCGGCCTCCTTTAAACGGGTACAACTGCGCGAAATGCGCTGGGTGACCATCGCCGAAGAGGATGCCGTTTCAGAGATGTGGCTGGTCTGGGCAAAACATCGCGAACAGAGCCATGCCGCGCAGCGCTTCAAACAGCAGTTGATGAACGTCTCCGCCGGGCGGCATTTTCAGGGAAAAGTGGGCAAAAATGTGCAGTAAATCACATGGCTAAGTAAATATTTGACGGCAGCCCTGCAAGTGCTTCACCATAGCCAACAGTTTATTTCGAAGCTCGAAAATAAGGGAGTACGAGGTGGTCGCTGATAGTCAGCCAGGGCATATTGATCAGATTAAGCAGACCAACGCTGGCGCGGTGTATCGCCTGATTGATCAGCTTGGTCCGGTTTCGCGTATCGATCTTTCGCGCCTGGCACAGCTGGCACCCGCCAGTATTACCAAGATTGTCCGCGAGATGCTGGAAGCGCACCTGGTTCAGGAGACGGAAATTCAGGAGCCGGGCAGCCGTGGCCGTCCGGCAGTCGGGCTGGTGGTGGAGACGGAAGCCTGGCACTACCTGTCGCTGCGCATCAGCCGGGGGGAGATCTTCCTTGCGCTGCGCGATCTCAGCAGCAAGCTGGTGGTGGAAGACCGTCTTGATCTGCCGCTCAACGCTGAGGAACCGCTCCTCGACGCGATTGTTTCGCATATCGATCGCTTCTTTATTCGTCACCAGCAGAAGCTTGAACGCTTAACGGCGATTGCCATCACCATGCCGGGGATTATTGATACCGAAAATGGCATTGTTCACCGCATGCCGTTTTACGACGATGTTAAAGAGATGCCGCTGGGGGAAGTGCTGAAAAACCATACCGGCGTGCCGGTCTATATTCAGCATGACATCAGCGCCTGGACCATGGCGGAGGCGCTGTTCGGCGCGTCACGCGGGGCGAGGGATGTGATTCAGGTGGTTATCGATCATAACGTCGGGGCAGGCGTCATTACCGACGGACGTCTTCTCCACGCCGGAAGCAGCAGTCTGGTGGAAATTGGCCATACCCAGGTCGACCCATACGGCAAGCGCTGCTACTGCGGGAACCACGGCTGTCTGGAGACCATTGCCAGCGTGGAAAGCGTGCTGGAGCTAGCGCAGGTCAGGCTCAGTCAGTCCATGAGCTCCTCGCTGCACGGACAACCCCTCACGGTGGATTCTCTCTGCGCCGCGGCGCGTCAGGGCGATCTGCTGGCGAAGGACATCATTACCGGGGTGGGGAATAACGTTGGCCGCATTCTGGCGATTATGGTGAACCTCTTCAACCCGCAAAAAATCCTTATTGGCTCACCGCTGAGCCAGGCGGCGGAGATCCTCTTCCCGGCGATTACGGCCTGTATTCAGCAGCAGTCGCTTCCCGCCTACAGCCGGAACATTGCGGTAGAAAGTACCCAGTTTTCCAATCAGGGCACGATGGCCGGCGCCGCGCTGGTCAAAGATGCCATGTATAACGGCTCGCTGTTGATCCGCCTGTTACAGGGTTAACTCTTTTTTGCAGATGTAAGAAAAATTGCGCTATCTCAAGCCGGGTAGCGCACGCATCCCGTAGACTTCCTCCACTGAATTATTTACCTGGTTTATATTTTCGAAGCATACCCAAGAGGTGGAGTGAGTCATGCTTAAGCGTTTCTTTGTTACTGGTACAGATACCTCTGTCGGCAAGACCGTTGTATCCCGCGCATTGCTGCAGGCGCTGGCAGCAAGCGGTAAACGCGTGGCAGGGTACAAACCGGTCGCAAAAGGGAGTAAAGAGACGCCAGAGGGATTGCGTAATAAAGACGCCCTGGTACTGCAAAGCGTCTCGTCACTGGAACTGCCTTATCACGCGATCAATCCTATTGCGTTAAGCGAAGAGGAGAGCAGCGTGGCGCACAGCGGCCTGATTAATTACCCTCTGCTGTCCAACGGTCTGGCGAGCCTGTGCGAGAAGGTCGATCACGTGGTGGTGGAAGGCACGGGCGGCTGGCGCAGCCTGATGAACGATCTGCGCCCGCTGTCGGAATGGGTGGTGCAGGAACAGCTTCCGGTGGTGATGGTGGTGGGGATCCAGGAAGGGTGCATTAACCATGCGCTGCTGACGGCGCAGGCGATTGCCAATGACGGCCTGCCGCTGGTTGGCTGGGTGGCCAACCGCATCAACCCTGGTCTGGCGCACTATGCGGAGATCATCGACGTGTTGAGCACCAAACTACCCGGACCACTGGTGGGTGAACTGCCTTATCTGCCTCGCGCCGAGCAGCGCGAGCTAGCGCAGTACATCGATCTCTCTGCCCTCAGTGGCGTGTTGACCGTAGATCGAGTCGTGGCGTAACGTCCGCGACAGCACGGACGCCAGCACGCAGGCGACCAGCAAACCGGGCAGTAAAAAATATTGCCCGGTCATTTCACAGACCATCAGCGCCGACATAATGGGCGCATGCGTGGTCGCGGCGAGTAGCGTCGCCATCCCCGCCAGCCCAAGCAGAATCGCCGTCTCAGCGCCCGGCAGCCACAGCGCGAAAAGCTGTGCAAACAGCATCCCTGTCGCCATGCCGACAAACAGCGTGGGCGTGAACACCCCGCCCGGCGCGCCCGAACCGCTGCTCGCCAGTACCGCCAGCAGTTTACAGATAAAGACGCCTGCAACGATCGACAGCAGCGGTGGGGCGAGCAGAAAAGTCTGCACCACGCTATAGCCGTTCCCCCACACCTTCGGCGTCAGAAGAGACAGTAGCCCGACGATCGCACCGCCGAGCGCCAGCTGCCACGGGGGCGAAAGCTTAAGGCGCAGGAATAGCCCGTGGCTGAACGCCATCAGCCACATCAGCAGCGGTCCGCAGAGACCCGCCACCAGCCCCATGGCGGCCAGCAGGGCATAATCAGTTGCGGTGAGTGTGCCGCTCAGATGGACCGCGTAGAGCGTGCCGGTTCCCGGCGCCAGGAGCTGCGTGGTGAGAAGCGCCACTACCGCCGCGATAACCACGGGCCCGAGCGAGGCCAGCATCAGGGTGCCAAACAGAATCTCCGCAATGAACAGGCTTCCGGCTAACGGAGCATGGTAGGCGCTGGCCATCCCGGCCGCGGCGCCGCAGGCGATCCATAACTTCCATTCAGATTTGGGCGTAAAGCGCCGGGCAAAAAAGGAGGCGGCGAGGGCGGCAAGCAGGATCATCGCCCCTTCACGCCCGATGGCGCTTCCGCTGGCCACGACCAGCAGCGAGGCAAGGGATTTCACCAGGCTGGCGCCGTAATCAAACTGACCGTCGCCGGTCTCCAGCGCTTCCATATAATCGGTGGGGGCATGAGGCCGCTGGGCGGTCAGCCGTTGCCATCCCCAGAGTAACAGTCCCGCAGCCAGCCCGCCCAGCGCGGGTGTCAGCGCGCGCCGCCAGGGTGAGAGCGACGCGGCGGCATTCACCAGGCTGTCGCTGTCGTTGCTGAGAAGCAACCACTCCAGCAGAAACATGCTGTGGCGGAACACCGCAACGGCCAGCGCGGCCAGCACGCCGGTGACGGTAGCAATCAGCAGTCGACGAAACATCGCGCGGATGTCGGGGTACGTATGAAGACGTTGCATGGGTCGCGAGTAAACGGGAAAGATACAATATTGTGGCGGGAAATCGCGGGGTTAGCAAAAGGTATGCGTGCGGAAAAGCCGGGCGATGCCCGGCCGGAAAGATTAGCTCTCGCTATGTATATTCAACGCCCGACGCGTACGACCTGAACTGAGATACTCGGCTATATAGTCCTGAGAAATCTCGCCGTTGTAGCGCCCGTCCTCATCCACGATCGGCATCCAGCTGGTGTTGCTCTCATACAGGCGTGACAGCACCACGCGCAGGTTGTCTTCGGCTTTGCCGGTCATGCGGAACGGATGCAGGATGTCGGCGCAGGTCCCGCTGGCGTTACGCGCTTCGCGACGCTTCACAAAGCCCAGCGGTTTACCGTGCTCGTCCACCACGGTGATGGCGCGGATATCGTTATCATCCATGGTGGCAAAGGCTTCAGGGAGCGGAGTAGAGCCCCGCACCGTAATGGTCGGTTGCTGGTCGGTGACATCGCCCGCCGAGACCAGCAGCAGGCGCTTCAGCGTGCGGTCCTGACCGACAAACGAGCCGACAAACTCATTCGCCGGTTTCGCCAGCAGTTCGTCCGGGCTGGCGCACTGGACGATTTTCCCCTGCCGGAACACCGCAATACGGTCGCCAAGCTTCAGGGCCTCATCGATATCGTGGCTCACCAGCATGACGGTTTTTTTCAGCTTGCGCTGCATCTCGAGGAACTGGTTCTGGATCACCTCGCGGTTGATCGGGTCCACCGCGCCGAAGGGCTCATCCATCAGCAGCACCGGCGGATCCGCCGCCAGGGCGCGGATCACGCCGATGCGCTGCTGCTGGCCGCCGGACATCTCGCGCGGGTAGCGATTCAGGAACTTATGCGGATCCAGCGCCACCATATCCATCAGCTCTTCGGCGCGGGTTTTGCAGCGCGCTTTATCCCAGCCCAGCATGCGCGGTACGACGGTAATGTTCTCTTCGATGGTCATGTTCGGGAACAGGCCAATCTGCTGGATCACGTAGCCGATGTTGCGGCGCAGGGTGACGGTGTCCATCCCGCTGGTGTCTTCGCCGTTGATCAGGATCGTCCCGCTGCTCGGCGTAATGAGGCGGTTAATCATCTTCAGGGTGGTGGTCTTCCCGCAGCCGGACGGGCCGAGCAGGACGCACATTTCCCCTTCGGGCACGTTCAGGTTGACGTTGTCGACGGCCTTGAAGGTCTGGCCGTGCTTCTGTGAAAAGTGTTTGGTGAGGTTTTCCAGTTTTATCATTATCGAATCCCCTTCGGAGTCAGAACCACCTGCAGACGGTGCAGCAGCCAGTCGAGCACAATCGCTAAAAGACAAATCATCAACGCGCCCGCAATCAGCATGCGGATATCGCTTCCGCCGATGCCGTTGAGCAGCAGCAGACCCAGACCGCCCGCGCCGATCACCGCGGCAATCGCCATCACGCCGATGTTCATCACCACGGCGGTGCGGATCCCGCCGAAAATCACCGGCAGCGCCATCGGAATTTCGACCCAGCGCAGGCGCTGCCAGAAGGTCATGCCGATGCCACGCCCGGCTTCGCGCAGGCCCGGCGGCAGGCTGTCGAGCGCGGTGTGGGTGTTGCGCACAATCGGCAGCAGCGAGTAGAGAAACACCGCCGCGATCGCGGGCAGGGCGCCAATCCCCTGACCGATCAGCGAAAACAGCGGGATCATCAGGCCAAACAGCGCAATGGACGGAATGGTCAGCACGATGGTGGCTATCCCCAGCACCGGCGTCGCCAGCCACTTGTGGCGGACAATCAGAATGCCGAGCGGGACGCCGATGAGAATGGCTAAGCCCACGGCCAGCGCCACCAGCCAGAGATGCTGCAGCGTCAGGGTTAAGAGGTAGTCCCAGTTGTCCAGAATGTAGTGAATCGTCTCCATAGCGCCTCCTACAGCAGCTGTTTGCTACGCAGGAAATCACGGGCGACCTGCTGCGGTGACTGATGGTCGATATCCACCTTCTTGTTCAGTTCGGTGATAACGTCGTTGTTGAGCTGGGCCGAGAGGGTGTTGAGCGCCTCTTCCAGGCCCGGATTGGCCTCCAGCGTGTCCTTACGGACCACCGGGGTGACGGCATAGCTCGGGAAGAAGCCTTTATCGTCTTCCAGCACCTTGAGATCGAAGCCCTTCACCCGCCCGTCGGTGGTATAAATCAGCCCGGCGTCGACGAAGCCGTCGCGCACCGCGTTATAAACCAGACCGGGGTCCATCTGGCGGATCTGCGGGCGGTCCAGGTCCATCTTATAGGCGGCCTGAAGCGGCTTCATGCCGTCGCTGCGCCCGGCAAATTCCAGGTCTAAGCCCAGCAGCCAGTTTTTGTCCGGGTTGGTTTTACGGATCTGCTCAATCTTCGCCACCATCTCCGACATGGTGTTGATATGTTCCGCCTCGGCGCGCTTGCGCTGCATGGCGAACGCATAGGTGTTGTTCATGTCGGCGGGCTTGAGCCAGACCAGACCGTGCTTCGCGTCCAGACGTTTCACCGTCTCGTAAGACTCCTGGGGCGACATGCGCTTGTTGATATGGTTAAAGATGATTAATGACGTGCCGGTGTACTCCCAGGTCATATCAATCTGTTTGTTGATCATCGCGTTGCGGGAGATCACCGTGGCGATATTGGTTTGCGGCTGCACCTGAAAGCCTTTCTTTTGAAGGTACTGCACGGTCATCGCCGAGAGAATGTGCTGCTCGGTAAAGCTCTTGGTCGCCAGAATCAGCGGGGCCGCAATGGTCTGGCCGGTGAACAGCGCCGCGGCACACAGCGCCGCCAGGCTGGATATCAGTCTCATAAAAGCTCCTTGTTATTGTTATCGAGCGAGATGGGGACTCATCACGCGACCCAGCGCCGCCAGCAGGGTATCGAGGATCAGGGCGAACAGGGCGGTGGCCGCCGCGCCGAGGATCAGGGTCGGGAAATCGTTCAGATAAATGCCGGGGAAAATCAGCTCGCCGTAGCTGCTGGCACCAATCAGGAACGCCAGCGGTGCGGTACCGACGTTAATGGCGGTGGCGATGCGGATCCCCGAGAGCATGACCGGCCAGGCGGCAGGCAGCTCCACCTGGCGCAGACGCTGCCATTTGGTCATCCCGATGCCGTTTGCCGCTTCCAGCAGCGATGGCGGGACCGAGCACAGCCCGGCATAGGTGTTGCGCACGATTGGCAGCAGCGAGGCGAGGAACAGGGCGATGATGGCCGGCGTATCGCCAATACCAATCACCACCATCGCCAGCGCCAGCACGGCCAGCGGCGGCAGGGTGTTGCCGACATTAAAGATTTGCATCACGTATTCGGCGATACCCCGCGCGGCCGGGCGGCTCAGCAGAATACCGGCCGGAATACCCACCAGCAGGGCAAAGAACATTGATGAGAAAACCAGAATCATATGCTGTTGCCCGAGATAGATCAGGTCAACCTGACGCGCTTTGATGGTCTCCAGCCCGATCCCCCAGACGAGGAGGGCGAGAACCACGATAATGGCGCCGACAAACAGCAGCGAACGTTTGAGTAATGGGTGCATTGCGGTGTGTCTCCCTGTGCGCATGCGTTATAGCAACCACCGGTTGCCTGTTGTTATGCCATGTTTCGGCAGGGGTAATTGACCTATAGCAAGCGTTTGGGAAGGGTTCCAGCGAAGGGGGAAAATCAGTAACCCTATGAAACTAGTGGCAACCTGAGGTCAGGCCTTATGGCATAAGGCCTGATTGTGGGGCGGGCAGAATAGTCCTAAAGCGAATATTTAGATGTGACAGTGTCACATTTAAAGGGCTTTTATGCCGAGTACAGGTCATTACCTTCATAGAGGGGCACGAACCCGTCGAACCCGCGACGAGACGGTGATAATTGAAACGGTGGCGACAAACGCGAGCATCACCCCCAGCGCCAGCATGGCGTTAAAGCCAATCCATCTGAACAGCAGCAGTCCCGCGATGCCGCCCGTAATGAACGAAAACAGGGTGGTTAAGTGGGTTTTTAGCTGACTTTTTTGCGCGGCTGTATCTTTGGAGTAATCCCTGCGCAGCATCGCCACCATGACGGAGGCCAGGGAAATCCCCGCGTCCGTCAGCGTGCCGGTAATGTGCGTCGATCTTACCCGTCCGCCGGAAAGCTGCGTGGAGGTGGAATTATGAATGCCCATCAGAAAGCAGAGAAAAAGAATAATCTCGCGATTGCTGGTGAGCGCATGGAAATACATTTCGTAGAAGGAAACGCCGGTCAGTAATATCCCCTCGACAAAAAGGATCTGGCAAAAAACCAGCCTGACGTTATGGATAATTCCCCATATCACGATCGTGCGCGCAATAATGGCGCCAGCCACAAAAGAGAGAATTATCGAGCCGAAGAAAATCATATCGCTCAGATCGGTAGAAGAAACTTCGCTGGATAACTGTGAGGTGTTGCCGGTCATGTGTGAGGGAAAAAAACCAAATGCCCCGAGGGCGATGGCGTTCAGCAAACCTGCTGAGGTCGCCAGCCAGAGAGCAAGCCGGCGATCCTCCTGATGCGTTCGTTTTTTCTTGAGTTTAATCAGCAAGAATACCTCCGGGTTGAGCTTTGCCTGACTATTCAGGCTAGCAAAGCGGTGCAATGGGCTGTCCAGGATATGGCTTAATTATTATTCCCTCTGACGACAATCAGGGTTTCGTAATTAAATAAAACAGCCTCGTTGCGGTATTCATTCAGGCATTAAGTTTTATATCATGCCGTTATTGCCGTGACGCAAAAATGCCGGACGCTGGTTAAGGCGCTCGAACCAGGCCTCAATGGCGGGCACGTCTGGCTTATCAAACGGCGTCATTTTCCAGCGATTCACCGACAGCCCAAGCACCACGTCCGCGAGGGTAAACGTCTCGCCCGCCGCAAAGGCCCCGGTGCGCTGCAGCTGGTTTTCCAGAATGGTGATGCAGTGGTTCCACTCTTTGATTCCCGCCGCAATGCGCTCAGGGTCGTTAAAGTCCGGGTTTTTACGCCCCAGCGCCGGGAAGACATAGCGCCAGGCGTTGTTAAATTCAGTGGCCTGCCAGTCCATCCAGCGCTCAACGTTGGCGCAGGCCTGCGGTTTTGCGGGCAGCAGATCGTGACGTTCGGCCTTGCGCGCCAGATAACGGCAGATGGAATTGGACTCCCACAGCACGAAATCGCCATCTATCAGCACCGGCACCATGGCGTTGGGGTTCAGGGCGCGAAAGGCATCCGTTTCCGTCGAGGCAAAACCGCTGCCGTAATCTTCCTGCTGATAGGCTATGCCCGCTTCTTCGCAGGTCCAGAGCACTTTACGAACGTTGATGGAGGTGGTTTTGCCGAGGATGGTGATCATTGCGCAGGTGTCCTTTAGAGGATGTTATTGTTTAAAAACAATACACGATCGGTGAAAAAAAGCGTCAAAAAATCATCCGGCGCGTTATTTGTGAAGACGCGAAAGCAGAAACGTTAGCGCTGCCGCAAAGAGGAGCACTATGCCACTCAATGCAAACGAGCTCTGCCAGCTATAACGATCGAAGGCTATACCGCCCGCCGTTGAGCCGAGCGCAATGGCGAGCTGGATCACCGCGACCATCAGTCCACCGCCGGCTTCAGCATCCTTCGGCAGCGTTCGCGCAATCCACGTCCACCACCCCGTCGGCGCTGATGTTGCCAGCATCCCCCATAGGCCTGACAGCAGGGCCACAATCCACACGTTATGCCCGGCGAGAATCAACGCGACTGCGATGACCGCCATCAGTAGAGGGATCGCGATCAGCGTTATGTAAAACGCGGCATTAAGCACCAGGGCAACGAAAAGGGTGCCCACAAAACCTGCAACGCCTATGGTGAGCAAAATTAGCGACAGCCCGGCTCCGCTCACCCGGGTGACGGTTTCAAGGAACGGGCGCAGATAGGTAAACAGCGCAAACTGCCCCATAAAGAACAGGCCGCAGGCCAGCAGACCAACGGAAACGGCAGGCTGGCGGAATAACCGAAAAACACTTCCTCGTGATGTACCGTTTTTACGCGCGTTCATGTCAGGCAGGCTTAAACACTGCCAGATGAACGCGACTATCGCCACGGGCACCAGACAAAGAAATGCGCCGCGCCAGCCAATAGTGGCCCCAAGATAGCTGCCAAGCGGGGCGGCCACCACCGTTGCCAGCGCGTTACCGCCGTTGAAAATGGCCAGCGCGCGCGCAACCTTATGCGGCGGAACAAGGCGAATGGCCGTTGCGGCAGACATGGACCAGAACCCGCCTATAGCGATACCGATCAGCGCGCGGCCTGTCATGTAAACCAGATAGTTTGGGGCGAAAGCGATAATCATCCCCGAGAGCGCCATCAGGAGCGTCATGCCCAGAAGAAGGTGTTTGCGGTTTATATTCCCGGCAAGCCGGGAAAGGAAGAGGCTGGTCAGCACCGCCAGCGCGCCGGAAATCGCGATCCCCTGGCCAGCGAGACCCTCCGTAACGCCCAAATCTCTGGCAAGGGGAGTAAGCAGGCTGACGGGCATAAATTCCGAGGCAATCAAGACAAATACGCACAGGGTCATGGCAAAAACGCCACTCCAGTGTGCATGCTCTGTGTTCTGTGATGTGGTGCGGCTCAGTGTAGACATAGTCAGATTTCACAAAGAGCCACCCGTATAGGGCGGGTGGCGTAGAGGTTTATTTCAGGTTGGTTTTGAAGAACTGCTCAAACTGGCCGAAGGGGATCTTCCCGGCAGCATTATCGTAGAGATCGACATGGTTTGCGCCCGGAACAATCACCAGTTCCTTCTGCTTGCTGCCGACCGCTTTAAACGCATCTTCAGCAAAGTAGCGGGAGTGTGCCTTTTCACCGGTTACGATAAGCGTTGGGATAGTAATTTCCCTGCCGTAGCTCAGCAGCGGCATATTCATAAAGGATAATGGCGTGGTCGCGGTCCACGCGCCGGTGGAGTTGACGGAGCGCGCATGGAAGCCGCGCGGCATACGGTAGTAGTCAAAGAATTCTTTGAGTACCGGCTTCGGGTTGTCAGGTAACGCCTCCGGTAGAATACGTTCAGCTGCCGTCACCTTGCCGTTCTCATCGACATAAATGTCATGGCCGCCGTGCGCGAAGGTACCGTTCTCAGCATCTTTCCAGCGCTGTGCGTTCAGATACTGCAGAACGGCACGGCGGTCAGACGTTGAATAGCGATCTTTCCCGTCGCCCACGCCGTGGCCCATCGCCCGGCTCATGTCATACATCACGCTGGTGGCGACCGCCTTCACGCGGGTGTCCATGAATGCTGCGTTGAGCGCCATACCGCCCCAGCCGCAGATGCCGAGAATACCAATGCGGTTACGATCAACCTCTTTCTGCAACCCGAGGAAGTCCACCGCCGCGCTAAAGTCTTCGGTGTTGATATCCGGAGACGCTACGTTGCGCGGCTGGCCACCGCTTTCGCCCGTATAGGACGGATCGAACGCCAGGGTCACAAACCCATTTTCTGCCAGGGTTTGCGCATACAGGCCGCTGGACTGCTCTTTGACCGCGCCAAATGGCCCGCTGACCGCAATCGCCGCCAGCTTGCGGTCGCCGCGGTTTTTGGGAAGATACAGATCGCCTACCAAAGTGATCCCGTATCGGTTCTGGAAGGACACCTTACGGTGATCGACTTTGTCACTTTCGGCGAAGGTTTTATCCCATGTGCTCACCATCGAAACAGGCGCGTTTGGGTTGGAGGTTTCTGCATAACTCATTGTTTTCACTGCACTTAATGATGCACATAGCAGCATCGCAACGGACAGTTTTTGGGTAAATGTTTTCATAGAAATGAACCCTGGGTTGTTGTGTTGCGGTCATTATAGTTAGCAGAAATAGTGCTGATTAGAGGGCGAAAGCTGCTATGATTCATATCATATTGTTATAAATGGGTGGGGATGATGGCGAAACGGGAAAACTATAATGAGCTGTACCTGTTCATGCAGGTGGTACGGGAGGGGAGCTTCACGGCGGCCGCGCTTCGGCTTGGGCTGGCGCAATCCGGGATCAGCCGCTCGGTTCGCGAGCTGGAAGAGCGATTGGGCGTTCAACTTCTGGTCCGCACCACGCGCAAGCTCTCGCTCACCCATGCCGGGGAACAGCTTTATCAGACCGCCGAGTCTGCATTCGATACGCTCGATACGGGTCTGGCGACCCTGGCACACTATCGTCAGACGCCGTCCGGCACGGTGCGTATTAATGCCAGCCAGCACGCTATCGATAAATGTCTGCTGCCAAAGCTCGCCATTTTTAAACAGCGTTACCCGGACATCAGGCTGGAACTGATCAATGAAAGCCGCTTCGTCGACATTATCGCCGAGCGGTTCGATGCGGGTGTCAGACTGGGGCCGGAAGTGGGGCAGGGAATGATTGCTGTGCGTATCGCGCCTGATATGGAAATGGCCGCGGTGGCTGCCCCGGAACACTTCAGACGCTACGGTTTTCCGCAGACGCCAGCCGATTTAGTGGCCCATCCCTGCATTGCTTACCAGTTTGCCGACGGTAGTGACTATCAGTGGGAACTGGTGCAGGACGGGAAAAAAATCACCCATCGGCCAGAGGGGCAATGGGCGCTGTCTGACAGCTACATGGAAGCCGAGGCCGCCCGGCTGGGGCTTGGGCTGGCCTATGTCCCGGTGGAGCTGGTGGCTGACGATCTGGAGCGCGGAACGCTTATCCGGGTGTTGCAGCGCTATAGCCTGCGCATGGACGGGTTGTATCTCTATTATCCGCACCGCAACGTGTCGCCTGCCCTGAGGGCTGTGATCGATACGCTGAAAATTTAGGGCGGCATAACATCACGAGAGCGGACATTCAAACTGCCCGCCGGTGAGCTATGACTAAAAATAAATCAGGACCGCTGTGGTGAGGCAAATTTTTCAGCAATCATTTCAGATGTGGGCTGTATTCCCCCAAGACTCCACTGTTCCGGTTCATGCTCGTCAATACGGATCCATACTGAACGCCGGAATTCAGGATCGCCGTTTCCCTCAATTTCAACAATAAGGTCAGTCATACGACGTAGCAGTTCTTTTTTTTGCTCCGAATTCATCATTCCTTTAATGGTTTGCACATTTACGAAGGGCATTGTATTCTCCTTAAATAACTAAGTCCTTAAATCATACTCAGGTTACGAGGCAAACGAAGAGATGTCAAAAAATAAATCATTACCGTACTTATTACCTGAGCTTTGTGGGTTAGCGGCGGCCGCTGGGCTTCTTGGCGATCAATGGGTTTTGTTGATTCTGAGAGAGGCGTTTTATGGGGTAACACGCTTTGAAACGATACGGGATCATACAAAAATCACCCGGCAGACGCTGGCGAACCGGTTAAAAAAAATGACTGAACTCGGCCTGCTTTGCAAAATCCCTTATCAGGAAGAAGGGGCGCGTGAACGGTATGAGTATGTTCTTACCGCCAAAAGCCGCAGCCTTGCGCCGATTCTTTTCTCTTTGATGGAGTGGGGTCATAAAAACATACTGCACGACGCACCACATATTGCCTTAACAGACAAAGAAAGTGGAGAAGTGGTGAATAGCGCCTATGTTACCGTCGACGGTAAGTTCGTTGATCCTAAAAACGTTCGGTTAACGTTTCACGACAGCCAATACTCCGCCGCCATGCCCCAGGCGCCTGACCATACTGACGCTTGAAGCTGCGGTTGAAGGACTGCCGGGAGTCAAAGCCCAGCGAGAGCGGTGATTGATACCCTTAAAATTTAGGGCAGCGTTGTCATTCTGGAAGGCGCCTCGCAAACCGCAAAGTAACCTTATGAAATTCAGCGTTATGTCTTTTCCTCTACGGGGCGCGGTCGTAAAGTGCCTGCGTTGCGGCACATCCGCAATCGGGCGTAGGAACCCGCATCTACAGAGCGATATTTATATGTCGCGACAGCGCCGATCTCGTTAAAATTGCGGTGGCGCTGACGGAGCAGCCGCAAGGCTGGCCGTTTTCTCTGTGGGCGGTATTCCTACCTCTGTCAGCGCTACCCCCTCGAGCGTAGGAACTCATCGGGTGGTTCACCCAATTTATACACTGAGGATGCCTTACGATGGCTACTATCCCAACCCTGACTTATCTTCCATCTGACGAAAACGTCATTCTGCAACTTATCTCCCGACCGCTTCCGGCCGATGCCGATCTCTTTGACGTCGCCGACAACTGCGCCGCGCTGGTGAGCGTGCTGGTCGAAACCGATGATGTCGCGAGCCGTACTGCGCTGTGCGAGCGTCTCCTTGAGGCTCTGCGCAGGCTGCGCGCACTCTGCGATGCCGATCTTCCGCCATACCTGATTGAACAGTTGATCATGGGTGAGAAAACCAACTCCTGCGTGCCCGACTGCTGGCAGGACACCTTAACGCAGGTGGACTATGTTCTGGCGCTGACGCAAGCCGTTATGGGGAGAACGCTGCCCGCTCACGTAGTGAAGGAGCTGACAGGCCTGCTGCACGATATGGTGTGGCTGCTGGCTGAGTTTGTGAAGGAGCCGCGCATTACTGCGCATTAAGGGGCTGGCGTGGAGGGGCGGCAGCGCCCCTTTGAAAGTGTGATTAACGCGATCGGTTCCCGGTATCCAGAAGCGACGTGCCGTAGGAGTTGTCGATAGTACAAAGCCAGCGACCGTCGCTTTCCAGCCGAAAAACATAGGTCGCGCGGCGCGACATTTCCGTTATTCCACCCTGACCATCAGGAAAACGCAGAACGGTTTCCATGATAACGAGGGCATTGTCACCGCCTTCGATCACCAGCATCTCTCCTTGTTCCACAATCAATTGGTCCTGGAAATAATCCGAGATGGCAACAAACGCGCTGCGGATGTTGTCTTTGCCTTTAACAACCATTCCGGGCTTGACCACCAGAGCTGCATCTTCGGCGTAGTGTTTCATCAGCGCGTCATAGTTTTTGGTGGTGATGGCGCGATCGCAGGATTCGATTATCTGGCGTAGCGGGTGTGGGGTCATGCGTATTTTCTCATAGAGGGGGAAAGCGTATTAACTTAACAGTCTGGCGTGTTTGTATAGCTACCAGGTTTTGTGGTTGGAAGGTTTAGCATAGAAGCGGATAGTTTTAAGGTTACGCCTGCTATGGGTGGTGAGCTCAACGGGGCGATTTCTAAACTGATATCGAGTCATTAAAACCTTCATCTGTCAGGTTTTGTGTCAGCAGTCACTACAGCAGGATAATAACTTCCTTGGGTAACTAAAGATTTTTTGCACAAAGTCGATAACTCCCCGGAAGACAGTCATTTGACGAAACAGTATTTATCAGGGGAAAAAGAAGTTGAGATTTCTAACATTGTTTATCCTCCTTATTGCTATTACTCTACATGCCGAAGAACATGATTATGGCCCACCGGTCTCTGTATGCCTGAACAAACATACCATTCCCTATATCAACACGATGATTCCAGCTGAAAATATTGTTAATGACGCTTATCTGACATGCCAGGGTGTCGTTGATGAATGGAATCGTGAGAGAGAATCCTTGCCCAAAGAAATGGTAATCAAGCAGAATAAGGAGTTGCGTGATATGTATATCAGGATGATTGAGATCCGTCGGAAAGCGAGTGCACACAAAAAATGAGGGACCCTTGTATCGATTGATTAGAACAAAAAGCAGACACTTAACGTGTGTCATGGAAACGCTTCGATTATTCGTAAAATATGAGAGCGCGAATTCACATCATCGTTGAATGCTATTTTATTAATAAAGGGATGACTTATGAAAGCAGGTGTTTTTTTAAATCTATTATTATTGACGTTATCATTTGATGTCGCGGCATTTACTCAATTCAAACCGGCGGTCTTAAATGCTGCTCTTTTATTCGATCATGATGCAACAACCGGGAACGTAAAACATAGCCTCCAGTGGATGCGGGATGTTACAGGTAAACTTCAAGTTATGACAGAAGTTAGATATGATCGCAGCGGATGCTTTACGAGTATCAACATGGTTGACAAGGCAAATGATCGAGAGTTTCATTTGGTCAATAAAGATGGCTTACTGACGTCACTTAAAGGCCAGCGTATTACCGGAAAAATAAATGAGCGCTGCGAAATTACTGAGCTTGAGAATGAAAAAGGTAATTACTTACTCAGTTATAATATACGTGGCTTGCTGGAAAAAATAATGGACAAAGATACGGGCGAAGTTGTAGAGCGATATGAATATCACAACAGCCAATTCCCCGTTCGCATAATAAACTACAAAGATCCAAAAGATGAACGCATCGTTTACCCATCCGGGAGTGCGCAATTCCTTGACTCAGAATTAGTGTCGAAAAGAGAGGACATCACTTTCATGGTGAAGCAAAGCTGTGCTTACACCGCTGATGGTAATGCAGATAAATGCTCGCTGATAGCATCCACTAACGACGACTATCGTGACTCAAGCCTCGTATGGATTTCTAATCACAAAAATGAATATTTCTAAATTATATTAAAAGGACTGAACCCACGTCACCTTCCCGAAAGGTTGATTAACGTCCTATTTTTTTTGTCAGTGCATCATCTCCTGCTTTGAAACGATGGTATCGTTAACATCAATCAGCAGGAGAGTACTACAGACAGCCAAAAAGCCGTAAGCAGTTATCTGCTTACGGCTTCCAGAACGGTGATGATTTTCTGACAATCAGGCCGCTTTCACAGCCCTGATTTTTTTCGTGTCAGCCGCATCGGATTTTGTTTTATCAGCAGCAGCAGTGAGATCGGGAAGCTTGCTGGTACGCAGAATATGCTGCACGGTCTCTTTCTGCTCGGCGAGATACAGGCCAAGATTTTCAGCCTGCGTTTCATCCATCTGCATTCCGCTTTGTAACAGCCAGTCGGTGAACGCGTCGGCCATATCGAGCAGCTTGTCGTGAGCGTCAGCCTCTTTCTTACTGGCAAATGTCATTTTCTCTTCACCTTTTCTTACGACAACAAATTTTGTTTCAACAGCCATCGTGCACCTCGCTATACTGTATTTATATACAGTATAGCAGCAACAGATCGACGTTGCAGCAAAATATGCATTACTGGTGAAGCTGCTGCGTTTCGGGGCCACCCATACTGCGTCGCCATGCCCCAGGCGCCTGACCATACTGGCGCTTAAAGCTGCGGTTGAAGGACTGCTGGGAGTCAAAGCCCAGCGCGATCGCCACGTTCAGAATCGGTTCGTCGCTGTGGGATAACCGCTCAACCGATTTTTGCAGTTTTTGCGCGCGAATATACCCGGCGAGGGGATAGCCCGTATGCTCTTTGAACAGGCGCTGGAGGTGCCATTTCGAGTAGCCGGAACGCCTGGCGACGGTCTCAATGTCCAGGCGGCTGTCCAGGTTGTTGTCGATCCAGTCGAGTAAATCATGCATAAATGCGCCAGTGTTCATCTGGTTACCCCCACGCAGCGGATGAAAAAGTATCTTTGTCTGTTGCATTTAAAGGTGGCGCGTTTTTGCAGTAATTGCAAGTTTTATTGTTGCATTTAAATCCCTGACCGAAACGGGTCTTTTCACATCCGCTCAAATAGCACATAAAGTGCAACAATTATTCTTGCACTTAGTTAAGCGCCTTCCTACAATCGCCGCGAATAGTGTATTCGCAACTGTTACAGTTTTGTGGCGATGAACGACACAAATGGCCTTAAGACAGCTCCCGGACAAAGGAAGTGGCGCGGTGCCTCCTGCTGCGTCTTGCCCGGTGGCGACAATTATCGGAATAAAAATAATGAGCCTGCAAAAAACCTGGGGTAACTCTCCTCTGAGCGCGCTGGGGGCCATGTTGCTCTCCGTGCTGCTCGTCGGATGCGATAACAGCGTCGCGCAAAATGCCGCGCCACCTGCGCCTGCCGTGAGTGCCGCTGACGTGGTGGTGAAATCGATTAGCCAGTGGGATAGCTTTAACGGCCGGATTGAAGCGGTGGAGAGCGTTCAGCTGCGCCCGCGCGTGTCCGGCTACATTGATAAGGTGAATTACACCGACGGCCAGGAAGTGAAGAAGGGCGAGGTGCTGTTCACCATTGATGACCGTACCTATCGCGCCGCGCTGGAGCAGGCGCAGGCGAACCTGGCGCGGGCCAAAACGCAGGCCAGCCTGGCGCAAAGTGAGGCTAACCGTACCGATAAGCTGATCAATACCCATTTGGTCTCACGGGAAGAGTGGGAGCAGCGTCGCTCGGCTGCCGTTCAGGCGCAGGCCGATATTCGCGCCGCGCAGGCGGCGGTTGACGCAGCCCAGCTCAACCTGGACTTCACCAAAGTGACCGCGCCTATCGATGGCCGCGCCAGCCGGGCGCTGATCACCAGCGGGAACCTGGTGACTGCGGGCGATACCGCCAGCGTCCTCACCACGCTGGTCTCGCAGAAAACGGTGTACGTCTACTTTGACGTGGACGAGTCAACCTATCTTCACTATCAAAACCTGGCCCGCAGCGGGCAGGGGGCGTCCAGCAATCACACGGCGCTGCCGGTTGAGATTGGCCTGACGGGCGAGGAGGGCTATCCCCATCAGGGTAAAGTGGATTTCCTGGATAACCAGCTCACGCCGAGCACCGGGACCATCCGCATGCGCGCGCTGCTGGATAACTCACAGCGTCAGTTCACGCCGGGACTGTTTGCCCGAGTACGCCTGCCGGGCAGCGCGGAGTTCAAAGCTACGCTTATCGACGACAAAGCGGTGCTGACCGATCAGGATCGTAAATACGTCTATATCGTCGATAAAGAGGGGAAAGCGCAGCGTCGCGACATTACGCCGGGTCGTCTGGCAGACGGTTTACGCATCGTGCGGCAGGGGCTGAACCCAGGTGACAAAGTCATCGTCGAGGGTTTACAGAAAGTGTTTATGCCGGGTATGCCGGTTAACGCCAAAACCGTTGCCATGACCGCCACCAGCGCCCTCAACTGATCCCTTGACCTGAGAATCCAACCCATGGACTTTTCCCGCTTTTTCATCGACAGGCCGATCTTTGCTGCCGTCCTGTCGATTCTGATTTTTATCACAGGGTTAATCGCCATCCCGCTGCTGCCGGTGAGCGAATACCCTGACGTCGTGCCGCCAAGCGTGCAGGTGCGCGCGGAGTACCCGGGCGCCAACCCGAAAGTGATTGCCGAGACCGTGGCGACGCCGCTGGAAGAGGCGATCAACGGCGTTGAGAACATGATGTACATGAAATCCGTCGCGGGCTCGGACGGCGTGCTGGTGACCACCGTGACCTTCCGTCCGGGGACTGACCCGGATCAGGCGCAGGTTCAGGTGCAGAACCGCGTCGCGCAGGCCGAAGCGCGTCTGCCGGAGGACGTGCGGCGTCTGGGCATTACCACCCAGAAGCAGTCGCCCACGCTGACGCTGGTGGTGCATCTGTTTTCGCCAAACGGTAAGTACGATTCTCTGTATATGCGCAACTACGCCACGCTGAAGGTGAAGGACGAGCTGGCGCGCCTGCCAGGCGTCGGGCAGATCCAGATTTTCGGCTCCGGCGAATACGCGATGCGCGTCTGGCTGGACCCTAATAAAGTGGCGGCGCGCGGGCTGACCGCCTCGGACGTGGTCACGGCGATGCAGGAGCAAAACGTACAGGTCTCCGCCGGTCAGCTTGGCGCCGAGCCGCTGCCGAAAGAGAGCGACTTCCTGATCTCCATTAACGCCCAGGGCCGCCTGCATACCGAAGAAGAGTTTGGCAATATTGTCCTGAAAACAACGCAGGATGGTACGGTCGTCCGCCTGCGCGACGTGGCGCGGATTGAAATGGGCTCCGGGAGCTATGCGCTGCGTTCCCAGCTGAACAATAAAGACGCGGTCGGGATTGGTATCTTCCAGTCGCCGGGGGCGAACGCCATCGACCTGTCTAACGCGGTGCGCGCGAAAATGGACGAACTGTCTACGCGCTTCCCGGCAGACATGAAGTGGGCGGCACCTTACGATCCGACGGTCTTTGTACGTGATTCGATCCGAGCGGTGGTGCAAACGCTGCTGGAAGCCGTGGTGCTGGTCGTGCTGGTGGTGATTCTGTTCCTGCAAACCTGGCGCGCGTCGATCATTCCGCTGATCGCGGTGCCGGTGTCGGTGGTGGGTACTTTCAGCATTCTCTACCTGCTGGGCTTCTCGCTGAATACCCTCAGCCTGTTCGGCTTGGTGCTCGCCATCGGTATCGTGGTGGACGACGCCATCGTGGTGGTGGAAAACGTCGAGCGAAATATCGAAGAGGGGCTTGCGCCGCTTGCGGCCGCGCACCAGGCGATGCGTGAAGTGTCCGGGCCGATTATCGCGATTGCGCTGGTACTGTGCGCGGTGTTTGTGCCGATGGCGTTTCTGTCGGGCGTTACCGGCCAGTTCTACAAGCAGTTTGCGGTGACGATCGCGATATCGACGGTGATTTCAGCGATTAACTCGCTGACGCTCTCTCCGGCGCTGGCGGCACTGCTGTTAAAGCCCCACGGCGCGCAGAAAGATTTCCCGACCCGGCTTATCGACCGTCTGTTCGGCTGGATTTTCCGTCCGTTTAACCGCTTTTTCCTCCGCAGTTCAAACGGCTATCAGGGGCTGGTGGGCAAAACGCTGGGACGGCGCGGTACGGTATTCGTGGTTTACCTGCTGCTGCTCTGTGCCGCAGGCGTCATGTTTAAAGCGGTGCCCGGCGGGTTTATTCCCACGCAGGACAAGCTGTACCTGATTGGCGGCGTGAAAATGCCGGAAGGCTCCTCGCTGGCCCGCACCGATGCGGTGATCCGCAAAATGAGCGAAATCGGGATGAATACCGAAGGCGTGGACTATGCGGTCGCGTTTCCGGGACTGAATGCGCTGCAGTTCACCAATACGCCGAATACCGGGACGGTCTTCTTTGGCCTGAAGCCGTTCGACCAGCGTAAACATTCCGCGGCGGAAATTAATGCGGAGATTAACGCGAAAATCGCGCAAATCCAGCAGGGCTTTGGCTTCTCCATTCTGCCGCCGCCGATTTTAGGGCTGGGTCAGGGGTCGGGCTATTCCCTGTACATTCAGGATCGCGGTGGTCTGGGCTATGGCGCGCTGCAAAACGCGGTGAACACCATGTCCGGTGCGATTATGCAGACGCCGGGGATGCATTTCCCGATCTCAACCTACCAGGCTAACGTTCCGCAGCTGGACGTCCAGGTTGACCGCGACAAGGCGAAAGCGCAGGGCGTGTCGCTGACCGATCTTTTCGGGACGCTGCAAACCTATCTGGGCTCGTCGTACGTCAATGATTTCAACCAGTTCGGGCGTACCTGGCGCGTGATGGCGCAGGCTGACGGGCAGTTCCGCGACAGCGTGGAAGATATTGCGAATCTGCGTACCCGCAACAGCCAGGGCGAAATGGTGCCGATTGGCAGTATGGTGAACATCACGACCACCTACGGGCCGGATCCGGTGATCCGTTACAACGGCTACCCGGCGGCGGACCTGATTGGCGATGCCGACCCGCGCGTGCTCTCATCTGCACAGGCGATGACGCAGCTGGACGCGATGTCTAAGCAGATCCTACCGAACGGGATGAACATTGAATGGACGGATCTGAGCTTCCAGCAGGCCACCCAGGGCAACACGGCGCTGATCGTCTTCCCGGTCGCGGTACTGCTGGCGTTCCTGGTCCTGGCGGCGCTGTATGAAAGCTGGACGCTGCCGCTGGCGGTGATCCTCATCGTGCCGATGACCATGCTCTCTGCGCTGTTTGGCGTCTGGCTGACCGGAGGCGATAACAACGTCTTCGTGCAGGTGGGGCTGGTGGTGCTGATGGGGCTGGCCTGTAAAAACGCCATTCTTATCGTGGAGTTTGCCCGCGAGCTGGAAATTCAGGGGAAAGGCATTATGGAAGCCGCGCTGGAGGCGTGCCGCCTGCGTTTACGCCCGATTGTGATGACCTCCATCGCCTTTATTGCCGGGACCATTCCGCTGATCCTCGGCCACGGCGCGGGTGCGGAAGTACGCGGCGTCACCGGGATCACGGTGTTCTCCGGTATGTTGGGGGTGACGCTGTTTGGTCTGTTCCTGACGCCGGTGTTCTACGTGACGCTGCGTAAGTTCGTCACGCGCGGCAAAAAAGAGGAAAGGGACGTGCTGCCCGCGTAGGGACGTTGCTGATAATAAAAAACCGCCTTCACAGTGAAGGCGGTTTTTTTTCGCATCAGGAAAACGTTATGACGTTTTTTGATACTGGGCAATAAGGTCGGGGAGCGGATCCCATCCGCTGCTGTCGGCGTTTTTAACCGCTTCCAGGGCGCTAGCCACGGTATGGCGCTCCAGCACCGCTAACGACGCCTGCTCGGCCTCTTCGGAAATCGATTTAAAGTACCAGCAGGCGTTAGCGCTGACCACGCAGCGGGCCGGTACGTCAGGGCGCGACGCCCACAGTTTTTTATCTTCGATGACCGAAAGGTAGATGTCGCGCAGGGTGATCTCTTCCGGCGGGCGACCAAGATGAATGGAGCCGTTACGGCCAAGCGTTGAGACGATAATGCCGTCTCGCGTCAGCGGAACCATCAATTTGCGGATGAAGCTCGGGTTTGCTTCCAGACCGTAGGCCAGAATCGCACTCGTTGAACGTTCACCCAATTGCTCCGCCATCGCTACGCTGAGAACCATCTGCAAAGCTGTCGGGAAGCGGTAATCTAACATTTCTCTGTCCTGGGTTGCGGTGAATCTTGTTCTTTTTGGCACCGCAGAGGTGAATAAGCAATAAACAACAATATAACAAATACGGTAATTATTTTGAAGCAATCTGCGGCATTTGCGATCAAACCCCCTGTTCTGCTTTAGCTAAACGTGCGGTTCGGGAAGTCAACTGTGACCAGGAGGCCACCTTCTGCAGAAGTACTCAGATTTACGCTGCTGTTGTGCTGCTGCGCCACCGCTTTGACGATGGCAAGCCCCAGCCCGCTGCCGCTTTGCACCTGATTGGGATCGCGGAAAAAGCGGTCGAACACGCGCTCCTGCAGCTCGACCGGAATACCGGGGCCCGCATCGGAGACGCGCAGCTGAACGACGCGATCGCAGGCGCTCACGTCGACCTGAATCCGCCCGCCCTCGGGGCTGTACTTCACGGCGTTCTCAATGAGATTATCAATCAGCGACACCAGGCGTTCCCTTACGCCGTGGATCCAGACGTCATCCTCGGCAAAGAATTCCAGCTCAATTTTGCGCGCAGACGCTAGCGGTTCCAGCTCGGCCATTCGTTCCTGAATAAGCGTTGTCAGCGGCACGGGTTCCATCGCCGTATCAATGCGCGATTCACTGTGCATCATCAGCAGCAGCTGATTGACGAGGCGCGCGGCGCGGCTGTTGCTGCGAATCACGCCCGCAAGCAGCTCCTTCTGGCTCTCGCTGATGACCCAGGACTGCAGCGCCTCCACGTTGATGCGCATCGCCGCGAGGGGCGTACGCAGCTCGTGCGCGGCATCCGCGATGAAAATCCGCTCCCTTTCCGCGCTTTCACGCACCCGGGCAAGGAAGTCATTGATCGCGTCCACCATCTGGCGAAGCTCCCGGTGCTTCGGTACGGCTCTTAAAGGGGAGAGGTCGTCCGGCGTGCGTAACGTAATTTCATTGACCACCTTATTCCATGGACGCATCGCAATGCGGATTGAGAGCCACGCGGGAAACAGCAGAAACGGGAAGCAGACCAGCAGCGGCAGGATGTAGTACCCGCGAGAGTTCAGATAGATAAAGAAGTTCCAGCCGCTGGCTGGCGTGAAGAGGGTGACCTCCACGTCAGAGTGAGGGGATTTAAGGGTGCGGCTGGTCCAGGTACGATCTCCACTCTGAACGTGCTCCAGCTCGCCGAATCGGGTGTTTGTTATCCCCGCAGGTGCACCGTCGGAGGCAAAAATAACGGCATTATTCTTGCGAACGATGAGGTTAATCGACAGCACGGGATCTTCCCCTCCGCCGTAACCTTCCCGCAGGGCCTGGCTAAAGGCTTCCAGCACGGCGGTACGATCCTGCGGACGTCCGTCCATACGCTCAACCAGGGTAAAAACGGTTTCGTACGTTTTACTGCCCGTCAGGATGGGAGGGCTGCGCAGGTCCTCCCACAGAATGAAGGTTAGAAAAAGACACCACAGCAGGGTCAGCAGAAGCATCTGGGCGATGATAATTCGGCGCACCAGCGTCGGGCGCCTCAGGTGATACCAGACGTTTTGCATTAACCGCTCACCTTTTGAATGGAGACGGTATCAATGACGTACCCGACGCCCCGGACCGTTCGCACATAGCCGTCGCCGATTTTCCGCCGCAAATTTCCCATATGCACGTCGAGCGCGTTGCTGAGGTTCTCTTTGTTGCCGAATATCCTTTCTTCCAGAAACCTCCGGGTCAGCACGCGGTCCGCGCGCAGCATCAACGTTTCCAGCAGCGCGTATTCACTGGCCGTTAAATCGATATGGCGCGCACTCACCGTCACGCGGCGCGTTGGGACATGAAGGGATAGCCCGCGAATTTCTATCGCCTCATTTTCAAAACCGTAGCTGCGCCGTGCAAGGGCTCGCACTCGCGCCAGCAGCTCGGCGAGAATAAAGGGTTTGACGAGATAGTCGTCCGCGCCGGCATCCAGCCCGTACAGGCGATCCTGCAATGTCCCTCGCGCCGTCAGGATGATGACGGGGATCCCCTTGAGCTGCTGGCGCAAACGCGTCATCAGGCTCATGCCATCGCCGTCGGGTAGCCCCAGGTCGAGCAAAATAAGTTCCGGCACGCAGACGTCAAGCTGATGCAGCGCATCCTCTTTACGGCGAACCCATATGACGTCAAACCCTTGATCTGAGAGGGCGATACGTACGCCATTGCCGAGATCCAGGTCGTCTTCGATAAGTAGAATTTTCACATTGGTAACGGTATCAACCGTGAATGAAGAATTTCTTAAGAAAAAAACGGTAGCAGGAAATGTGTCCGGATGACAGCGCCCGCGCGCGCTTCAGTCTTTCTTCATTTTCGGCTCATAAGAACCTTAGGGTCACGCTTCAAAATGGGCGTTCCGGCGTTTAACCGCCTGCATCGTCATCATTTGCATCCATAAGGACTTCCTTAATGAGAAACATCGAACTGCGTCATACGTTCCCTCATTTACTTTCGGGCCGCTGCCTGAAAACCCTCGTGCCGGGCGTCGTTCTGGCGTTACTGGCTACGCCTGTACTGGCGGAAGAACAGCGCCAGGGCAACGTCTTAACCCTGGGGGGCGGCGTGGATGTTGGGCCGCGCTACTCGGGTTCAGAGAAAACCCGCGTCTCAGCGGCTCAGGTAGTGGATTATTCCATGGCAAATGGCTTCTTTATCGGCACCACGCGAGGGATCGGCTATGGTAACAATGTTGGCAACCTGGATTACAGCGCAGCGCTGAGCTATCGAGTTGGCCGTAAAGATAAAGACGTGAGCAGCGATTCCATCAGCTCCGGCAGCGACGAGCTGCGGGGAATGGGTGAGATTAAAGGCTCGGCTATCGTGGTACCCGGGCTGGGGTACAAGGTGACCGACTGGCTGAATCTGCAGCTGCAGGCTGAGGTACCGGTTTCAGAAAGGGACAACGGTGAAGCGGTACATTTCGGCATTTCCAGCCCGATCTACACCTCACCCAAAAATGAGGTGGCGATGGCGCTGACCGGCAGTTGGGGATCCGACAAGTATATGCAGACGTACTATGGGGTCAGCGCCGCCCAGTCGGCCGCATCGGGCTTTGCCCGACATGACGCCGGGGCCGGGATTTATGCCTGGTCGATGAACCTTGACTGGACCCACAAGCTCACCTCGCGCTGGAGCGTGCTTGCCTCTGCGGGCGTGACGCAGCTGACGGGGGATGCGGGCGATAGCCCGATTGTGCATCGTAAAACGTCGCCGACGGGGAGTTTGAAGGTGACATACAGTTTTTGAGCATGTGATAACGACGTATATAAGCCGCTCCGGTTAAGATGGCGGGGCGGTACTGCTGGGTGACGGGAAGAGTGATGGACTGTCTCAATCTCATGGTGTGTAACAACCTGCTATCTATGCCAAAATGATTCAACATTAGCGATTAACGAGACTTATTGATATTGACCATTGTATTTATTCCATCACTTGCTTTCATCATGGCATCCGGCACGGCCAACCCCGGCTAAGCCGCAGTATCTGAGCTACGTTTAACATCAGTCAGAATAATAAAAGAGTTAACGTTTTATTAGATTCGCAACAGTGTCGGCCTCCGTCCGGAGCATTTGAAAACCAGAACCTCACTAAGAAATGTGCCAACATGACGCGAGTAATATCTCTGTCCGGAGAATAATGTGTTCGGAAAACTGTTGTTAAACTACATGCCCGGTTTACAAAATTTGTTAGCCTACGATAAAAGCTGGCTAAAACATGATGTTAAAGCCGGGTTATCCGTTGCGGCCGTAGCGCTCCCTGTTGCGATTGCATACGCTGAGCTGGCGGGAGTGGGGGCAATTGTAGGGCTCTATTCCTGCGTTTTACCAATGATAGCGTACGCACTGTTTGGCTCTTCACGCCAGCTTATTGTGGGCCCTGACGCCACAACCTGCGCGGTGATTGCGGCCGTCGTATTTCCGCTTTCTGCAGGAAACCCCGAACTGCACTGGGAGCTGACGATCATCATGACATTGATGATGGGCGGGTGGTGTTTGCTTGCCAGTAAATTTCGGCTGGGCGCGCTCGCCGATCTGCTTTCTCATCCCATTCTTACCGGTTTACTTAATGGCGTAGCCGTGACGATTATCGTCGGGCAATTAGGCAAGGTGTTGGGGATTAAGCTTGATGAAGCGCAGGTTATTGAAAAAATAATCGCCTTGCCAGGTCGACTTTCAGATAGCCATTTATTAACCGTAGGAATATCCCTTTTTACGTTAATTATTTTAATGGTGATCAAAACGTATCGCAGCCAGTGGCCAGCACCTTTAATCGCCATTGTAATAACAACGGCACTGGTATGGGTGACCTCTGCACAACAGTATGGGATTGCCACGATTGGGGGAGAAGGCTTCCAGCCTGGTTTACCGGTCGTTCACTGGGGGGCGTTCCAGCCGGGGCCGATGCGTGATTTGGTGATCCCGGCGCTGAACCTGGCGTTGGTCAGTTTTGTCAGTCTGATGCTGACCGCCCGCAGTTTCGCCGCAAAAAATGGATACGAAATTAATGCGGATGCAGAGTTCCGGGCTTTGGGTATTGCGAACATTATGTCGGGGTTATCTCAGGGGTTTGCTATCAGTGGAGCCGATTCCCGGACTGCGGTGAATGATTCGGTTGGTGGGAAAAGTCAGCTGGTTTCCGTGGTCGCCGCCTTAATCATCGGTATCGTCGTAGTATTTTTCACTCAGCCATTACAATTCATTCCGGTATCTGCGTTAGGGATTGTTCTAATGTATGCATCGTGGTCATTGATTGATTTACGTGGGCTATGGAACCTGAGGCGCAGAAATAAACAGGCCTTTCGCCTGGCCTTCTTCACGTTTGGCTGTGTGTTAATTATCGGCGTTATCCAGGGGATCGGCCTTGCGGTGTTGCTTGGCCTGTTGCAGTTCCTTCGTACGGTATTTCGCCCCTCTGAGCACCTGCTGGGCACTGACGAAGAGGGAATGATTCACTCGTTAGGGAATACAACCGATATTAAAATGGTCCCGGGCGTGCTGATGTATCGATTTAACTCACCGTTGACCTATTTTAATGTGGCTTATTTTAAACGTCGGGTATTGAACCTGGTTGAAGGGGCAGCCATACAGCCTAAATGGGTGGTCATTGATGCCGTTGCCTGCTTCACCTATTCAGACATCAGCGTCCTGGCAACCATTAATGAGTTAAAGCGCGATCTGAAAGGTCGACAGATTAAATTAATTCTTGCGGGTAGGAAAACGGAGTTAACACGCTGGTTTAAAGACATTCGGCCAACAATGAATGATGATGACATGATTCTGGCGCCAGACCTCTACCTGGCACTTCGGTTCATTCAAAGCAAAGAGAGTGCGAGTGAGGGGGAATCAGTCGGTGATACATAACCAAATAGTGGTGAAAGGCTCGTAACGCATGCTACTGGCAGGCAGGGAACACTCACAATTACCCACAGGATGAGAATAAAGATAATGATGGTTTTCTGAAGTATGGGATTATCCACTAAAAATGACTCCGGCTTGCTCGCTGAAAAAGCAGAATAGAGGAACAGTCGTCACGTATCCACCACTAAATGTGGGGGTATGAACGAAATTTACCCTGATTCGATTTTGAGATGACCCTGCCCGTAGCCGGTTTCTCCGCTGTGAATGCGCAATCTCTGGTGCGACGGATCAGGCTGACGGCTATAAGCAAGGAGCGGACCTTGAGTACCATTCATTTTCGCCAGAACAAAAATAGATAGGGTCGTGCCTACAAATAAATAAACTCATAATTCACAATGTAACTTCCAATATTATTCACACGGGCCGTTACCCACACCCCAGTCATTCCCTGCTTACGGTGGCTGTGCAGATATTCTTTGTTTGTACAAAGCTGAATCCATCTGTTGGTGTTCTGATCTTTTAACCAGAGACCCGCTTCACAATGGCCATGCTTACCTCTCGAAGGCCCCGGAAAGACAACCTCATATTCAGATTCATAGCCAATTATTTTGTCCGGGAAGAGATAGACATAAATATCATAACCATTTAAGCTCAATACAAACCCAAGGCAAAAACCGCATAAGAAAGTATTGGCAAAGTATTTTAAAGTTTGGTTAAAGGCGTGCACAAAAAAAGCACGTATAACCAAAAGCGCGCCAATCGCTACTCCAACAGAAATATACGTTGTCCATTCAGGAATCGATTTTTGCAAAATGGTATAATTGGAGATGCTTGTTGTCCATGACATATACCAGATCCATGCACCTAAAATGGTAAATGTTATGGCTGTTATAAGTAGCCTTTTAAACTTATTTTCGGAAGGGTGTTTTCCAGTCATTTTTTATTTTGTATGTATCAACAGATAGCATCATTTTTTTAGGAAAGGCCATTATATATCATCAATCTTAACATGACTCATGTTTCGATATGAATTTTTAAACGCCATCTTCTGAGTGCTGCTTGCCCGCTACCCGCGAGCAAGCCACACCCCTTAGCGATACAGCGTCTTTTCCGCAACCGGAATAAGGAGCCCGGATCGCCAGTCCGCGAGTGTCAGCTGCGCAAGCTTACCGAGCGCGGTATAAAACGGATGTCCGGCGTTGTCGACAAACACGGACAGGAAGCGGGTGCTCCACGGCAGCAGGTGCCACGCCAGAAGTTGAGCACACTCCTCATCGCGGCCGTTCTCGGCCAGCCATGCCGCCAGCAGTAGCAAAGTCCCGAAGTGGTCTTCCGGTTCATTCTGCTGCATTTCAAATGCGATAGCGTTCTCCCGCATCCACTGGCGCAGCGCGAGGGTCGAATCGCCGAACAGCACGGATTCGCGGTCCAGCCAGACGGAGCCCCACGGTGGCGCGGGCAGGGCGTAAGGGCCAATAAACAGTCGTTGCCAGGCGTCCCTCAGCGGCTCATCGGCAGACGCGGCAAAGGTGTCAGCGACTGGCTGCAGCGTTCCTGGCGGCAGGGGCCAGTCCTGAACCCATTCGCCTGCGGTGAGGGCCTGCACCAGCGGCGCGGCCTGCTCGCTGTCTGGTGCGAAATAAAACAGCGCACCCAGCACCCGGGCGCTGAACGCGAACGATTCACGATGTGAGACATCTTTCATTACATCTTCCTTGCTCGCGCGGAGGGTGTCCGCGCGACTGAGTTAACCGATAATACAAACCATAGAATAAACCACGGTCACGCCATTCACCCGTTACACCTTCTCGATCTGTACCAGATTGGTGTGCAGCGGGTTGCCTTTGGCCAGCGGTGACGGGCGGTGCGTGGTCAGGGTGTTGATGCATGAGCCGTGGTCGACACGATCGCCACTCATATTGGCGTCGTGCCAGGCCCCCTGGCCCATGGCGCTGACGCCGGGCATGATGCGCGGCGTCACTTTCGCTTCAATTCGTACCTCGCCGCGGTCGTTAAAGACGCGCACCGTATCGCCGTTTTTAATGCCGCGTTTTTCGGCATCGACAGGATTAAGCCAGACCTCCTGGCGGCAGGCGGCTTTCAGCACGTCTACATTACCGTAGCTCGAGTGGGTACGGGCCTTAAAGTGGAAGCCAAACAGCTGCAGCGGGAACCGCGCGCGCTCGGGCGCGTCCCAGCCGTCGAAGGTTGACGCGTAGACGGGCAGCGGGCTGATGGTCTCATCTTTTTCCAGCTCCCAGGTGGCCGCAATCTCCGCCAGCTTGCTGGAGTAAATTTCAATCTTACCCGATGGCGTTTTCAGCGGATTAGCTTCCGGGTTTTCACGGAATTTTTTATAGGCCACAAAATGGCCGTTCGGATCTTTGCGCTTGTAAATGCCCATTTTTTTCAGCTCGTCATAGGACGGCAGTTTGGGATCTTTTTCGAGCATTTTGGCATACAGATACTGCAGCCACTGTTCCTGCGTCCGTCCTTCGGTGAATTTCTGGTGGATATCCGGCCCGAGGCGTTTGGCCACTTCGCTCATGATCCAGTAGATGGGCTTGCGTTCAAACTTCGGCGCGGTCACGGGCTGAAGGAATATCAGGTAGCCCATGTTGCCCGCATAATCGTTTGGAATGATGTCTTCCTGCTCCACGGTCATCAGGTCCGGCAACACGATATCGGCATACTTCGCTGACGATGTCATGAAGTTATCAATGACCACAATCATTTCGCACTTGCTTTCATCCTGCAGGATATCGTGGGTTTTATTGATATCGGAGTGCTGGTTGATGAGGGTATTGCCCGCGTAGTTCCAGATGAACTTAATCGGCACGTCCAGCTTATCCTTGCCGCGCACGCCGTCGCGCAGGGCGGTCATCTCCGGCCCACGGGCGATGGCGTCCGTCCAGCTGAAGCAGGAAATTTGCGTTTTGACCGGGTTATCCGGCAGCGGCATACGCTCGATGGTGATGGTGTAGGTGGACTCACGCGCGCCGCTGTTCCCGCCGTTGATCCCGACGTTTCCGGTGAGGATCGGCAGCATCGCGATAGCGCGGGAGGTCAGCTCGCCGTTCGCCTGTCGCTGAGGTCCCCAGCCCTGACAGATATAAGCCGGTTTAGCGGAGCCGATTTCCCGGGCAAGCTTAACGATGCGATCGGCGGGAATACCGGTGATGCGGGAGGCCCACTCCGGCGTTTTCGCCGTGTGGTCATCGCCCTGGCCGAGAATATACGCTTTGTAGTGACCGTTAGCAGGCGCGCCTTCCGGCAGCGTTTTTTCGTCGTAGCCAACGCAGTATTTGTCGAGGAATGGCTGGTCGACCAGGTTTTCGTCGATTAATACCCAGGCAATACCCGCCACCAGCGCGGCATCGGTTCCCGGACGGATCGGGATCCATTCATCTTCGCGTCCGGCTGCCGTGTCGGTGTAGCGCGGGTCGATAACAATCATGCGCGCGTTGGACCGCTCGCGAGCCTGTTCCAGATAGTACGTAATCCCGCCGCCGCTCATGCGCGTTTCCGCCGGGTTATTGCCGAACATGACCACCAGTTTGGTGTTTTCGATGTCCGAGGTGCTGTTGCCGTCGTTGCTGCCGTAGGTGTAGGGCATCGCGCAGGCAATTTGCGCCGTGCTGTAAGTGCCGTAGTGGCTCAGGAAGCCGCCGTAGCAGTTCATCAGGCGCGCCACCAGCGAAGCGTAAGGGGAGGAGCGGGTGATATTGCCGCCGACAATCCCGGAAGAGTAGTTGATATACACCGCTTCGTTGCCGTAGTTGGCCACCACGTCTTTCAGGCTGGCGGCGATCGTGTCGAGCGCTTCATCCCACGTGATGCGCTCGAACTTGCCTTCGCCGCGTTTGCCCACGCGCTTCATCGGGTAGTTCAGACGGTCAGGGTGATTGATGCGGCGACGAATAGAACGTCCGCGCAGGCAGGCGCGCACCTGGTGATCGCCATACACATCCTTGCCGGTGTTATCCGTTTCGACCCAGTACACTTCGTTGTCGCGGACGTGCAGACGCAGCGCACAGCGGCTGCCGCAGTTGACCGAGCAGGCGCCCCACACCACGGTATCTTCAGGAGGCTGGACGGCGTGCTTTACCGCAGCGGCAGCGCTTTTAAGGCCAAAGGGAAGCGAGATCCCACCAGCGGCAAGCGCCAGAGAACCTATCGCCGTAGATTTCACGAGAGTTCGACGGCTAATTCCGCCGTCGTAATGTTCAGCATCGGACATGGCTCACCCCATCATTATTATTGCGTATTATTTCTCCCGAAATGATATCCGGGCTAATGATGGGGTGAGTGTTACTTATTTGGGGGTAGTAGATCTTAATCCTTATCAAATCAAAGGGAATTGACGCTCAATTACTGAGGTTCAGCTGCCGCACCGCTGCCTGTGCGGGTGTACAGAATTTTAAAGGTGTCGTTAGCGCAGTGGCCTACGACCTGCGTGCCCGCCTGATCGGCCTGGTCGTTCGGCACAATGTTCAGCGTAAAACCTGACTCAGGCACGCCGTTGTTGACGATCTTCTGCTGAATGTCGCTTTTCACGCGCTCGCAGGAATCCGGTGCCGCCAGCGCGGCCGTTGAGGCACTCATTAACAGCAGGGCGGTAATCCAGGGTAACCGTTTCATTTGTAGCTCCTTTTCTCTGTGTAGAGATTAATTTTAGCAGGCTTCGTGTAAACATCTGTATTTGCTAATATGATTGGGAATAATCTCCCTTTACGGAAATGAATGTGAAGAAATATGCAGCGATAACGCTCCTGGCAGCAACACTGGTGGGGTGCGACAACAGCTCCGCGCCGCTGTCGTTTACGCCCGAGATGGCGAGTTTTTCAAACGAATTTGATTTTGATCCGCTGCGCGGCCCGGTCAAAGACTTTACCCAGACGCTGTTCAACGAGAAGGGCGAAGTGTCTAAACGGGTCACCGGCACCGTCTCGACGGAAGGGTGTTTCGATACGCTGGAGCTACACGACCTGGAGGCCAACACCAGCGTGGCGCTGGTGCTGGATGCTAATTACTATCTTGATGCGGAAACCCAGCAGCGTAAAGTGAAGCTGCAGGGCAAATGCCAGCTGGCCGAACTGCCGTCAGCCGGGGTAACGTGGGATACCGACGACAACGGATTTGTGGTGGCGGCGCACGGTAAAGAGATGGAAGTGAAGTATCGCTACGACGCGGATGGTTACCCGCTGGGCAAAACCACCGTATCAGGGGATCAGCATCTGTCCGTCCAGTCGACGCCGTCGAAAGACCTGCGCAAAAGAATGGATTACTCGGCAGTCAGCATGTTGAATGACAAGCCGCTGGGCAACGTGACGCAGAGCTGCGACTACGATCGCCACAATAACCCGGTGAGCTGCGATCTGACCATCACGGACGACAGCGTCAAACCCGCCGTTGAGCACAAGTACACCATCAAGAACACGATTGAATATTACTGAGCGTAAAGTGCATTTTGTGCGTTTCGCCCGGCGGCGCTACGCTTGCACGGGCCTACAATGAAGCACCCTGTAGGCCGGGTAAGCACAGCGCCACCCGGCAAGAAAGACAGCTCAACGGTTTATGACACGGTTTGTCATCAATCTTACTGCGCGGTAGGTTTCAGCAGGCTGGCGCCTGACGGTTTATGTCCGGCCAGGTGCTGATGCTGGAAAATGCACATGCGGATGGTGTTGCGGTATTCACCGTTG
Source organism: Enterobacter sp. SST3 (assembly GCF_000286655.1). Classification (NCBI taxonomy): domain Bacteria; kingdom Pseudomonadati; phylum Pseudomonadota; class Gammaproteobacteria; order Enterobacterales; family Enterobacteriaceae; genus Enterobacter; species Enterobacter sp. SST3. The sequence goes on along the minus strand of NZ_ALNS01000026.1, from coordinate 189,824 downwards.
ATAAAGAACTCGTGAATCAGCTCGCCTTCCACCATAAAGCCCAGCTTGCGATAGATATGGATCGCTTTTTCGTTCTCTTTGTCCACAATCAGGTAAAGCTTGTAGAGATTCAGAACGTTGAATCCGTAATCCATTGCCAGTCTGGCCGCGCGTGACGCAAGGCCTTTTCCCTGATGCTCAGGGGAGATGATGATCTGGAACTCCGCCCGACGGTGAACGTGGTTGATCTCAACCAGCTCCACCAGCCCGGCTTTTTCACCTTCACACTCCACAACAAAACGACGTTCACTCTGATCGTGAATGTGCTTATCGTAGAGATCGGACAGCTCGACAAAGGCCTCATAAGGCTCTTCGAACCAGTAGCGCATTACGCTGGCATTGTTGTCGAGCTGGTGAACAAAGCGCAGGTCTTCACGCTCCAGCGGACGGAGTTTAACGTCGCAGGGCGCCGACATTATGGGGCTACCGTGCGGCCAGTGCGGCGATCCAGGCAGCGCAGGGTGTTAGGCTCCCAGTAGGCATTGACGTTTGCACTTTGCTGACACTTATCGCGCGCGTCAAAAGCGACATCTTCTTTGTCCCACTCTTTTTCGGCACGTTTGTTGACCTTCTGGCGAAGGCTACGGGTGTCATTCCATTGTTCTTTGTCCATGGCGGCGTTCTGGCGGCTTTGCGCGCTGTCACCAGACTCAATAATGAGCTTGCTGGTTTCCGCTGTCGCAGAGGCGGCAAAGGCGAACGATGACAGCGCCAGCAGGGCTGTCAGACAAAGGCGTTTGCTTAATGTGGTCATAGCGTTTCCTTTTAAATGGGTGCAGATAATCAAGTTACCCCGTACAGATTCTACACTAAAGCGAAATGACGGCATACCCGCGGAGCAAGTATGGAAAAGTAAAGGGCATCATCAGGTATGATGGTTAAATAAATCCTCACCTGACGTGAAATATGCTTAAAACGACGCTGCTTTTTTTTGCGACTGCGCTGTGTGAAATCATCGGTTGCTTCCTGCCCTGGCTCTGGCTCAAAAAGGGTGGATCCGTATTGCTGCTCATTCCGGCAAGCGTTGCGCTGGCCCTGTTTGTCTGGCTGTTAACGCTGCATCCGGCGGCCAGCGGGCGCGTTTATGCGGCTTACGGCGGCGTCTATGTCTGCACGGCGCTGCTGTGGCTACGCGTGGTGGACGGCGTCAAACTCAGCGTCTATGACTGGGCCGGCGCGCTGATTGCCCTGTGCGGTATGCTGATTATTGTGGCGGGATGGGGCCGCGCATGAGCCCCCGGTTTTGTGATCGTTAGCTTATTTTACGATCATTATACTTGTATGGTAGTAGTGTAGTTGCGTAAATTTCCGGCATCACAACGAACGATGTAAGGAAAGGAATTATGAAGATTGTCGCGGCTGACGTGTTTGTTACCTGCCCGGGGAGGAACTTTGTCACCCTTAAAATCACCACCGATGAGGGGATTGTCGGCCTCGGTGACGCTACGCTAAACGGACGCGAGCTCTCCGTGGCCTCATACCTGAAGGATCACCTTTGCCCCCAGCTCATTGGCCGCGATGCGCACCGCATCGAAGACATCTGGCAGTTCTTCTACAAAGGTGCTTACTGGCGTCGCGGTCCGGTTACCATGTCGGCCATCTCTGCCGTGGATATGGCGCTGTGGGATATCAAAGCCAAAGCGGCCAACATGCCGCTCTACCAGCTGCTGGGTGGCGCCTCACGCGAAGGGGTGATGGTCTACTGTCACACCACCGGCCACACCATTGACGACGTACTGGAAGATTACGCCCGTCACAAAGAGATGGGCTTTAAGGCGATCCGCGTGCAGTGCGGCGTGCCGGGCATGAAAACCACCTACGGCATGGCCAAAGGGAAGGGGTTGGCCTACGAGCCTGCGACCAAAGGCGACTGGCCGGAAGAGCAGCTCTGGTCCACCGAAAAATACCTCGACTTCACGCCGAAGCTGTTCGACGCGGTGCGCAGTAAATTCGGCTTCAATGAGCACCTCCTGCACGACATGCACCACCGCCTGACGCCCATCGAAGCGGCGCGCTTCGGCAAGAGCATTGAAGCATACCGCATGTTCTGGATGGAGGATCCCACCCCTGCGGAAAACCAGGCCTGCTTCCGCCTGATCCGCCAGCACACCGTTACGCCCATTGCGGTAGGCGAAGTGTTTAACAGCATCTGGGACTGCAAGCAGCTCATCGAAGAGCAGCTGATCGACTATATCCGCACCACCATTACCCACGCGGGCGGCATCACCGGGATGCGCCGCATCGCGGACTTCGCGTCGCTCTATCAGGTGCGTACCGGCTCGCACGGTCCGTCGGATCTGTCGCCTGTCTGCCACGCCGCCGCGCTGCATTTCGACCTGTGGGTGCCGAACTTCGGCGTGCAGGAATATATGGGCTACTCCGAACAGATGCTGGAGGTCTTCCCGCACAGCTGGCGCTTTGATAACGGCTATATGCATCTGGGCGACAAGCCGGGGCTGGGCATCGAGTTTGATGAGAAGCTGGCGGCGAAATATCCGTACGATCCGGCCTATCTGCCGGTGGCCCGTCTTGAAGACGGCACGCTGTGGAACTGGTAAGCGAGGAGCAAACGATGAAAAGCGTAGTGATTCAACAGCCGAACGAACTGGTAATTGAAGAGCGTCAACTCCCGGTACCTGGCGCAGGTGACGTCCGCGTCAGTATCAAGCTGGCCGGGATCTGCGGGTCGGATAGCCACATCTACCGCGGCCATAACCCGTTTGCGAAGTATCCGCGCGTCATCGGCCATGAGTTTTTTGGCGTGATTGACGCCGTGGGCGAGGGCGTTGACAGCGCGCGCCTGGGCCAGCGCGTTTCGGTCGATCCGGTAATCAGCTGCGGGCACTGCTACCCGTGCTCCGTGGGAAAACCGAACGTCTGCACCTCGCTGGTGGTGCTGGGCGTTCACCGTGACGGCGGCTTTAGCGAATATGCGGTCGTGCCCGCACAAAACGCCTGGCCCATTCCGGATGACATTCCTGATAAGCACGCCGTCATGGTTGAGCCCTTCACCATCGCCGCCAACGTAACGGGGCAGGCGAAACCGACTGAACAGGACGTCGCGCTGATATATGGCGCCGGGCCGATGGGGCTGGTTACGGTTCAGGCCCTGAAAGGCGTCTATAAGGTGAAGCAGGTTATCGTGGTTGATCGCATAGACGAGCGTCTGGCGATGGCCCGGCGCAGCGGCGCGGATTGGGTCTTTAATAACGGCGAGCAGTCGCTGCAGGCCGCGCTGGAGGAAAAAGGCATCAAACCGACGTTAATCATTGATGCCGCCTGCCATCCCTCCATTTTGCAGGAAGCGATAACTCTGGCCTCACCGGCGGCGCGCATCGTGCTGATGGGGTTCTCCAGCGAGCCGAGCCAGATTGTTCAGCAGGGCATCACCGGCAAAGAGCTGGCGATCTTCTCCTCGCGCCTGAACGCCAACAAATTCCCGGTCGTTATCGACTGGCTGAAGAGGGGGCTGATCGACCCGGAAAAACTGATCACCCATACCTTTGACTATCACCACGTTAAAGACGCTATTGAACTGTTTGAGAAAGACCAGCGGCAGTGCTGCAAAGTTTTGCTCACGTTCGGCCAATAATCATTTACGCGGTTAAGCGCCTGCGCAGACAGGCGCTATGTGGTACGCATCTTACCTTTCAGAGATAGCCATTATGACGCAAGTACAACCTCAAAGAACCACATCCGATCTGGTGAAAGCCGCCGTTTCCGGCTGGCTGGGCACTGCCCTGGAATTTATGGATTTCCAGCTTTACTCGCTGGGCGCCGCTCTGGTCTTCCATGAGATCTTCTTCCCGGAACAGTCCGCCGCGATGGCGCTGATCCTCGCGATGGGCACCTACGGCGCAGGCTATATTGCGCGCATCGTCGGCGCCTTTATCTTCGGCAGAATGGGCGACAGCATTGGTCGTAAGAAGGTGCTGTTCATTACCATCACCATGATGGGGATCTGCACCACGCTGATTGGCGTCCTGCCGACCTACGCGCAGATCGGGATTTTTGCCCCCGTGCTGCTGGTGACGCTGCGCATTATTCAGGGCCTCGGTGCCGGGGCCGAGATCTCCGGGGCCGGAACTATGCTGGCGGAGTACGCGCCGAAAGGTAAACGCGGCATCATCTCCTCGCTGGTGGCGATGGGGACTAACTGCGGGACGCTGAGCGCAACGGCGATCTGGGCCATCATGTTCTTTGCCCTCGATCGTGAACAGCTGCTCGCCTGGGGCTGGCGCGTGCCTTTCCTCGCCAGCGTCGTGGTGATGATCTTCGCCATCTGGCTGCGTATGAACCTCAAGGAGAGCCCGGTCTTTGAGAAAGTGAACGATGTGCAAGCTGCGCAGCCGGACACCTCACTGGGTTCCATGGTGAAAAGCAAATCCTTCTGGCTGGCGACCGGCCTGCGTTTCGGCCAGGCAGGCAACTCAGGTTTGATCCAGACCTTCCTCGCGGGCTATCTGGTCCAGACGCTGCTGTTCGATAAGGCCATCCCGACCGATGCGCTGATGATCAGCTCCATTCTCGGGTTTATCTCCATTCCGCTGCTGGGCTGGCTTTCCGATAAAGTGGGGCGCCGTCTGCCGTACATTATCCTCAATATCTCCGCCATTATTCTGGCCTATCCGATGCTGTCGATCATCGTCGATAAGAGCTATGCGCCGGGGACGATCATGCTCTGCATCATCGTTATCCATAACTTCGCCGTGCTGGGGCTGTTTGCGCTGGAAAATATCACCATGGCGGAGATGTTTGGCTCGCGAAATCGCTTTACCCGTATGGCGATCTCCAAAGAGGCGGGCGGTCTCGTAGCGGTGGGCTTTGGTCCGGTACTGGCAGGGATTTTCTGCAATATGACCGGCTCCTGGTGGCCGATTGTCGCCATGCTGGTGGCCTATTCCGTGATTGGACTGATCTCGGCGATCCTGATGCCGGAAGTGCGCGACCGTGATTTAAGCGCGGCGCAAGACGCAGCCGAGTCTGCGCCGAAAGAGACGGTCGGTTACGGTGCCGTCTCCTCGCGACGCTGATGGTTTATAGCTTGCGCTACCTGTCACACAACTTTGATTTTGTGTCACACCACATGAACAAAAGTTAATATAAATCAAAAACTCAAACGGCAGTATCAGTATGGTTGATGGCAGTTCACTTTTTTACTCCAGCTACCATTCTAGTTGGTGTAGTCAGCAGGCGCTGCCGCTTCAGTATGGGCGGCAGCGATCCACAGCTTTCTAATTAACGAGTCTTAATCATGGAAAATACCTTATTACAGGCCAACGCGACGCTGCCACAGTACGATCGCGACAGCCTTAAAGCACGCATCGTTCATTTAGGCTTTGGCGCGTTTCACCGTGCGCATCAGGCAGTGTACGCCGACATCCTCGCCGCGGAACACGGTAGCGACTGGGGATACTGTGAGGTTAACCTGATTGGCGGCGAACAGCAGATTGCCGATCTGAACGCGCAGGATAATCTCTATACCGTGGCGGAAATGTCTGCCGATGCGTGGACCTCCCGCGTGGTTGGCGTGGTAAAAAAGGCGCTGCATGCGCAGGTTGACGGGCTGGAGACCGTGCTGGCCGCGATGTGCGAACCGCAGGTGGCGATTGTCTCGCTGACCATCACCGAGAAAGGGTACTGCCATTCCCCGGCGACCGGGCAACTGATGCTCGATCACCCTTTTATCGTCGCAGACCTGCAAAACCCGCACCAGCCGATATCTGCGCCGGGTGTGGTCGTGGAAGCGCTGGCGCGGCGTAAGGCGGCGGGTTTGCCAGCGTTTAGCGTGATGTCCTGCGACAACATGCCGGAGAACGGTCACGTGATGCGCAATGTCACCTGCGCGTACGCCCGTGCGGTAGACGGTGAGCTGGCGGACTGGATCGAATCCCACGTTACTTTCCCGTCAACGATGGTGGATCGCATCGTGCCTGCGGTCACCCCCGACACGCTGAATAAAATTGAACAGCTTACCGGCGTGCGCGATCCGGCGGCGGTGGCCTGTGAACCGTTCCGTCAGTGGGTGATCGAAGATAACTTTGTGGCCGGCCGTCCAGCGTGGGAAAAAGCTGGAGCCGAGCTGGTGTCAGATGTTATCCCGTTTGAAGAGATGAAGCTGCGCATGCTTAACGGCAGCCACTCATTCCTGGCGTACCTGGGCTATCTGGCGGGCTATCAGCATATTAACGACTGTATGGAAGATGAACATTACCGCGTCGCCGCGCACGCGCTGATGCTTAACGAGCAGGCACCTACGCTGAAGGTCAAAGGCGTCGATTTAGGACGCTATGCCGATCTCCTGATTGCCCGCTACAGCAACCCGGCCCTGCGCCATCGGACCTGGCAAATTGCAATGGACGGCAGCCAGAAGCTTCCGCAGCGCATGCTGGATTCCGTGCGCTGGCACCTGGTGTATCAGAAGCCTTTCCCGCTGCTGGCGCTGGGCGTGGCAGGGTGGATGCGCTATGTCGGCGGCGTGGACGAGCAGGGTAATGCGATTGACGTGAGCGATCCGCAGCTGGCAGTGATTCAGGCGGCGGTTAAAGGCAGTGCGGAAGGGGAAAACCGGGTCAAGGCGCTGCTCGGCATCGAGGCCATCTTCGGCAAGGAATTACCGCGTGAAGCCGTCTTTGTTGATGCGGTGATGAAGGCGTACCAGACGCTGCTGCAAAAGGGTGCGAAAGCGACCGTGGCACAGTACGTGTCTCAACGGTAATTCAGCACATGCCGCCGTTCGCGGCGGCATGTCTGCGCACCGTTTAGTGCATACCCAGGCGAATCAGCTCAATCGGTTCGAACTTACCTTCGCATCCTTCCACTTCAACCGTTTTGCTGCGGCGCACCTGCGCGGCATCCAGCCCGTCGCTGTGGATCGCTTTAATCACGCCATTTTTGCCTGTGCCGCTAATCATGACGCGGCTGCCGGTGGTGATTGCATTGCGGTTACGGTCGTATGTCATCATGGTATTTTCTCCTCTCTAACCTGTTCGTTACGGCGTTATTTCAGGGTTGCCGTTCACGGGGCATATAAATACGCCTGTCTGCATCAGATGTTTTTGTTTTTGATCAAACTCACACTTTTTTCTTTATTGCCTCGGTCGCTGACCGTTCACGACAGCAATTTACAAAGCAGACCGTTATTTTCATTACCTGATAGTTTCAGCAGGTAAGCGTTGAGGGTTGGTTTATATTCCCGATGCCATTCTGGATACAGGAAATAACCCTTTCATCGGAATAAGGAGCCAGGCTTATGTATAAGAAGATTTTGATGCCTGTTGATGTATTTGAAATGGATTTGAGTGACAAAGCGGTTCGCCACGCGGCTAACCTCGCGAAGGCCGAGGGCGCGTCGATTACCCTGGTCAATATTCTGCCGACCAGCAGCCGATCCCTGCTGCGCGGTTTTAACGCCGATATTAAAAAGTTCGAAGAATATATGACTGAGGAATCCGGGAAGAAAATGAACGCCTTAAAACGACTGTTCGATATCTCGCCGGAGAAAATTGACTGTCTGGTTCGCTTTGGCAACGTCCGCGATGAAATTATCAAACTGAGCAAGGAAGGGGAATATGACGCGATCGTCATCGGGTCGAAAAACCCGGGCATCACCACCCATCTGCTGGGATCAAATGCGGAATCTATCCTGCGCTACGCAACCATTCCGGTGTTAGTCGTTCGCTAAACCCATCGCCGCACCCGAAAGGGCGCGGCGAAATATTATTCTTCGCTAAACCACTCGCTATTTTCCTGACGAATCAGCTGCACGGATTCGCTAATTTCCTGCAGATGCAGCGTCATCGCTTTTTCCACGCCGTCCGGGTCGCGTTTTTCCAGCGCGCTGAAAATATCATGATGCTGTCGGAGCAGCATTTCCGGCGGAGAGACGTGATCGAGACTCATATAACGCACGCGGTCGATGGTGGCCTTGATGTTTTCGATGGTGTCCCAGGCCAGCTGGCAATCTGCAATCTGCGCCAGTTTCTGGTGGAATTCATCATCAAGCTGGAAGAAATCATTCAACTGCTTACGGTCAATCGCAATCCGCTGCTGATGCAGGTTTTGCTCCAGCAGGTAACACTGCTTGTCGTTGATAAGCGTTGCGGCACGGCGCGCCACCGCGCATTCAATGGCCTGGCGAACAAAACAGCCGTTGCGCACCTGAGAGAGTGAAATTTTGTTCACGTAGCTGCCGCGCTGCGGGCGGATCTGAATCAGACCGTTTTCCGCAAGCTTAATAAACGCTTCACGCACCGGCTGACGGGAAACGTCAAAACGCACGGAGACCTCTTTTTCAGAAAGCGGCGTTCCCGGTGGGATCAGGCAATGGACAATATCACGTCGCAAAATGCGATAGATTTGCTGGTTTACGGGCTGGGTGGGATTGAGTTGCGATTCAGCGGCCATGAGTTGTCATTTCTCAGAGAGTTAGCCTGAACATACTACCATTCTTTTATAACCCGAAACAGACCCGGCCCGCAGGCCGGGAAGGGCAGCGTTAGCTACGATGGACGCTAAGCCCGGCAAAACTCTGGCTGACCGGCATCATTTCTACGGTATTGATGTTGACGTGTTTTGGCAGCGTCGCCACCCACCAGACCGTTTCGGTGACATCTTCCGGCGTCAGGGCGTTCGCGTTTTCATAGGTCTTGTCTGCTTTCGCGTCATCGCCTTTGAAACGCACGTTGGAAAATTCGGTGCCGCCCACCAGGCCCGGCTCGATGTCGGTGACGCGAATGGCGGTGCCGTGGAGATCGGTACGCAGGTTAAGGCTGAACTGGCGCACAAACGCTTTTGTTGCGCCGTAGACGTTGCCGCCTGCATAAGGCCAGCTTCCGGCGGTGGAGCCGATATTGATAATGTGGCCGCGATTGCGCTCAACCATGCCCGGCAGCACCGCGCGGGTCATATAGACCAGCCCTTTGTTGTTGGTGTCGATCATGTTTTCCCAGTCTTCCACGCTGGCTTTGTGGGCAGGCTCCATGCCCAGCGCCAGACCGGCATTGTTGACCAGCACGTCGATGGCGAGCCACTCGGCGGGCAGGTTGGCAATCATCTCTTCAATCGCCGCGCGGTTACGCACGTCCAGCTGTGCGGTCAGGATGCTGTCGCCTAATTCGTCCTTAAGCTCCTGCAGACGTTCCTGACGGCGGCCCGTTGCAATAACCTTGTGCCCGTTGGCGACGAAGCGACGCGTGATGCTTTCACCAAAACCTGCCGTTGCCCCGGTAACTAAAATAATCATCTCACTGTTCCTCAACGCTTTTTGTGTTTTACTAACATAGCACGGCCGCAGAGGGTGCGTTAAGGCAACATTTGTATGACAGCGTTGCAGGGGATGGCGGCCTGGCCTACTCTGGGAGGATACCCGTACTCAGGAGTGAAAGATGACGGCCACGAATCCCTTTTTTGACATCAGCCTGCTGCCTTACCAGGCCCCCCATTTTGATCAGATCAACGACAGCCACTATCGTCCGGCCTTCGATGAAGCCCTTCGCCAGAAGCGTGCGGACATTGACGCGATTGTCGCTCAGGCCGCTGCGCCTGACTTCACGAACACCGTGCTGGCGCTGGAGAAGAGCGGCGCCATGCTCTCGCGTGTCAGCAGCGTGTTCTTCGCCATGACTTCCGCGCACACCAATCCGTTTTTACAGGAGCTGGAAGAACAGTTCTCCACCGAGCTTGCCGCGCTGGCAAACGATATCTGGCTGAATGACGCGCTGTTCGCCCGCGTGGAGAGCGTCTGGCAGGACCGTGCCGCGCTGGACGCCGAATGCCGTCGTCTGGTCGAGGAGCTGTATCAGCGGTTTATTCTGGCCGGTGCGCGTCTGAATGAGACAGAAAAGGCCGAGCTGAAGGCGCTGAATACCGAGGCGGCCTCCCTGACCAGCCAGTTTAACCAGCGTCTGCTGGCTGCTGATAAGACCGGTGGGCTGGTGGTGGATTATGCGCACCAGCTTGACGGGCTCAGCGCAACGGAGATCGCTGACGCGGCACAGGCTGCCGCGGAGCGAGGGCTAAACGATCGCTGGCTGATCCCGCTTTTGAACACCACCCAGCAGCCCGCGCTTTCCGCGCTGCGCAATCGTCAGACACGCGAAAACCTCTTCAACGCAGGCTGGACGCGTACCCAGAAAGGGGACGAAAACGACACCCGCGCGCTGATTCTTCGTCTGACGGCGCTGCGCGCGCGGCAGGCCCGTCTGCTGGGCTTTGAGGATTACGCCAGCTGGAGCATCGCTGACCAGATGGCGAAAACCCCGGCCGCCGCGCTGGAATTTATGCGCGGCATTGTGCCTGCCGCCCGCGCCCGCGCGGAACGCGAGCAGGCCGATATTCAGAAAGTCATCGACGACGAGCAGGGCGGTTTCACCGTGGAGGCCTGGGACTGGGCCTTTTATGCGGAGCGCGTGCGCCAGACAAAATATGCCCTCGATGAGTCGCAGATCAGGCCCTACTTTGCGCTCAATACCGTGCTGCAGGATGGCGTATTCTGGGCTGCCAGCCAGCTGTTTGGCATTCGCTTCGTCGAACGCTTCGATATCCCGGTATATCACCCGGACGTCCGCGTATGGGAAATTTTCGACCACACCGGCGAGGGCATGGCGCTGTTTTACGGTGACTTCTTTGCCCGTGATTCCAAACAGGGCGGGGCATGGATGGGGAATTTCGTCGAGCAATCCTTCGAGTTTGCTGCCCGTCCGGTGATCTACAACGTCTGTAACTACCAGAAACCGGCGAATGGCGGTATCGCGCTTCTCTCCTGGGATGACGTAATAACCCTGTTCCACGAGTTTGGCCATACGCTGCACGGTCTCTTTGCCAGCCAGCGTTTCGCCACCCTTTCCGGCACCAATACGCCGCGTGATTTTGTTGAGTTCCCGTCGCAAATCAACGAGCACTGGGCCAGCCATCCTCAGGTGTTTACCCACTATGCGCGCCATTACGAAACCGGCGAACCGATGCCGGACGCGCTGCGGGAAAGCATGCTAAACGCGACCCATTTCAACAAGGGTTATGACATGACCGAACTGCTGGGTGCCGCGCTGCTGGACATGAACTGGCACGGCATCAGCGAGGCCGTTTTGAGCGTGGAGGATTTTGAAGCGGCAGCGTTGAAGAAAGAGGGGCTGGATCTGCCTGCCGTGCCGCCGCGCTACCGCAGCAGCTATTTTGCCCATATCTTCGGCGGCGGCTACGCGGCGGGGTATTACGCCTACCTGTGGACGCAAATGCTGGCCGACGACGGCTATCAGTGGTTTGTCGAGCAGGGCGGGTTGACGCGTGAAAACGGGCAAAAATTCCGCGAGGCCATTTTGTCGCGCGGGAACAGCACAGATTTAGCCGAACTGTATCGCAACTGGCGTGGGCACGATCCGAAGATTGAGCCGATGCTGGATAACCGCGGATTGAGCGAATAGAGTCAATGCCGTATGAAAAAAGAACCGGGCTTTACGCCCGGTTTTTTATACGCCTGTAACCGTTACAGCATAAAAACTAAGATTATGTTCTTTATAAATAAAACCGGCGAGGTTAAAGGTCACTCCCTCCGGGAGATGTATTTAACCGAATTCAGGCTGTAAGAGAGCTAATAATTTGATCTGGATTGTAAAAATCAAATGTTCTTTAAGCTTAAGGGTTTTAACTATAAATTTTTATTATTCTTTGCCGATAAATAAAGGTGGCATAAAAATTGACGTATTAGCAGTATAAGAAGGCGAATGATGACCCTACCTCTGAACAATCCCGGTTTTACGGATGCCGAGCCTTCTAAGGGGCTGATAAATAAAACCTTTACGTATATAGTGACATTGTTGATAAGTATTTTCATTGCGGCAATAATTTCCCTGCTATTAATAAAAAATAATGTTAATAAAATCAGCGATAAGCACGATGAATTTTTGTTAAGGAAAGCCCTGGATTCCCGCCAGGAAAGCATGCGAAGTCACTTGAAAGATAATGCTGAATGGGGAGATGCCTACAAACATCTTCATTTGAACACTGACGTTCACTGGGCATGGGATAAGCAGAACCTGGGTAAGTCCCTGTATGACAACTTTGGCTACGAAGGGGTGTTTATTCTCTCCCCGGAAGGAACCACGCGATACAGCGTGCTTGACGGGAAACTGAAGCTTCAGGATCTCGGGCGCTGGTTAGATAAATCAACCAAGGAGCGATTACTCCGTGAGGTGAGCGTTAACAATGGATTGCCGGTTTCTATACTCACGCTTATCGATTCCGTTCCAGCCATTGTTTCTGCTGAATGGATAACAACGGGCGATGACGCGAGCGTACAACCCTTGCCGGGGAAACCGTCGGTAATGGTGTTTGTAGACAAGTTAACGGCTAAAAAACTCCTCGCGATTGGGCAGGATGCCGGTATTAAAAATGTTCGTACGTCACCTGATGCAGTCACTTCTCAAATAAACAATCAAACAGAATTTACCTTAAACACCCAGAATGGTGATGTGCAAATTATCTGGGACGGTGAAAACCCCGGCCAGGCGTTGATTATTTATTTTTTACCATTACTCATTCTTTCAGTTATTCTGACGGTATCGATGACGGTTATTCTCATGCGCCATATTATGCAGAAGGCGAGAATGCTTGACGAAAATACCTTTCTCCTCGAGCAGGCGCGGTTGAATCTTATCACCAGTGAAAAACGATTCCGGGACGTCAGTGAAACAACCAGCGACTGGTTCTGGGAAACAGATTTATCGTTAAAGATAACCTGGCTTTCAGGTCGTTTTTCTACAGTAACGGGATATGAAAATAGCAAATGGATAGGCCGCAGGCTGGATGAACTCTTTCCTACGTCACGCGGATTATTACAAAACTGTGTGAGGCTCAGGGAATTAACTGAACGCTTTGAATTTAAGAACTGTCCTTATATTCATGCGCAACAATCCACGGCCTATTGTACGCTTCTGGCAAAGCTTTCTGCTCAGCCTGATGGAACGGTGGTTTTGCGAGGCGCGGCAACCGACGTTTCTCTGGAAGTTGAAGCAACTAAACGGGTGGAGTTCCTGTCACGTCATGATGAATTAACCGGTCTGCCGAACCGCTATCATATTAAGGAATTTCTGGCAGGCCAGTTGGCTAAAGAAGACCTTAACCATTATCCCTTTGCCATGATTTGCCTCGATTTAGACAAGTTTAAACCCGTCAATGATATTTTTGGGCACTCCACGGGGGATGCGCTGCTTGGCGAGGTCGCTCTACGTCTTAAAAATTGCGTTCGTCGAGGTGATTTTGTCGCACGGCAGGGAGGGGATGAATTTATGCTTCTTCTCGGCAATACCAGCCAAAAAGACCAGATTGATGAGGTGTGTCACCGCATCGTACAGGAACTCAACCGTCCTTTCTCCATTGAGGGTAATGATGTCGCAATAGGCGTAAGCATGGGGATTGCGCTGGCTCCCCTGGATAGCAGCAGCGCAAACGATCTTTTACGCTATGCCGATATTGCGCTTTACCAGGCTAAGCAATCCGGCAGAAACCGATGGGTCTATTATCGCCCGGATATGTCGGAAAAGTTAACTGAACGGAGAAAACTGGAACTCGAACTGAAAACCGCGATTCGCGAAGAGCAACTCTAAGTGGCCGATCCGCCACTGTAGACGTATTGCGCACCACCATTTCTAATGGTTGTAGAGTTGGCCAGGCCACCATTGGAGATGTGCTGAACACCACCATTTCTGATGTCTGTGGATTTGGCCAAGCCACCATTGGAGATGTGTTGAACACCACTGCTGTTGATGGTAGTGGAAGTCGCTGTGCCGCTGCTTGAGACTCGTTGGGAGCCGCCGCTGTTGATGGTAGTAATGGTGGCCGTTCCACCACTGGTGACTTCCTGATATGCACCACTGTTGATGGTAGTTGAGGTAGCCGATCCTCCACTTATGCGCTGGGAGCCGCCGTTGATGGTAGTAATGGTGGCCTTGCCGCCACTACTGATACGCTGATAACTACCTGTAGTGATTGTCGTGTCGGTGGCTGTATCGCCTGAATAAAGAATCTGTGGACCCGTAGTATTCACATCTACCGTCACGCCGACATAATCTACCGACATGGCTGGGCCTGAAGGCAGCAGCACGGCACCCAGCAGTAACGCCAGTGCGCTTTTCTTCGGCGTCAGCTTCGGACGACCGGACCCGGTCGCGAGTTCAGAGGTTACCATCCATTGCTGGCGCGACTCGCACCAGACTGTGGTGTATATCTTGTTCATATTTACGTCCCTTACTTATCAACTAATCCTGAATGCAGACGGTCCACCATGCCGATAACCTGCCGACCGGTTATCAGACTCGTGCACTCGTATTGTCGGGGGGTGTTCTTGTGATGCGGACACCACAAATAATCCACATGGTCAAAATCAACGGACGTATCATCCCAGCAGCCGTTACAGCCATGGCTGCTGAACACCCGCCAGGGGGTGTAAAATTCGCTGTTGGGGAGACTGAATCCGCTGATTAACACCACAGGGATACCGGACGCCCAGGCTAGCCATGACAGCCCACTGCCAAGTCCGATAAAGAAGCTCGCATGCTTTAACAGGTCCACACGCTCCTGGAGCGGAATATTCCCTGTAAAGTCTTCAGCGCCCTGGGGGATGTGGTTCCAGACGAAGCCCTGGCCGTAATGCGCATGGCGGTCAATGCACAGCACCCGGTATCCCAGAGATTTAAGGTGGGCAACCACTTCTGCCCAGCCATGGCCGTTGTTCCAGTACTTCGCCTGGTTGGTGGACTGCGCGGCGATGCAGACATATGGCTCAGCAATTTTCCGTTCTGCATCCAGCTTCAGGCGGGGAGGGCATTCACGCGGGTCAACTCCCAGGATGTAGCCAGCATTACGGTGGAAGCCGACCTTCCTGAAATCTATAGGCTGATGTGTGGTATCACCCTTAAAGAAAAGGCCTACATACCAGGACGCGTAGGGATTTACCGTCTGAAGATTGTCCTTAGTGGAGAATGTGATCTCGGGATACTGCGCGCTGAGCAGTTCAATGATTTCCTGCCCCATGACGCACTCAAGCTGACAGCGGTGCAGCTGGCGAAAACGCTCTGCATAATGGAACCACCCAAGCATGTCGCCCAGCGTCCCCGTCGGGAAAAAGATGACGACGGGCTTGTCCTTCATATCCAGCGTTTCATCCAGGATCGGGCTCGCCGATCCCTGGTGGAATACCTGAATGCGGAAGCGGACGTAATATTTTTTAATACTGGTGACCCAGCCGCCTTCTGAATCACAGCTGAAAAGAATATTACCGCTGTCGTCGTCCATTAAAATGACGTGCCATTTTCCTTCCGGAAGCAAAACGCGCGCGCCATAGTTAAAGTCATAAAGAATTCCTTCCGGTCCTGTGCAGGACGGAAACTCTGGCGGATTTGGGAAGTTAGCTGACATATATAATTTGTCCTCGGTGGTAATTTAAATCTGTAACAAATAGGTCGAGTGCACTACTGTTATTTAAGTAATGCTTTCCATGATAGGTTGCGAATTGTTGTGTTTATGCTTTTGAAAAACGTTATATGTGCGTGCAAAACTCGTGCATGCTTACAGGTTTTGAAAATAGATAACCCTGAAAAATATCCACCCCTCTATCTTTCAAAAGCGATAGTTGTTCTTTATTTTCTATACCTTCAGCAATGACATGAATTTGCAGCCGCTCTGCGAGAGTGATAATTGAATCAATCACCGCGGAATAGATTAATGATCCATTGCTGGCAATTGTGAGGCATTTATCAATCTTGATAGTTGAGAAACCTGCATGTTCAATATATTTAAGGCATGAACTCCCGCTGCCGAAATCATCAATCGCAAATCGCACACCTGACTCAGTAAGTTGCTGCATAGCCTCGAGTGCAAAGTCGTCCAGGTTCATTGTTCCGCGTTCGACAATTTCCAGCGTGACAGAAATGCGTCCGTCGAATGTTTTCTTAAAGTCCGTCACTGCTTCAATAACTCTTGAAGAGTTCAACTGTCTCGCACAGATGTTGAAGGAGAGATAAAAGTCATCAGGTAGAGTACCTTCATAGCCTTCGAAAAATGTTTTAACATCAGACATCAGACTGCAAGTGACATCATTAATCACCTCACATGATTCTATTGCCGAAAGGTATTTTTCGGGAGATTGGTAAATCCCATCTTTGAGAACTCTGAGTAATACCTCTCCGCCTACGATCTTATCTCCCTTACATACGGGCTGGATAAACGGTACAAATTCAGCATTGGTCAGTTCCGCTGATAAGATTGTTTCTCTAATCACTGTACGGGCTTTGATGAAGAAACGTTCTGCCTTCATGAGCATTTTGGTGCTTATCATAATGTCGCTCCTTATCTACTGGATTCGCTACCCGAGGTGTCTCTTCGTACCCGAGGCTGTGAATGGCGGTAGGTCGGATTGCTGCTCCTGAAGAATAAGAACCTGCTCATTCACTTCTGCGAACAATCCTATCAACCCAAAACGGCGTGTAGATACATGTATTGCGAATTTATTAAAATACAAACTTATATTCTGCTTGGTATTTCATTTACAAGTGATAAGTCTGCAGAAGAGGTTGTTGCGTCTTGCTGTGCTAAGATGCGAGAAAGAAGTTAATGGGCTTTCGCAGGCTGGATAAATGTGAAGATCCATTCAATTACCATCATGGATAAGGAGTCAGAGATGGTTTTTGTGATTGATAATAGGGTTTTTTATCGCTCTGAAGATGGTGCCATATGGCCATCCGGAGACGAGGGCTCTACTGTCATTCTGACCCTGACAATGAACAGGCTACTCACATGCCTTCTCGAAAGGCATGGTCAAGTCCTGACACGGAATGAACTCCTGGATAACGTCTGGGATGCTCATGGGTTGCGCTCATCGAGTCACACATTAAATAAATACATCTCAGAACTGAGAAAACACTTCGTCCAGTTTGGTATTACGGATGAATGTATTACCACAGTGCCTCGGGTCGGCTTTATGTTTAACAGTGATATTGATGTCAGGGATATAACTGAATCTACGATTGCTGATGGACGACTCAAAGAAGATGAAGAGTCGGAGATAATAAAGGTAGTACACCGTACGGCGGTAGCGGGTAAGAACAAGGTTCTTCATTATACGCTGGCACTGATTGTACTTTTAATCAGCGCTACCTTAGTTGTGTCAGGTCTCGTAATTCCGTCGAAAGACGTAAAGGAAATAAAACAGATTAAGCCTCATTTTTTGTTTAACTACGACACCTGTCCTGTCTATACAGTCCAGAGCAACTCTGCATCCCTGTCAGAGCAAAAAAAAGAACTGTTTTTAGAACTGGCTAACTCAAATCATATTCAGTGTCTGGAAGGCACTTCTTTTCTCTATCAGGTTTCAGAGTCCTATCTGTACGGCAATAAGGGGAGGGCGTTTATCAGTCGATGCACGCAAAAGAATAATAATTACATCTCCTGTCTGAATAACTACTGGAGTGGTTATGAACGCAATCAATAAAAAAACAGGAATATCGGCCGTAATTTTACTCCTCATCCTGGCGTTATCGGTGTGGTTCTACGTTCACATGCGTCATAAACAGAGTGCGTTGAGTGTTAACTGTTCCACAATTGTACGTTACAACCATCACGAACCTGATTTCGTCGCTACGCTGGAGTTTATTTTCCGTTTAGATAAAAACCACGATGGCCAGGCTGTCCTGTCTGGGAATATCCAGTCAGCGCGAGGTGTTAATGTCATCTCACGCACAATTCTCTTTAGCTATGAGATGAACAGGCCGGGTGAGATTGCCCTAACCGATACGCGCTACGTTAAAAATCCGCGTGATACAGCTGATGATGACAGTTTTAAAAGCAGCTTCTTTTATGTTCCCGAGGGAACCGTTCGCCAGCTGAAGATTGAACCTACAGGTAATGGCTGGCTGATTGGAAATCTGCAGTCGCCATTTGCGCTTTGCGTGAACAGGTAAGGCTGGCCAGGGATTGTAAACCTGCTCATATTCCTGTGTAGCTGTCTGTTGGGAGCGGTTCATGGTGTTGGCTTAAAAAACCGGGCGTTACGCCCGGTTTTTTTATCTTACAACCAGCACAGGGCATTTCGCATGCCGCACCACTGCCGCAGCGTTCGAACCCAACAGATAGGTCGAGATGTCAGGTTTGTGGGAGGCAATGATGATCAGGTCGGCGCCGATCGTGTCAGCGAGCTTAAGGATCTGATCCTTCGGAGACCCCGTCACGGCGTGGGTCTGTATCTTGTCTGCAGGGACTTTGAATTGCTTAACAATCTCATCCAGTTTCGCTAAAGCAGCGTGCTGGAATTCTTTTATCTTCGGCACTTCCACGGAGTAGGCCAAACCTAACGATGAAAAATAGGGAAGCGATGGAATAACGGTAAGAAAGTGAACCTTGGCCGTGTTAAGTGCGGTGTGTGCCTGAACGAACGGGATAACCATGTGCGTCAGGCTATCCTCGGAAATGTCAATGGGAACCAAAATGGTGTTGTACATGTGTCCTTCCTGAGTGTTTTTTGCACAACTCAGAGTAGGCCGTTAATTCCTTCAAAACAGAGAGCAGGCTGTCATAACGAGGACAAATTTTGGTTATGTGATATTCGCCCGGTCGAACCTGCCTCTGAATTCGTCAAGTAGTGTGACAAAGAACGTTTGTTAAACGGGGCATCCTGGGATTCATCGGCCCATGTCACTGCCCATTTCTGCAAAACGGGAAGCCTCAACCGGGCGCAATGCCCGGTATCGTATTCATATTGCGTGGCAGCTTACGGAAGCCATAATTTTATTCCCGCCAATATTACCCATAATTAGCTCGAGTAATTTCCGGTATTCCTCACGGGTCATCACCTCGGCCCGTATTTCAGTTTTTCCTTCTGCTTGCGCCGTATCGCAATAAATGGCTTTCAGACTCAACGTCAACTCTTTCGCCATGTTGACCACACTCTGCCGCACCGCATCTTCATGCTCGTCATCACAGGTGATTTTCAGGACATAGCATTTTTCGCCTTCATGGATCGCGGGCAGTTGATTAATCCGCTGCGCAGCTTCGCGAAGCAGGATGTTGGCGCACAGAATAATCACGCTGGCCATACCGGCATTCCAGAATTGACCTAATCCACATAGCACGCCAATTCCGGCCGAACACCACAGTGTCGCGGCGGTATTAAGACCGCGAATATTCATTCCCTCACGCATAATAACGCCAGCGCCAAGAAAACCTATTCCGGAGACAATCTGCGCTGCAATACGCCCCGGGCTATCGGGTGACGTCGAGAGGGAACTTAAAATAAACACGGCCGCACCCGTTGCAACCAGAGCATTGGTGCGAAGCCCGGCCATACGCTGGCGCCACTGTCTTTCCGCGCCAATAATTGCGCCCAGCAGCATCGCTGCGAGCAGATGAGAGATATAAGGGAACATCAGCCTGTCGCCTGTTAACATGGTTACACGATAAGCGTCAGCGCTTCACAAAGCACAGTATGACGCAGTTAAAACGCAAAGAATGTCAGCGCGAGGGCGGTGGAAAGAGTGAATGATTAAACATGAACATCGCGATGCCCCACAAATTTGGCCGTTCTTAATGTATTGGGATGCAATCACGTCAAGAGGATTGCTGCCCACCGTTAAGGTAAGCAGCGAGAAAATCGCGTCAGCTTACCTTCGTATCAACGATAAAATGGCTTTCCAACGAAGGACTCCTGTGAAATTTTTTGCCAGTATAAGCAGGCGCAATAATGAGTAAAGTAAAAAAACAGCGCCCTTGATGTATTGTTTAAGTTTGCAGGGAATATTTTTCAGACGTCATCTGATTTTCAAAAATACCCGGTATACTGCATTTTGCTTATTTCAGGCAATAACAGGCAAGGCAGGAAGTATGTCTCTTCGTTCGCTGCGGGCGTTATGCCTGACAAGTTTTTTCATTGCTGATGTTCGTGACGGTCTGGGGCCTTTCCTCGGTATTTTCCTGACCGAACGCCACTGGACCCCTGATGATATCGGCATCCTGATGACGGCCGGCGGGCTGGCGGGCTTATTGGCCACGCTGCCAGCGGGGTTCATCACCGACACCTCCCGCAACAAGCGTGCTGTACTCGCGCTGCTGTGCATTCTGATCACGCTCAGCACGCTTCTGCTCTGGTTTAGCCAGCAGAGCGGCGTTGTCGCCGTGTCGCAAGTCGTCACCGGTATCTGTGCGGCATTTGTCGGGCCGTTAATCGCCGGGATTACGCTGGGGTTGACCGGGCAGGGCGGGTTCAGCGCGCAAATGGGTAGAAACGAGGCGTTCAATCACGGCGGCAATTTTGTTACTGCACTGATCGCGGGCGGCATTGCGTGGTACTGGGGCGTGGGCGGGATTTTCCTGCTGATGACCAGCACCACGCTGCTTACGCTGTGTGCGCTGCTTGCCATTCGCAACAGCGATATCGATAACGACGCGGCGCGCGGGCTGTCCTCTTCAGCGAGCCTGCCGGTCCCCGGTTTTGCGGTGCTGATGAAAAACCGGGCGCTGTTTGTGACCGGGCTGACGCTGCTGCTGTTCCACCTGGCGAACGCCGCGCTGCTGCCGATGCTGAGCATGAGGGTTGCCGCGGCACCTGCCGCGATCAACCCCGGTTTGTATGCGGCTGGTACCGTCATCATTTCTCAGGCCGTGATGATCCCCGTCGCCATCTGGGCCTCGCGCCGGATCGAACACTATGGCTACTGGCGCTTGATTATGCTGGCGCTGCTGGTTATGCCGGTGCGTGCGGCGCTGGCGGCATCCACGGATGCGCCGTTAATGATGATCCCGGTACAAATTCTCGACGGCCTGGCCGCCGGGATCCTGGGTGTCGTCGTACCGTCGTTTATTGTGGTGCTGCTGCGCGGAAGCGGGCACGTCAATGCCGGGCAGAGCGTGGTGATGTTGATGCAGGGAGTAGGGGCATCCATGAGTCCGGCATTAACCGGGACGATCGCCGGTCATTACTCGTTTGCGACGGCATTCAGTGTCCTGAGCGCGATTGCGCTGGCTGCCGTCCTGCTCTGGTGGCGCGTTGCGCACCGAAGCTGGGAAACAAACGCGCCGGGTGAGGCTTAGCCGCCCACCCGGCGTAGCACTTAAGCCAGCTCGTTAGGGCACGCTTCGCCCTTTTCCAGCTGCTGCAGGTTCCCCAGCGTGGTTTCAGAAATGCTGATCAGCGCTTCGGCCGTCAGAAACGCCTGGTGACCAGTAAACAGCACGTTATGGCAGGCAGAGAGGCGACGGAACACGTCGTCCTGGATGACGTCATTAGACTTGTCTTCAAAGAACAGATCGCGTTCGTTCTCATACACGTCCATCCCCAGCGCGCCAATCTTCTGGGTCTTCAGGGCTTCGATAGCAGCCTGAGAATCAACCAGCCCGCCGCGGCTGGTGTTGATGATCATCACGCCATCCTTCATCTGGTCAAACGCCGCCTGGTTAAGCAGGTGGTAGTTTTCCGGGGTCAGCGGACAGTGCAGGGAAATCACGTCGGACTGCGAGAACAGGGTCGGCAGGTCCACGTACTCCACGCCCAGATCCAGCGCTGCGGCGCTTGGGTACGGATCGAATGCCAGCAGACGCATGCCAAAGCCTTTCAGAATGCGCAGGGCAGCCACGCCAATTTTACCGGTGCCGATTACGCCAGCGGTTTTGCCGTACATGGTAAAGCCGGTCAGCCCTTCCAGCGAGAAGTTGGCGTCACGGGTGCGCTGATAAGCGCGGTGAATACGACGGTTGAGGGACATCATCATGCCAATCGCATGTTCAGCCACCGCTTCCGGGGAGTACGCCGGAACGCGCACCACCTTCAGACCCAGCTCTTTTGCCGCGTCGAGGTCCACATTGTTGAAGCCCGCACAGCGCAGGGCGATGTACTTCACCCCCTGTTTTTTCAACTCTTCCAGCACCGGGCGACTGCCGTCATCGTTTACGAAAATGCAGACGCCTTCACAGCCGTGCGCCGTTTTGGCGGTTTTTTCGGACAGCAGAAAGTCGAAAAATTCAAGCTCAAACCCGTAAGCCTCGTTAACATGTTGCAGATACTTTTTGTCGTACTGCTTTGTGCTATATACTGCGAGTTTCATAAGACTTTCTCCAGTGATTTTGCATTCACGTTAGCATGATTAAAATTATCTTACAATTTCTAAAATATTATTGAATTCAATAAGTTCTATCAATTATTCTAGAGCATATGTGCACCCTAACTCCATGATATTCATATCCACCGATTTCTTAAGCGGGACTGACACCAGCGACATGTCTGCTTGTTTTACTCTAAGGGGGCTATGGGGGAGACTAAAGTCACAACAAGTGCGTATGTTTGGGTAAGTGGTTTCCCAATGCTTGAAAATGTGACTACCTTTAGCTGTTAAAATGACGTAGCTCTTTGAATGTCCTAACATCGAAGGTAGTATTATTACTATCATTTTAAAATGACAGGGAGACCGAATGTACAACCATCATCGGGATAAAAGTCATTTCGAAGAGAAAGTCTTAGAGATTGAAAATCTTGCGCAGCGAATTGCCACAAAGCATTTGCTTTATGGTACCGCTGGTATGTTTTTTGAAACTCAACAACTTGTTGCTCACCTGAGAAGGGAGATCGAGTCGCATTGCTTGACCTGGTCAGGCGGGATTCAATTACTTGATGAACAGATACATCATCTTAAGGAACAGGATGATTTACTCACCTTCAATAAAGCTAAGTTATTTATTGTTGTTGAAAAAAACCGAACAACAACGACGACTTTAGCGCTTAAACAGATCGGTTTCGTTGCCGGTGGGGCGCAAGTGTATGGGGGCGCTAGTTTATGCGTCGGTTCGCTGGGTCTGGCCTGTGCTGCGTATGGTGCACCTATGATTACTCATGGGCTAAACAACATGTATGAAAATGGATACTATCTTCTTTATCGTGAAGATCGGTCTGGCACGCTAAGAGATGCTTATCGTTACGTAGCAGCGAAACTCGGCTATGGGAATAATGAAGCTGATATTGTCTATGGAGTAGTTGATATCTCTTTATCAGCCTATGGCGCGGGCAGGAGAGTACTGGCTCCCCGAGAAAAATCCTGGAGTCTGTTTCGCAACATTGAATCTGATTATATCAGAGGATGGCAAGAGGCTTCTAAAACAGCGATGGCTCTGGATTTAACCAGTGGAAGCGTCACAGGTTGGCAGATGTACCAGATAGCTAAAGAGAATTAATTATGTCGGAACAATTCGAGTTGTCATTAACCCCACCGATTCTACCTGCCGTATGCTATTTTATTGTATCTATTGTCGTTTTTTTCTTGTTGTACCTCGGGAAACTCAAGGTCAACAGGCTTCATAAATATCCTCTGTTCATTGCCTATACGCTATTTGTGATAGCCATCGCAGCCATTCAAATTAACGTTTTTGCCAACGGCTATGAGTTTGTTAGCGGTTTTTTACATATTGATTTTGATCCCTGGCGGTACGACTCGGTGTATTGGGGGTCATTGATATTCGCCATGCTTTACCTGCTGGCAATGCCACGGAATAGGTATTAATGTCGCAAATCTGCTCTGCGATTATTCTTGAACTTATGCGTAACCAATTGAACCGAAACTATATTCTTTAGGTTACGCATAGCAAAAAAATTACCGCTTACTATTACAGCATCTATTCTTAACTTGGCGTCAACTTCAACTCAACCGCTAAACATGCGACAATGATCGGCACTGCCGGCTTAATTCTTTCGCTAAATCAGGATATTAACTGCCCATGAAGGGTAAATACAAAGCCGCTCTTGCGCTTTTACTGCTGTTCATATTGTTGCCGCTGACGCTGCTGATGACGCTCGCTCAGTGGGTACCGACGCTCGCCGGGATCTGGCTTCCCGTCGGGACGCGCATCGCGTTCGAAGAGAGTCCGAAACTGACTCGCCGCGCGCTGGTGATCCCCGATCTTCGCTATCTGGTGGAAGACTGCGAAATTGCCCGCATCGATAACGTGACGCTGTCACACCCCAGCCGCTGGAAGCTGGATATCGGCGCGCTGGATCTTAACACCGTCTGCCTGAGCAAAATTCCCCAGTCGGCGCCCTCAACGGTCGCCCCGAAAACGCTGGCACAATGGCAGGCTGTGTTACCCAATACCTGGCTCACGATTCACCGCCTGACGCTGTCGCCCTGGCAGCAGTGGCAGGGCGAGCTGCAGGCGTCGCTAACCCCCTCCAGCCAGGAGATCGCCTATAAAGGCGAGCAGGTCAGCATTAAAGGCACGCTTCGCGGTCAGACGCTCTCGGTCAGCCAGTTCGATGTTCAGCTCCCGGATCAGCCGCAGCCGATTAAGCTGGTGGGCGAGTTTACCCTGCCGCTGGTGCCGGACGGCGTGCCGGTGAAAGGCCACGCGGTGGCGACCTTTAACGTGCCACAGTTAACGTCTCTGGTCGATGCCGATCTCGACTGGGAAGACAATCAGGGACAGCTGATGGTGATGGCGAGAGACAACCCCGATCCGCTTCTCGACCTGCCGTGGCAGATCACGGCGCAACAGCTCAACATCAGCGACGGGCGCTGGAACTGGGATCTCTCGGGTATGCCACTGAGCGGGCGGGTGTCCCTTCGCGCCGACAACTGGCAGCAGGGGCTGGAGAAAGCCACCCTGACCGGACGACTGAACGTCTTGACGCAAGGCGATGCGGGTAAAGGCAACGCGGTACTGAATATTGGGCCCGGCAGGCTCAGCATGGAAAACAGCGACATGCCCCTGCACCTGAGCGGCGAGGCGAAGCAAAACGATCTCATTCTTTACGCCAAGTTACCGGCAAAACTGACCGGCAGCCTGTATGAACCGCAGCTGGCCTTTGAGCCGGGCGCGCTGCTCCGCTCGCGCGGGCGCATCATTGACTCACTCGATATCGATGAAATCCGCTGGCCGCTGGCGGGCGTGAAGCTGACGCAGAAGGGCGTGGACGGTCGTTTACAGGCGATTCTGCGCGCCCATGAAAACCAGATGGGGGATTTTGAACTCCACCTGGACGGTCAGGCCAACGACTTTTTACCCGATAACGGCCTGTGGCAGTGGCGCTACTGGGGCAAAGGCGGCTTTACGCCGATGCATGCCCGCTGGGATGTCGCCGGGAAAGGCGAGTGGCGCGACAACCTTATTGAGCTGACGGCGCTCTCCACCGGCTTTGACAAGCTTCAGTACGGCACGATGGAGGTCAGCACGCCGCGTCTGGTGCTGGATCGGCCTGTACGCTGGCTGCGCGATGCCGAAAAACCAACCTTCAGTGGGGCGCTGTCGCTCAACGCAGGGCAAACCCGTTTCTCCGGCGGTAGCGTGTTGCCGCCCTCGGTCCTGACCTTCAGCGTCGACGGCACCGACCCGACGATTTTTCAGTTTAAGGGTGACCTCCATGCGGACAACATCGGCCCGGTACAGGTTAACGGACGCTGGGATGGCGTGCGCCTTCGCGGGCAGGCCTGGTGGCCGAAACAGTCCCTCACCGTATTCCAGCCGCTTATTCCGCCGGACTGGAAAATGACGCTGCGCGACGGGGCGCTTTATGCGCAGGTCGCCTTCTCGGCGGCGGCCGATCAGGGCTTTGAAGCGGGCGGGCACGGGGTGCTGAAATCCGGCAGCGCCTGGATGCCCGATAACCAGATTAACGGCGTCGATTTTGTGCTGCCGTTCCGCTTCAGCGAGGGCACCTGGTCTCTGGGCACGCGCGGTCCGGTCACGTTGCGCATCGGTGAAGTGGTAAACCTGGTGACCGCGCGCAACATTACTGCGGATTTACAGGGCGATTATCCCTGGACGGAGGACAATCCGCTGCTGCTCACCAACGTGAAGGTGGAAACCCTCGGCGGGAAGATCACCATGCAGCAGCTGCGAATGCCGCAGCACGATCCGGCCCTGCTGCGCGTGGACAATATCTCCTCGAGCGAGCTGATTAGCGCCGTCAATCCGAAACAGTTCGCCATGTCGGGGCCGGTCAGCGGGGCGCTGCCGTTCTGGCTGGACAATGAAAAATGGATCATTAAGGATGGCTGGCTGACCAACCCGGGGCCAATGACGCTGCGCATCGACAAAGATACGGCCGACGCCATCGTGAAAGACAATATGGTCGCGGGCGCCGCGATTAACTGGCTCCGCTACATGGAAATTTCGCGTTCGTGGACGAGAATCAATTTAGATAATCTGGGTGAATTAACCATGCAGGCGACCATCAAGGGGACCAGCCGGGTCGATGGCAAAAGCAGCTCCGTCAACCTGAACTATACCCATGACGAGAATGTCTTTACCCTCTGGCGCAGCCTGCGTTTTGGAGACAACCTGCAAACCTGGTTTGAGCAACACGCGGCGATACCCGGTCTCCGCAGTTCGACTGGCAAGGAAAGTGAGGAATAACAATGAAAAAGATGGCTGGTGCGCTCACCGTTGCCGTTGCCGCGCTACTGTCCGGCTGTACGCCGCGCATTGAAGTCGCTGCGCCAAAGGAGCCGATTACCATCAACATGAATGTCAAAATCGAACATGAGATCCACATTAAGGTCGATAAAGACGTTGAAACCCTGCTGAAATCGCGCAGCGATCTGTTCTGAGGATGCCATGAAACGAGTAGCTCTGATTTTGCTGGCGCTGGGGATGAACGTACAGGCGGCTACGCTCACCCTCAACGATGCCCGGGCCCAGGGGCGCGTGGGGGAAACCCTCAGCGGTTATCTGGCCCCGATTCAACAGGATGCCGAAACGCTGGCGCTGGTCAATCGCATCAACGCGGCGCGCACGGAAAGCTACCAGAAGCTGGCTGACAGCAATAATTTGCCGGTCGATGAAGTGGCCAAAATGGCAGGGCAAAAACTGGTTGCCCGCGCCCAGCCGGGCGAGTATGTGAAGGGCATTAACGGAAAATGGCTGAAAAAATAGCTAGCGGTAGCGCCTGCGGTATTCACCCGGCGAAACGCCAAAGCGCTGCTTAAACGCCGTTGAAAAATGGCTATGGTCGGTGAACCCCCAGCTGTAGCCAATGCCCGCCAGCTTTTCGTCATCACCGGCTGCGCGCAGCACCTCCGCGCAGCGATCCAGGCGGCGGTTTTTAATGTACTGCGCAACCACCAGCCCCTTCTCGGCAAACATACGGTAAAGGCTGCGCACGGACATACCGCTTTCGGCGGCAATCCATTCCGGGCGCAGCGATTCAGACTGAATGTGGTCGTCAATCAGCGCCACCACATGCTGGAACTGGCGTTCCTTACGAGGCTGAATGATTTCGCGCTGCTGGAAAGCGGGGCGCAGCAGGCAAATCATCGCTTCGAGCGCCGCTTCACTCTCCCGGTCACTCAGGCTGGCATTGCTCATGCTCTCCATCAACAGGCGATGGCTTAGCTGCACCGTGGGCAGCGTGCGGGAAAGGGCGGTGGCGCAGCTTATCTCCTGAAAACGGCACTGCTGCTCAATAATCTGACGGGGAACCAGGAGCGAAATCTGGCGGGATTTTTCCTGCCAGTTGATCGAGCAGGGGCGTGAGGCGTCAATCAGCGTGATATCCCCGGTTCTGAGTACCGCGCGACGGTCATCCTGCTCAATCTCCGCGCTGCCTTCGAGCTGAAACACGGTATAGAACCAGGCATCGTTACTCTGTTTGATCTCCTCACGGGAGCGGAACAGGTTGACACCACCGGCGGTGACGGTGCTGAGCTTCAGGCTGCGCGCATAGCTGGTCTCCAGCTCGCCGTAGAATCTGCCCCCGGTGGGCTGCGCGTTAAAACGCCCGCAAACCTGGTTAATTTGCGCCAGCCACTGCTGATACTGTTCCTGCTCGCTTGCACACGCCATCGTTTCTCTCACTGCACCGTCAACGTTTTCGCATTGTTGCATTTGTGTTGCATTTTGTCAGAGCTATGAGGCTGACTATAGGAAAGAACACTCACCGGTAACAGCGATATAAGCGGCAATTATCGCGATTTGCGGCGCCTGTCACAGGTGGCAAAGCGAATGTCACAGAGACAAAAGCGAGAATGTAAAACCCCTCTTAGACTGGATGAACACCCTGCGAAGAATAACGAAGGAGTATCCTATGTCTGAATCACTGGTGGCTATTCAGCCTGCCGTGCAACAATTTTTAGACCGACAGCATGGCCTGTGGATTGAAGGGCGTCAGGCCGCGTCGGACAGTGAAAAGCGGCTTAATGTCTACAACCCGGCCACGGGCGAGGTGATTGCCTCAACTGCCGATGCCAGCGTCGACGACGTTGATCGTGCCGTCATGTCCGGCTGGCGCGCCTTTGTGGCCCGTACCTGGGCCGGAAAGCTCCCGGCGGAGCGCGAGCGGATCCTGCTCCATTTCGCCGATCTCGTCGAACAGCACGGCGAGGAGCTGGCTCAGCTTGAAACGCTGGAGCAGGGCAAGTCCATCAACATCTCCCGTGCCTTTGAAGTCGGCTGCACCCTGAACTGGATGCGCTATACCGCCGGGCTGACCACCAAAATTGCGGGCAAAACCCTCGATCTCTCCATCCCGCTACCGCAGGGGGCACGCTATCAGGCGTGGACGCGTAAAGAGCCGATTGGCGTGGTGGCCGGGATCGTGCCCTGGAACTTCCCGCTGATGATCGGGATGTGGAAAGTGATGCCAGCGCTGGCCGCGGGCTGCTCTATCGTCATTAAGCCGTCGGAAACCACGCCGCTGACCCTGCTGCGCGTGGCGGAACTCGCCAGTGAAGCGGGCATCCCGGACGGGGTGTTCAACGTAGTAACCGGCAGCGGCGCGGTGTGTGGCGCAGCGCTGACCTCGCACCCGCATATCGCGAAGGTGAGCTTTACCGGCTCAACGGCGACGGGTAAGCAAATTGCCCGCGCGGCGGCGGATACGCTCACCGGCGTGACCCTGGAGCTCGGCGGGAAAAACCCGGCAATTGTACTCAAGGATGCGGACCCGGCGTGGGTGATCGAAGGCCTGATGACCGGCAGCTTCCTGAACCAGGGGCAGGTGTGCGCGGCCAGCTCGCGTATCTACATAGAGGCGCCGCTGTTTGACACGCTGGTCGGCGGGTTCGAACAGGCGGTGAAATCCCTGAGCGTCGGGCCGGGCATGTCGCCGGAGGCGTTTATCAACCCACTGGTGTCACGTGCGCACTGCGACAAGGTGCAGTCCTTCCTTGATGAGGCGACGTCGCGCAACGCGGAGCTGATCGTCGGTAACCGTGGTCCGGAGGGCAAAGGCTATTACGTGTCGCCGACGCTGGTGGTGAACCCGGATGCCTCGCTGCGGCTCACCCGTGAAGAAGTATTCGGTCCGGTGGTCAACCTGGTACGCGTCGCCGACGGGGAAGAGGCGCTCCAACTGGCAAATGACACCGAATATGGCCTGACGGCCAGCGTCTGGACGCAGAATATCAGCAAGGCGCTGGAGTACACCGACAGGCTGCAGGCGGGCACCGTGTGGGTGAACAGCCATACGCTGATCGACGCCAACCTGCCGTTCGGCGGGATGAAGCAGTCCGGGACAGGGCGTGACTTCGGTCCGGACTGGCTGGACGGCTGGTGTGAAACCAAGTCGGTGTGCGTGCGGTATTAAAAAGCAAGCCGGGTGGCGGCTACGCCTTACCCGGC
This sequence comes from Enterobacter sp. SST3, assembly GCF_000286655.1. Taxonomy (NCBI): domain Bacteria; kingdom Pseudomonadati; phylum Pseudomonadota; class Gammaproteobacteria; order Enterobacterales; family Enterobacteriaceae; genus Enterobacter; species Enterobacter sp. SST3. The sequence goes on along the minus strand of NZ_ALNS01000026.1, from coordinate 160,205 downwards.
CTACAACGACTCGAACCGTAGCTTTTATCTACAGCGACCACCGATCCCGCCCGGCCTTTTTCGCCCGATACAGCGCCGCATCGGCGCGGGCGATAATCTCGGTGCCCGCGAGTCCCCCCGCCATCCCCGCAATCCCCATGCTCACGGTGACATGGTCGCTGACCGTCGAGGCGCCGTGCGGTATGGCCTCTGCGCGAAGGCCGTCCTGGATACGCAGGGCGACCTTTTCAGCGATGTTCTCCGGGCAATTAAACAGAATCACCAGAAACTCTTCGCCGCCGTAGCGTGACACCACATCCTCAGGTGTGCGCACCGACTGCTTAAGCACGCGCGCCACGCGCGTCAGACAGTCATCACCCGCCTGGTGCCCGTAGGTGTCGTTGTAGCGCTTGAAGTAGTCGATATCCAGCATAATCAGCGAGAAGGGCTTCTTCTGCTCAACCGCGTTCTCCAGCACCACCTCCATTTTCCGTCGATTGGCGGTTTTGGTTAACGGGTCCTGATGCGCCAGCGCATCCAGCCGCGAAATCAGCAGCTGATTCTGCTGGTTACGTCGCCAGGCTTCGTCAAACCAGCTCAACAGAATAAAACGCCCGCAGATCAGAATCAGCGTAAAGACGCTCCAGATAACAACGAAGTGAAGGTTGAGACCATCGTTTCGTATCCAGCTTGCTATCGGCAGGGTGATCCAGAGCGGGAGCACAAAGGCGAGCAGCCCTTCAGGGTAGAAATAGAGCGCCGTCAAACCGGCGAGTAACAGAATAACGCACAGCGGCCAGACGTGCGGGAGCAGCAGTTGGGTGATAAACCAGAAGCAGGAGACCGACCAGATGGCGCTGCAGATAAACAACACCACGCTGATGCCGGCGATGCGCCGCCAGGCCATAAGGATCAGCGCAGCCGAGAGGATGATAATACCGAGCATGGAGGCATCGACGATTCTCGTCAGCTGCGGCGAGTGGGGATAAAGAGGATCGCTGGCCTTAAGCAGAACGTGTCGCAGCAGAATCATCACCGCGAAGCTGATATTGACGAAGGCCAGCCACGGCAGGTTCATCGCCAGTCCATGCATGACCATGGCCTGGCGCGTTGGCCAGGTTGCCCGTTCCAGCGTCGGTTTTTTTCTTTTTTCCATAAAGCCCTTTCCCGTCCGGGGGATAAATCATGCAGGTGAGATATCAGTAACTATAAGCAAGCCAGGACGATCCTCAAACGCCAGGGCAAAAAAAACCGGGCAATTGCCCGGCGGATGGTTATTTTTCGTCTTTTTTCTTCCCGAGCGTTGGCGTCTCGTCGAAGAAGTTCCACGGTTTAAGCAGGGTATGCACCCATTCCGTCGGCATGATCGGCCACTCCTCCGCGCGCGCCACGTGGGTGGTGCCGGTGGTCATCCAGACCACGTCATCCTGATCGTTCAGCGACTCGTTATCCTTGCTGTACTGCCCAAGGCCCGTGTCGTGGATGGAGCGGTTCGGGAATTTCCCTTCCGGGTAGAGCTCATCCGGATGATAACGGGTCACCCACAGCTGTTTGTCCATAAAGCTCAGGCGATGGTAGATCCACTCGTCCGGCGCGAATTTCGCGCCGGTCGCCACCGGGTGCGTGCCCCCCGCGTAAGGGATAATCTGGTATGAGACCGGGTTGCCCATGCGGTTCTCTTTACTGGTGTTGCTCAGCAGTCGAATCGTGCCCGGGTCGAATTTCTGCGCCGCCTGCTGCTCGGTATCAATATCGTACTGATTAATCTGCATGGTGCTGGTGCGCGGGCCCCCGGCGGTATTCGGCTTCACTTCCGGATCCATCGCCACCAGCTTGTTGTTGATGCCGTCCACGTCCATATCAAGACGGAAGTTGTAGATGTGCTGGTGCGTGGTGCCCACGATGTTGTGGTCGATCAGCGTACCGTATTTAGTGTCATCTTTGGCGGTGGCGTCGTGCATGGTTTTCGCCTGAACGCCTTTCACCGCCTCGATACCCGTCGCGCCGGCATCAATGCCGATGGTGCCATTTTCATGAAACACCCAGTCGAAGATGTAATCGTAGTTGCCCACGGTACTCACCCAGCGCACCACCAGTTCGCGGCGCTCGGTGCTGACGTTAGGCTGGCCCATCTCCTGATGCTTATATTCCGGCCCCGCGTAGCGTTCGAAAATCGCAATCGCGCGCGGGATCTGCATCGGCGCGCCGGTATAGTCCGGGATGGTTTCATTGAGCATCACCGCGTTGGACGGCACGTCTTTACCGCGCACCAGCGGCGAGGTCAGGGTGCCCATGCCGTAGTCGCCGGAATCAAGATAGGCCTTGAAGTACCAGCCCACGTCCGGATCGCCGTAAGGAACGATCATGCCGCCGAGCGACCCCTGATACATAATCTGGCGTTTTTTGCCGTTGTCGTTATACGTGACGGTTGAAATCATCGGGCCGACGCGGGAGTCCAGGCTCAGGTGGAAGTCCCAGTTCTGCCAGTGCACCATATCGCCGGTAATGGTGTAGTTCTTGCCTTCCGGCTCAATGATGTCGAGCGGTTTTTTCGGCGTCTCTATACGGTCGCGGCCATCGTAGGGGCGCGGCGTCATCGGAACCGGAACAACGGCGCCTTCTTCAATCTTCTGGATTTTTTTCTGCTCAAGATCGACCACGGCCACCAGGTTCTCAATCGGGTGCGCCCAGTAGTTGCCGTCGCCGACGTCGAGATAGCTCACCACCTTCAGCAGGCGATCTTCCTGCTTCAGGCCGTCTTTACCGTCGAAATAGCCGACGGTCAGCGGCGTGGTAATCACTTTTTTCGGGTCGGTGATGCCGTGTTTTTTAAGCACCTCGGCAAACTCCGTGCTCTCGTTAACGATCTGCTGCACCGCAGTGAAATCATCCAGCAGCACCATGCCGTGCGCGTCTTTCACCGGCTCCCAGCGCAGGATTTTTTTATCCTTCAGATCCACCACGCTTTCGATAACGCGCTTGCCATCGAGCATCACAATCTTTGCCTGACGCGGGGCATCCACAGCCGTACCGTTAAGCACAAAGTCCCACACTTTGGCTTTCTCTGGCTCAGCAAGGGCAATCTGGGTAAAGCGGGTATTCGGTTTAAAATCCGCCGAGGCTTTGACAATCTCAACGGCTTGCTTAATTTCGTCCGCCGTCAGCGCGTTCAGCGGGTGAGGGCGTTTTTCAACCTGGAAAGTCTGGTCAAGACCGGACTGGAAAACATCATTGATGAAGCTGTCAGAGATAAAGGCTTTCTTGCCTTTCATCACCACCGGCACCTCGAGCTTGAGGGTTTTCCCGTTGACGATAGCGGTTTTAGCGCCCGGTTTGACCTTCACAAAGGCGCCGTCTTTCGCAATGGTAAACATCTGTGCGTAATCATCCCACTGAACGTCGGCGCCAAAGTCCTGCAGCGTTTTGTCCATCGGGACCATATGCGCCTCGCTGCCGTGGGCGAAAACAGGGGATTGCCAGGCGCAACACAGCGCAACGGCCATAGCCAGCGCCGTTCTACGGGCAGAAAAAGAAGAATTGCTTCCCATCGTAGACCTCATCTTGTTGTGTTTATAGTGTTGTGACAGTCCTATCCTGACAGGCGCCTGAGAAAAGCGTTTGCCTGCATCTGCCAGATTATTTGCCAGTCTTGCCAGGTTAAAAAAAGAGCGGGGCGATGTCACACCCCGGCTGGTCGTCGTAGGCCGGGTAAGCATCGCGCCACCCGGCAGGAAAGGCGGTGAAGGGAAGGTGTCAGAAATCCCCCTGCTGGCGCGCCACCAGCGTCAGGATGGAGTAGAGCGCCACGGCCTGCTGGTGCTGGTTGAAGATCTCAACCGCCCATTCCACTACGCCGGTTGGTTTTTCCTCGGCACTGCGTTGTTTCTTCAGCGTTTTACGCTTGCAGGTCAGACGCACCTGAATGGTATCGCCCGGTTTAACCGGCTCGATAAAGCGCAGGTTTTCCATGCCGTAGTTGGCAATGACAGGCCCAACGCCCGCATCAACGAACAGCCCTGCCGCGGCGGAAATCAGGAAGTAGCCGTGCACCACGCGCTCGCCAAAGATCGACTCTGCCGCGCCGATCTTGTCCATATGGGCGTAAAAGTGGTCGCCGCTCAGGCAGGCAAAATTCACGATGTCCGCTTCCGTCAGGGTGCGGCGCGGCGTCAGCAGGCTGTCGCCCGGCTGCAGCTCCTCAAAGTATTTGCGGAACGGATGCACGCGATCTTCCTGCACCGCTGCGCCACGCACCCACTGCTTGCCGATGGCGGCCAGCATGGTTGGACTGCCCTGAATGGCGGTGCGCTGCAGGTAGTGCTTCACCGCGCGCAGGCCGCCCAGCTCTTCGCCACCGCCCGCACGTCCGGGACCGCCGTGCACTAGCTGTGGCAGCGGGGAACCGTGGCCGGTGGATTCTTTCGAGGCTTCCTCGTTGAGGATCTGAATACGCCCGTGGGCGCGCGCCGCGCCGAGAATAAACTGGCGGGCAATGTCCAGGTCTGCGGTGACCAGCGTGCCTGCCAGGCTGCCGCCGCCCGCGCGGGCAAGCTGCATTGCGTGCTGTGCGTTGCGATACGGCATCAGGGTCGCGACCGGCCCGAAAGCCTCCGTTGCGTGGACGGCAGGGGTTTCATCCGGCTGCGGACAGAACAGCAGGGTCGGCGGGAAGAATGCGCCCGTGGCCTGCAAATCCGCTTTGCCGCCCAGGCGGACCTGGCAGCCTGCGGCGATCAGGTGATCCACTTTCTCCTGCACGTCCGCGCGCTGTTCGGCGTTGACCAGCGCGCCCATCTTTACCCCTTCCTGCGCCGGGTCGCCCACCACCACCTTTTCCAGGCGGGCAACCAGCGCCTGGCTCACGGCGTCAATCTGGCTCTGCGGGACGATAATGCGGCGAATGGCCGTACATTTCTGCCCGGCTTTGGCGGTCATCTCGCGCACCACTTCCCGAATGAACAGGACAAATTCCGGCTGCTCCGGCGTGACGTCTTCCCCCAGCACGCAGCAGTTCAGGGAGTCGGCTTCCATCGTGAACGGAATGGCATTCGCCACAATATTCGGGTGCACGCGAAGGCTTTGCCCGGTGCTGGCGGAGCCGGTGAAGGTCACCACGTCCTGACTGTCGAGCTGGTCGAGCAGATCCCCCGCGCCGCCGCAGATCAGGCTGATAGCGCCGTCCGGCACCAGCCCGCTGTCGACGATGGATTTCACCATCGCCTGCGTCACCTGTGCGGTGGCGGTGGCGGGTTTGATGATGGCGGGCATGCCGGCAAGCCAGGTCGGGGCCAGTTTTTCCAGCATTCCCCAGCAGGGGAAGTTAAAGGCGTTGATGTGCACCGCCACCCCGGATTTGGAGGTCAGGACGTGACGCGCGGCAAAGCCGCCTTCTTTTGACAGCGGGATCGGCTCGTCTTCCGGCCACACGGTGTCATCCGGCAGCTCGCGGCTGCCCAGGCTTGCATAAGTGAAGAGTGTGCCGATCCCGCCTTCGATATCGACCCAGCTGTCTGATTTTGTCGCCCCGGTCTGGGAGGACAGGGCATAAAACGTCTCTTTCTCGCTAAGCAGGTGCTTTGCCACCGCCTTCAGCATGGACGCGCGTTCGATAAAGGTCATCTCGTGAAGCGCTTCGCCGCCGCGCTCAATCGCATAGCGACGGGCGGCCGCCATGTCCAGCCCTTCGCTGGTCACGCTCCACAGCGCTTCGCCACTGATGGCGTGATGAATAGTGCGTTCGCGGCCCCGGCCAGACTGCCAGGTACCGGATAAGAAGCTGGCTAACTGCTGCATCGCTTATCTCCAAATGTTACGTGGTTTACCCATTAATAGTTTGATCGTGAATCATAAAAATCAAGCCGAGTTTTTAATGAATTGTTAACGATGTGATCTGGATGGATGAATCACAGAATACCAAGGCCCGCTTATCAAGGCTTTCAGCAAAAGCCTTGCGAGCAGCATCACAAAACAAGCAAACAATTCTTGGGGTTATATTTAACCTTTGTGTAACTTTTAAAAAACAAAGTGATTCAACATTACGCTTTAATTTGCAAACTAACGAATCATAAGGGTGATGACGTGACGCAAGAACAACGGTTTGAGCAGCGCATAGCGCAGGAGACGGCGATTGAGCCTCAGGACTGGATGCCTGACGCCTACCGTAAGACGTTGATCCGCCAGATTGGCCAGCATGCGCACTCCGAAATTGTCGGCATGCTGCCGGAAGGGAACTGGATCGCCCGCGCCCCGACGCTGCGCCGCAAGGCGATCCTGCTGGCGAAGGTGCAGGACGAAGCCGGACACGGGCTTTACCTCTACAGCGCGGCGGAAACGCTGGGCTGCGCACGGGAAGATATCTACCAGAAGATGCTCGACGGCAAGATGAAATACTCCTCCATCTTCAACTATCCGACCCTGAGCTGGGCCGATATCGGCGTGATCGGCTGGCTGGTGGACGGCGCGGCCATCGTCAACCAAGTGGCGCTGTGCCGGACCTCCTACGGTCCGTATGCCCGCGCGATGGTGAAAATCTGTAAAGAAGAGAGCTTCCACCAGCGTCAGGGCTTTGAAGCCTGCATGGCGCTGGCGCAGGGCAGCGAGGCTCAGCGCCAGATGCTGCAGGACGCCATCAACCGCTTCTGGTGGCCGGCGCTGATGATGTTCGGGCCGAACGACGACAATTCGCCGAACAGCGCCCGCAGCCTGGCCTGGAAAATCAAACGCTTTGGCAACGACGAGCTGCGCCAGCGCTTTGTCGACAACACGGTGCCGCAGGTGGAGATGCTGGGCATGACGGTGCCCGATCCCGACCTGCATTTTGATGAAGAGCGCGGTCATTATCGCTTCGGCGAGATCGACTGGCAGGAGTTTGACGAGGTCATTAACGGGCGCGGCATCTGCAACCACGAACGCCTGGCCGCGAAACGTAAAGCCTGGGAAGAGGGCGCGTGGGTGCGGGAAGCCGCGCTGGCGCACGCCGAAAAACAACGCGCCCGTCAGGCCGCTTAAGAGGAAATAACCATGAGCAATGTCTACTGGCCGCTGTACGAAGTGTTCGTACGCAGCAAACAGGGGTTGTCCCACCGTCACGTGGGCAGTCTGCATGCCGCCGACGATCGCATGGCGCTGGAAAATGCGCGTGATGCCTATACCCGCCGCAGCGAAGGGTGTTCTATCTGGGTGGTGAAGGCGAGCGAGATTGTCGCCTCCCAGCCGGAAGAGCGCGGCGAGTTCTTCGACCCGGCGGAAAGCAAGGTTTACCGCCACCCGACGTTCTACACGATCCCTGACGGCATCGAGCATATGTGAGGCAAAGAATGAATTCAGTGACTGCCTATGCCTTGCGTCTGGGCGACAACGGTCTGGTGCTTTCTCAGCGTCTCGGCGCCTGGTGCGGCCACGCGCCGGAGCTGGAAATCGACCTCGCGCTCGCCAATATCGGGCTCGACCTGCTGGGACAGGCGCGCAATTTCCTGACCTATGCCGCGGAGCGGGAAGGCCAGGGCGATGAGGACACGCTGGCGTTTGGCCGCGACGAGCGCCAGTTCCGCAACGTCCTGCTGGTGGAGCAGCCGAACGGCAGCTTCGCCGACACCATTGCCCGCCAGTACCTGATGGATGCCTGGAACGTGGCGCTGTACGAACGCCTGACCCAAAGCCGCGACGGCCAGCTTGCCGCCATTGCCGCCAAGGCGATTAAAGAGGCGCGCTACCACCTGCGCTTCAGCCGCGGCTGGCTGGTGCGTCTTGGCGACGGGACAGAAACGTCTGCGCAAAAAATGCAGCAGGCCATCGACAGCCTGTGGCGTTTTACGGCCGAGCTGTTTGAAGCCGATGAGGTCGAGCTTGAGCTGATTGAGTCCGGCGTGGCGGTTGACCCGCGCCTCCTGCGCCAGCCGTGGGAAAGCGAAGTGTATGCCGGTCTGAATGAAGCCTGCCTGCAGGTGCCCGCAGAGGTGGCGTACCGCACCGGGGGCAAGCAGGGGCTGCATACCGAACATCTGGGCCCGATGCTGGCGGAAATGCAGTATCTCCAGCGCGCGTATCCCGGTCAGCAGTGGTAAAGGAGAACGCTATGCAACGCCTCGTCGACATCGCGCCCGCGCAAATCCCGCAGATCTGGGCGCTGTTAAGCCAGATCCCCGATCCGGAAGTGCCGGTGTTAACCATCACCGATTTAGGCATGGTGCGCAGCGTGAAGGCGCAGGGTGAAGGCTGGGTTATCGGCTTCACGCCCACCTACTCGGGCTGCCCGGCGACGGAACACCTGCTGGGGGCGATCCGCGAGGCGATGACCGCGCACGGCTTTACTCCGGTGCACATTGTGCTCCAGCTTGAACCCGCATGGACCACCGACTGGATGACCCCCGACGCGCGTGAGCGCCTGCGGGCGTACGGCATCAGTCCGCCGGTGGGGCATAGCTGTCACGCGCACGCCCCGGTGGAGGTGAGCTGCCCGCGCTGCGCCAGCACCGACACCGCGCTTATCAGTGAATTTGGCTCGACGGCCTGCAAAGCCCTCTACCGCTGCAATTCCTGCCGTGAGCCCTTCGACTATTTCAAATGTATTTGAGGCTGCCATGACAACGTTTCATTCATTAACAGTGGCAAAAGTGGAACCCGAAACCCGCGACGCGGTGACCATCACCTTTGCGGTGCCGCAGGCCCTGCAGGAGGCCTACCGCTTCCGTCCCGGCCAGCACCTGACGTTAAAAACGACGCTTGGCGGGGACGAGCTGCGCCGCTGCTACTCCATCTGCCGAAGTACCGCCCCGGGCGAAATCAGCGTGGCGGTCAAAGCGATTGAGGGAGGGCGCTTCTCCCGCTATGCCCGGGATGAGATCAAAGCGGGCATGGCGCTGGAGGTGATGGTTCCCCAGGGGCAGTTTGGCTACCAGCCCCGGGCCGAACGCGAAGGCCACTACCTGGCGATTGCGGCAGGCTCCGGGATTACCCCGATGCTGGCGATTATCTCCGCGACGCTTGTGACCGAACCCAACAGCCATTTCACCCTGATCTACGGCAACCGCAGCAGCCAGAGCATGATGTTCCGCCAGGCGCTGGCGGACCTGAAGGACAAATACCCGCAGCGGCTGCAGCTGCTCTCCATCTTCAGCCAGGAGCGGCTGGACAGCGACTTGCTCTATGGCCGCATCGACGGGGAAAAGCTGCAGGCGCTGGCGAAAACCCTGATCAACTTCCGCCAGTATGACGAGGCGTTTATCTGCGGCCCGTCTGCAATGATGGATGACGCGGAAGCCACGCTGAAGGCGCTGGGGATGCCGGAGAAATCCATTCACCTTGAGCGCTTTAACACCTCCGGAATCACCGTTAAGCGCACGGCGCACGTGCAGGCAGAAGGCCAGAAAGTGACCGTTCGCCAGGACGGGCGCGACCGTGAAATCACCCTGACGGCAGACGACGAAAGCATTCTGGATGCCGCCCTGCGTCAGGGGGCGGATCTGCCGTATGCCTGCAAGGGCGGCGTCTGCGCCACCTGCAAATGCAAAGTGCTGCGCGGCAAGGTGGACATGGCAACCAACTACAGCCTGGAGCCGGACGAGCTGGCCGCCGGGTATGTGCTGAGCTGCCAGTCGCTGCCGTTAACCGCCGATGTGATTGTCGACTTCGACGCGAAGGGGATGGCATGAGCGAGCTGATTGTTACCCGTCATGGCCGCGTGCTGCAGCTGACGCTAAACCGTCCGGCGGCGCGCAACGCCCTCAACAACGCGCTGTTGACCCAGCTTGCGGAACAGCTTGAGGCCGCCGCTGTGGATGCCGACATCGCCGTCTGCGTGATTGACGGCAGCGAGCGCTGCTTTGCCGCCGGGGCCGATCTCAACGAAATGGCGGAGAAAGACCTGCCTGCCACTCTGAACGATATTCGCCCGCAGCTGTGGGCGCGGATCAACGCGTTTCCTAAACCGCTAATCGCCGCCGTAAATGGCTTCGCGCTGGGCGCGGGCTGCGAGCTGGCGCTGCTGTGCGACGTGGTGATTGCCGGTGACAACGCCCGTTTCGGCCTGCCGGAAATCACGCTCGGCATCATGCCCGGCGCGGGCGGCACCCAGCGTCTTATCCGTAGCATCGGGAAATCCCTGGCCTGCAAAATGGTACTGACCGGCGAGAGCATTACCGCCGGGCAGGCGCTGAACGCCGGGCTGGTGAGCGACGTTTTCCCGGCGGCGCTGACGCTGGAGTATGCCCTGAAGCAGGCGGCCCTGATGGCGCGCCACTCGCCACTGGCGCTGCAGGCGGCCAAACAGGCGCTGCGCCAGTCCCAGGAGGTGCCGCTCCAGGCCGGTCTGGCCCAGGAGCGCCAGCTGTTTACGCTGCTTTCTGCCACCGAAGACCGCCGGGAAGGTATCGACGCCTTCTTACAAAAACGCACTCCCGACTTTGAAGGACGCTAATTGTGGAATTTATTCTCAGTCATGTAGAACAGGGCGTGATGACCCTTACGCTGAACCGTCCGGAGCGTCTGAACAGCTTTAACGACGTGATGCACCAGCAGCTGGCCGAGTGCCTGAAACAGGCCGAGCGCGACGACACCGTTCGCTGCCTGCTGCTCACCGGCGCAGGACGCGGCTTCTGTGCCGGTCAGGACCTGAACGACCGCAACGTCGACCCCAACGGCCCTGCGCCGGATCTGGGCATGTCCGTTGAAACCTTCTACAACCCGCTGGTGCGCCGTCTGGCAAAGCTGCCAAAGCCGGTCATCTGTGCCGTTAACGGCGTAGCGGCGGGCGCGGGCGCCACGCTGGCGCTCGGCTGCGACATGGTGATTGCGGCGCGCTCCGCCAGCTTTGTGATGGCCTTCAGCAAGCTCGGTCTGGTGCCGGACTGCGGCGGCACCTGGCTGCTGCCTCGCGTGGCCGGACGCGCCCGCGCCATGGGGCTGGCTTTGCTCGGTGACAAGCTCAGCGCTGAACAGGCGCAGGCGTGGGGGATGATCTGGCAGGTGGTGGATGACGAACAGCTCTCCGCTACGGCGCAGCAGATGGCCCTGCATTTTGCGTCGCAGCCGACCTTCGGGCTGGGGCTGATCAAGCAGGCGATCAACGCTGCAGAAACCAACACTCTGGACGCCCAGCTCGATCTCGAGCGCGACTATCAGCGCCTGGCCGGGCGCAGCGACGACTACCGCGAGGGCGTCAGCGCCTTCCTGGCGAAGCGCGCGCCGAACTTTACGGGGAAATAAGATGCTGAATATACGGACTGTCGCCGTGATCGGCAGCGGCACGATGGGCGCAGGGATTGCCGAAGTCGCCGCCAGCCATGGTCATCAGGTGCTGATCTACGACATCTCCAGCGATGCGATATCGCGCGCCATCGACGGGATCCGCCAGCGTCTGGCCTCCCGGGTAACGCGCGGAAAACTCTCTGCCGATGCCGGGAGCCAGATCCTTGCCCGGCTGGTTCCCGTCACGGATATCGAGGCGCTCTCCGCGGCCGATCTGGTGATTGAAGCGGCCTCAGAGCGGCTGGAGGTGAAAAAGGCGCTGTTTGCGCAGCTGGCTGAGATCTGCCCGCCGCAGACGGTGCTGACCAGCAATACCTCTTCCATCTCCGTCACGGCGATTGCGGCGGACGTCCACCACCCGGAGCGGGTCGCAGGGCTGCATTTCTTTAACCCGGCGCCGGTGATGAAGCTGGTGGAGGTGGTCAGCGGGCTGGCGACCTCCCCGGAAGTGGCCGACGCGCTGTGTGAGCTGGCGCTGAACTGGGGCAAACAGCCCGTTCGCTGCCAGTCCACGCCGGGGTTCATCGTCAACCGCGTTGCGCGTCCGTTCTATTCCGAAGCCTGGCGCGCGCTGGAAGAGCAGGTCGCGCCGCCGGAGGTAATTGACGCCGCCCTGCGCGAAGGCGGCGGCTTCCCGATGGGGCCGCTGGAGCTGACCGACATGATTGGTCAGGACGTGAACTTTGCGGTGACCTGCTCGGTCTTTAACGCCTTCTGGCAGGAGCGTCGTTTTCTGCCTTCGCTGGTTCAGCAGGAGCTGGTGCTGGCGGGAAGGCTGGGCAAAAAGAGCGGGAAGGGCGTTTACGACTGGCAGGGTGACAAACCCGACGTGCAGTGGGTCAAGGCGGTGAACGACAGCTATAGCCCGATGCGCGTGGAAAAAATACGTGACGGTGTCACAGAAATTGATGATGCGTACCTGATTGAAACGCAGGGTGAGACCGCGCAGGCGCTGGCGCTGCGGCTCAACGGCCCGGTGGTGGTGGTCGACCGCATTGAGCGCGACGTGGCGGTCATTGCCGCCGCGGCCAGCAATCCGCATACCGCGACGCAAAAAGCCATTCGCTACCTGCAGCAGCAGGGGTTCCGGGTGGTGCAAATTGCCGATTATCCCGGCCTGCTGATCTGGCGGACGCTGGCGATGATTGCCAACGAGGCGCTGGATGCCCTGCAAAAAGGGGTCGCCAGCGAGAAGGACATTGATACCGCCATGCGCCTGGGCGTGAACTACCCGAGCGGGCCGATCGCCTGGGGCGAGCGCCTGGGCTGGCAGCGCCTGCTGACGCTGCTGGAGAACCTGCAGCGCCATTATGGTGAAGAGCGCTATCGCCCCTGTTCCCTGCTGCGCCAGCGCGCGCTTCTGGAGAGTAGCTATGAGTCATAACGCCTGGCATAACGCCCGCACCATGTACGAACGGGACGCCTGCGCGCAGGCGATGGGGATGGACATTGTCGAGATGGACGAGGGCTACGCGGTGGTAACCATGACCATCACCCCGCAGATGCTGAATGGCCATAAAACCTGCCACGGCGGACAGCTGTTTTCGCTGGCAGACACCGCTTTTGCCTACGCCTGCAACAGCCAGGGGCTGGCGGCGGTAGCCTCCGGCTGCTCGATTGACTTTCTGCGTCCGGGCTTCGCAGGGGACACGCTCACCGCCACCGCGCGGGTGAAGCATCAGGGCAAACTGACCGGCGTGTATGACATTGAAATTCAGAACCAACAACAGAAAACCGTCGCCCTTTTTCGCGGAAAATCTCACCGCATCGGCGGCAGCGTGACAGGAGAGGCCTGATGCGTGACGCATTTATTTGTGATGGTGTTCGAACCCCGGTGGGCCGCTACGGTGGCGCGCTTTCCGCTGTTCGAACTGACGATCTCGGCGCCGTGCCGCTGCGCGCGCTGCTGGCCCGCTACCCGCAGCTCGACCTGGAGCGGATTGACGACGTGATATTCGGCTGCGCCAACCAGGCGGGGGAAGATAACCGCAACGTGGCGCGCATGTCGTTGCTGCTGGCCGGTCTGCCGCAGACGGTCTCCGGCACGACGATCAACCGCCTGTGCGGATCCGGGCTGGACGCGATTGGTTTTGCCGCGCGCACCATTAAGGCGGGGGACGGCGACCTGCTGATTGCGGGCGGGGTGGAGTCGATGTCCCGCGCGCCGTTTGTGATGGGCAAAGCCACCGCGGCGTTTCAGCGACAGGCGGAGATCTTCGATACCACCATCGGCTGGCGATTTGTGAATCCGCTCATGCATCAGCAATTCGGAACTGACAGTATGCCGGAAACGGCAGAGAATGTAGCTGAATTGTTAAATATCAGCCGTGCCGATCAGGACGCGTTTGCCCTGCGCAGCCAGCAGCGTACCGCGCAGGCGCAGCAGAACGGCATTCTGGCGCAGGAGATCGTGCCGGTGCCGGTGCCGGGCAAAAAAGGGGCGGTCAACGAGTTCAGCGTGGATGAACATCCGCGCGCCGACACCACGCTCGAACAGCTTGCCGGGCTAAAAACGCCGTTCCGTAAGAACGGGGTGGTCACGGCGGGCAATGCCTCCGGGGTCAACGACGGCGCGGCGGCGCTGATCGTCGCCAGCGAGAAGATGGCGCTGGCGCAGGGGGTAGTCCCGCGCACGCGGATCGTGGCGATGGCGACGGCGGGCGTGGAGCCCCGTCTGATGGGGCTCGGCCCGGTACCGGCCACCCGCAGGGTGCTGGAGCGCGCCGGACTCGGGATTCACGATATGGACGTCATCGAGCTTAACGAAGCTTTCGCCGCGCAGGCGCTGGGCGTGCTGCGTCAGCTGGGCCTGCCGGATGATGCCGCGCACGTCAACCCGAACGGTGGCGCGATTGCGCTGGGCCACCCGCTGGGCATGAGCGGCGCCAGGCTGGCGCTGGCCGCGAGTAACGAACTGCACCGACGCGGCGGGCGCTACGCGCTGTGTACGATGTGCATCGGTGTGGGTCAGGGCATTGCCATGATCCTTGAGCGTGTTTGAGCATAAAAACAATGTGAGTACCCTGCGATGACAAATACAACAAAGCTTGATCCGATTGAAACGGCCTCCCTTGACGAGTTACAGGCGCTGCAGACCGCGCGTCTGAAATGGACGCTGCATCACGCCTATAACAACGTGCCGATGTACAAACGCAAGTTTGATGCCGCGGGCGTTCACCCTGACGATTTCAACGAGCTAGCGGATATCCGTAAGTTCCCGTGCACCACCAAGCAGGACCTGCGGGATAACTACCCGTTCGATACCTTCGCCGTGCCGATGGAGCAGGTGGTGCGCATTCACGCGTCATCCGGCACCACCGGCAAGCCGACCGTTGTCGGCTACACGCAAGGCGACATTGACAACTGGGCCAACCTGGTGGCGCGTTCCCTGCGCGCGGCGGGCGGCAGCGCGAAGGACAAAATTCACGTGGCGTATGGCTACGGCCTGTTTACCGGCGGGCTGGGGGCGCACTACGGGGCCGAGCGCTTAGGCGCGACGGTGATCCCGATGTCCGGCGGCCAGACGGAGAAACAGGCGCAGCTGATCCGCGATTTCCAGCCGGACATGATCATGGTGACGCCATCCTACTGTCTCAACCTGATAGAGGAGCTGGAGCGCCAGATGGGCGGCGATGCCAGCGGCTGTTCCCTGCGCGTGGGCGTCTTCGGCGCCGAGCCGTGGACGCAGGCCATGCGCCGTGAAATTGAAAAACGCTTAGGCATTACGGCCCTGGACATCTATGGCCTCTCCGAAGTGATGGGGCCGGGCGTGGCGATGGAGTGTATCGAAACCGTCGACGGCCCGACCATCTGGGAAGATCATTTCTACCCGGAGATCGTTAACCCGAACGACGGCACGCCGCTGGATGACGGCCAGCAGGGCGAACTGCTGTTCACCACGCTGACCAAAGAGGCGCTGCCGGTGATCCGCTACCGCACCCGCGACCTGACGCGTCTGCTCCCGGCCACCGCGCGCAGCATGCGCCGTATGGACCGCATCAGCGGCCGCAGTGACGATATGCTGATCATTCGCGGCGTCAACGTCTTCCCGTCGCAGCTGGAGGAGGAGATTGTGAAGTTCGAACATCTCTCTCCGCACTACCAGCTGGAGGTGAACCGTCGCGGACATCTTGATTCACTTTCCGTGAAGGTGGAGCTGAAAGAGAGCAGCCTGATGCTGACGCACGAGCAGCGTTGCCAGGTGTGCCACCAGCTGCGCCACCGCATTAAATCGATGGTGGGGATTTCCACCGACGTGACGATCGTGAACTGCGGCAGCATCCCGCGCTCGGAGGGGAAAGCCTGCCGGGTGTTTGACCTGCGTAAAGTTGCGGCCAACGGCTAAGTTTCCTCTCACCCCGGCCCTCTCCCAAAGGGAGGGGGTTAGGGTGACGGGCTATCCCAGAATCCTATGCTATGATTCATCCAGGACTAAAATAACAACAGAATGAATCACATGAATAAACTCGACGCCTTTATCCAGCACGCGGTCAGCTCCGTTCCCGTCAGCGGGACCTCGCTTATCTCCTCGCTATACGGTGACGCGCTTTCCCATCGCGGCGGTGAGATTTGGCTCGGCAGCCTGGCTGCCTTACTGGAAGGCATGGGGTTTGGCGAACGGTTCGTGCGTACCGCGCTGTTTCGCCTCAACAAAGAGGGCTGGCTGGACGTCTCGCGCATCGGGCGACGCAGCTTTTACCGCCTGAGCGATAAGGGGCTGCGCCTGACGCGTCGCGCGGAGAATAAGATTTATCGCGCAGAGCTGCCCGCCTGGGACGGCAAATGGTTATTGCTGCTCTCCGAGGGGCTGGATAAAACCACCCTGGCCGACGTCAAAAAGCAGCTGATCTGGCAGGGGTTTGGCACGCTGGCGCCGAGCCTGATGGCCTCGCCGTCGCAGCATCTGGCGGACGTGCAGTCCCTGCTTCACGATGCCGGCGTGGCGGAAAACGTGATTTTCTTTGAAGCCCACTCGCCGCTGGCGCTCTCACGCGCCGCGCTGCGTTCACGCGTAGAAGAGTGCTGGCAGTTAACCGAGCAAAACGCGATGTACGAGTCGTTTATCAACTCGTTCCGGCCGCTGCTGCCGCTGTTGAAAGAGGCCGCGCCGGAGGAGCTGACGCCGGAACGCTGCTTCCAGATCCAGCTGCTGCTGATTCACTTCTATCGTCGCGTGGTGCTGAAGGACCCGCTGCTGCCGGAAGAGTTACTGCCTGCGCACTGGGCGGGACAAAGCGCCCGACAGCTCTGCATTAATATCTATCAGCGTGTCGCGCCGGGGGCGCTGGCGTTTGTCAGCGAGAAGGGCGAAACCTCTGTCGGCGAACTGCCCGTGCCCGGCACGCTCTACTATCAACGCTTTGGTGGTCTTACAAGCGCATAAGGAGGGAAGATGCCTGTTTATCAAATTGACGGCCTGACGCCGGTCGTGCCTGACGAGAGCTATGTTCACCCAACGGCGGTGCTCATTGGCGACGTGATTCTGGGCAAAGGCGTTTATGTCGGTCCCAATGCCAGCCTGCGCGGTGATTTTGGCCGTATCGTGGTGAAAGACGGGGCGAACATTCAGGATAACTGCGTGATGCACGGCTTCCCGGAGCAGGACACGGTGGTGGAAGAGGACGGGCACATCGGCCACAGCGCCATTCTTCACGGCTGCGTGATCCGCCGCAATGCGCTGGTGGGCATGAATGCGGTGGTGATGGACGGGGCGGTCATTGGTGAAAACAGCATCGTCGGCGCGGCTGCGTTCGTGAAGGCCAAAGCGGAGATGCCTGCCAACCATTTGATCATCGGCAGCCCGGCCAAGGCGATCCGTGAGCTGAGCGAGCAGGAGCTGGCCTGGAAGCAGCAGGGCACGCGGGAATACCAGGTACTGGTGGAGCGCTGCAAGCTCACTATGCACCAGGTTGAGCCGCTGCGCGAGGCTGAGCCTGACCGGAAACGGCTGACGTTTGACGAGAATTTGAGGCCGAAGTCGGCGAACCAGGGGTAAGGCCGTCTTTTTTCGCCATATCCATCAAAAGCGCGATGCCAATGTAATTACTCCAGTTAAAGGTATTTTGCAGCACCACCACCGCATTGCCTCTTTCTTTGTCATAACCGATAAAGCTGGAGTAGCCGCCGATATAGCCGACCTGATAGGTGATTTTCTCCAGACCGATAAAGTCGGTGGTCCAGGCAATACCCTGTACTCCGTCAGGTCGTTGAATGTCGGTATCCCTGACTTCGGCAAAGACGCTGTCCAGTAAGCGATTGTGAGTCGTCGATACGTGATAGCGTGCATAGGCCGCCAGATCTTCAGCGTTGCTGTATAAGCTCGCTGCCGCCACCATATTATTGGAAAAATGCCAGTCCGGTGTGAGCTGCCCGCGTGGGATAAATTTCGGCTGATCGCCCGCGTGGCCAAGCGCACGCTGGGGGTACCCTTTTAGCTGCCGGGGCGTAAAGCTGCTGTTAGCCATTTGCAGCGGATGGAAAATATAGCGCGAGGCTAAACTCTGGATATCTTCGCCGGTTTTGTGCTTCAGGATATAGCCGATCAGGGCGTAGCCGGTATTGGAGTATTGCGGCACTTTATTCTTTGGCGCTCGCCAGTCGGCGAGGTAGAGCAGCACGTTATCGCTATCCAGCTCACCGTAGAAATTATCGCCGGTGCTTAAGTAGCTGATGAATTTTCCAAGCATCGGAACATCCATATTCTGACGCGGCAGGCCGGAGGTGTGGGTTACCAGTTCAAGCAGGGTGATTTTTTGTGCATCCGCGCTAAGCGGCGTACCCGGCGGTAGCAATGTCGCCAGGCTATCGCTCCAGTTCAGTTGCCCTTCATTCACCAGACAAGCCACTACTTCTGCCGTGATCCCTTTGCTGAGCGAGCCGAGCGCAAACAGGGTGTCGGTCCTGATCGGATAGCGATTGACCGCATCGGTTACGCCCCAGGTGTAAAACTGCGGTGAGCCGTGATTATGGATCACCGCGACCGTCATCCCGGGAACAGATTTTTGCGCCATGTAGTGACGCACCACGCTGTCAACGTCGCCATCCAGCGAATCATGAGTGAGAAGTTCCTGAGTACCTTCCGGGGAGGACATTTGCGAGAGCGTGCCACAACCGCTGAGGAGTGGCAGAGTAAGCAGAAGCCAGTGAATTTTTTTTGTTATGTTCTGCATACCTGATAGCGAGTGTGGTGGTCATTGACGCGCCAGGAATGTATCACAAATAGCCTGCCGTGAGGGAATTTTTCGGGTAGCAGAATCACCTCTGTGTGTTGCCGGAAGTGGAAGTGATACCGGCCAGACAAAGTTGTTGATATGATAATTTTTTGTTAATCCGGAGGGGCGATGGACACAGGCACGATTGTCACATTATTCAAATTCAAACGCTGGGCAGATACGGAAACCTTACAAGCAATACAGAGGGTCGATACTTCCGCAAATGCTGAAAAGCGCCATCTGATGCTCAGACTTATGAACCATGTTTATGTCGTGGATATGATTTTCAGGGCAAATATTACTGGTCAAACGCATCAATACACCGCGTTGAATACGCCGGAAACGCCGTCTGCAGACGAGCTTCTGAAAAAGATGACTGAATGCACTGACTGGTATATTACGCACGCAGGTTCAATGGACGTGCCCGGACTTTCTGAAATCATCAAATTCCGTTTTGTCGATGGCGGATATGGCGAAATGAAAGCGGCGGATATGCTCAACCATGTACTGTTTCACGGTACCTATCATCGCGGCGCTGTGGGATGGATGCTTTCAGAAACGGGTGTAACCCCTCCAAAGGATGTGCTAACCGTTTTTCTAAGAGATCATAATCACTAATATGACCCATTTTCATGAACTTAGCGCCACCCGTCTGGATGGGCATCTTATCTCTATGGCCGACTATGCGGGTAAGGTGGTTCTGGTTGTTAATACGGCCAGCCAGTGCGGCTTTACGCCACAGTATGCGCGGCTTGAAGCACTGTACAAAAAATACGCCGATCAAGGGCTGGTGGTGCTTGGCTTCCCCTGCAACCAGTTCGGTAAGCAGGAACCCGGCGGTGCCGACGACATCTCAAAGACCTGTTACATTAACTACGGCGTCAGCTTTCCCATGTTCGAGAAAGTCGAGGTCAACGGTGCCGCAGCGCATCCGATTTTTCGTTATCTGAAAGACGAATTGCCCGGCGTGCTGGGTGGGCGGATCAAGTGGAACTTTACCAAGTTCCTGATCGGGCGAGACGGTAAACCCCTCAAGCGCTTTGCACCGATGACTGCGCCCGAGAAAATGGAGGGGGCAATTGTTGCGGCACTGGGAAGGTGAGTGTTTTTGTCGCCAGAGCCATCCGTTTGTTGGGGATAGACGATATTCTGATGTCCGCTCTGTGCCAGATGCGGACGTCGAGGAGAATGTTATTTTGATGCGAAATATTTGCGTAATATTTTTTCTAATAACGAGAAAACGACCGTCACCCTTTTGGGAGTAATCAGCTGGTAAGGCCGATATAAATAAAATTGCCATTTCTCCTGTCGCAGTTCTGGCAATGGGGGAACAAGTTGGCCGCTTGCTAAGTACTCCCTACAGATAAAGTCGCTGGACTGTACAACCGTTCTCCCGGCCAATGCAGCCTGAATTTCGGCATATGGATCTGTAGTATAAAACTCAATATGACGAGGGACAAAAGTATTTACTGCGTCACTCATAAACTCAAATGATTTTCCCGTTTCAGGATTAATTAAACCACTAAATGGATAACGCTGTCGAAGATCTTCTAAATCAGTAGGTGCTCCCAGGCGCTCAATAAGTTCAGGGGATGTAACCAAAATATGTTCAACTTGTCCGATATTTTTAATGATAAAGTTTGGATTAGGTTCTCGCCCTACGCGTATACCTATATCGATACGATGCTCAATAGTATCAAGTTTCATCATATCTAAACGCCAGTCGATAAATAACTCAGGATAGGGACGTAGTGCTGTCAATAGTTCATACAAGATTTGTTCATGATTTGGAAATCGAAGTAATGTGATACGAACAATACCCTTCATTTCATTATCATCTTTCGCTGTCTGAAAAAGTTTTTCAGAATCTTCAAGCAGTCGCTTCGCTTGGGGTAAAAATAGTTCGCCGAAACTGGTGAGAAAGATCGAACGCGTATTGCGTTTGAATAAAGGTTCACCAAGTTGTTTCTCCAGCTCAGCGACTGTTCGGGTTACTACTGATGGTGAAACCGACAGCTTGATGGCTGCTTCGCGGAAGTTCAAGGTCTCAGAGGCGATGATAAAAAATTTTAGAGCTTCAAGTTTGTCCATGATTATTGTGAAATCTGCAATAATGTATTTTGATAATAGCAATTAATTTGCAACTATTCCAGCCATATAATCGAACAATCAAATAAGTAACCTGTCTTACTTTTTATCAGAACTCAAAAGAGTAAATTATGTCAATTCAACCAGTAGAGTTAAACAAAGCCTATCGTTTATTACAGGTCGGGCCAACGACGATGATATCGGCTAAAAATGATGGCATTGAAAATGTCATGGCAGCGGCCTGGGTGGGATTAGTAGGCAATAACAAAGTGATGGCTTTTATAGGTCCACAGGCATTTACTCGCGGGCTTGTAGAAAAAAGCGGATATTACGTTGTACAGATCCCAGTAGTGAATCAGATGGAAATGGTTTTATATGCTGGAGGTCACAGTTATTCCGACACACCCGATAAAAATAGTAAAATCCCATTATTTTATCAGAAAGAGTTTGATCTGCCTTTAGTGGAAGGTTGCGCTGGCTGGTTAGTATGTAAGGTCATACCCAATGAACAAAATGAAAAGCAGCACAACTTGTTCATGGGTGAAATTGTCGGAGCATGGAGTGATGACCGCGTTTTCAAAAATGGGCACTGGATTTTTGATGATGCACCAGATGAATTACGTACTGTCCATTACGTAGCTGGCGGACAGTTTTACGCCATTGGCAAAGGGACAAAATTTAATTATGGGCCGGGAAAAGACTAATCCTTACTTCTGCATAAATGTAGCCATATAACATGGCTACATAGAGGTAGTAGCATAAAAGAACAACCTACTTAAGATGTTTGCTTCTCATTCACAGCGGACCTTTAGCTCAGTTAGCATATCCGCTCAGTGCCAGAAGCGGATGTCGTAAGGTTCGTTCGGCTAAAAGAGCAAATTCTTCTGCATCAGAGTGACTGGCCCTGCGGATTCACATTTATCATTACTCTCTGCAAAGTACTTTTATTTTTGCCCGGGGTTACGATAAATATCGGGTCGATTGATTTGCCAGACAAAATCTGGTCGGTTCAATGGGTTATACCCCAGCTTCTGGTATAACCATGGCGCGCTGTCGGTTACCAGCATTATCCGTCGCAGACGTGACAACAATGGATGGGCATGACAGCATTCAATCAGCCAACGTCCAAGACCACTTTTCTGATAATCGTTCAGCACGTAGACGTCACACAAATAACCAAAAGTGGCATAGTCTGTGACCAGACGGGCGAAGCCGATTTGTCTTGTTCCATCCAGGAGCGCGAAACAAAGGCTGTTCTGGATTGATATCCTGACCGTTTCAGCATCAATACCAGGAGCCCAGGACGATTGCGAGAGGTAATCATGAATGGCTTCCAGCTGAAAAAAGCTGGGATCGGTTGTGACAATAAATTTGTCTTTGGTAAAACGCAGATGCTGATTATTCACCGAACTCCTCCTTTTGGGCTACTTGTGATGAGGCACAGGGTTGTCCTCTATGCCGGGGAATGCTCAGGATGCTTTTTCATATACTGTCATGATAAATACCAGCGGGTTCTCCCCCTGGTTTTCATAGAAATGAGGAACGTCCGTTCTGGCGGTAGCCGAACAGCCAGTATTTACCCGATACACGTGTTCCTGAACGCCGAGTGTGAGCGTGCCCGACTGCACATAAAACAGTTCAAGCGTACCTTCCGTGTGGCCGGGGGACGCAAACTTTTCCCCCGGCTGCATTTCCCACATCCAGAGCTCGGTCATATCAGGGCCACCTGACCCTGCGAGCAATCTTGCTCTCCCGCCTTTTTCACCTTCCCACAATTCTGGGATCTCATCTTCAGCAATGAGATGCACGGTCGGTTTTGAACTGACATCCACAAAGTCAGCCACCGAAACCCCCATTGCGGCAGCCAGGCGGCATAACAGGGCAATGCTGGGATTCGCCCGGCATCCCTCTATCTCAACCAGCGCTCCCTTGCTGACGCCTGCCCGACGGGAGAGTTCATCGAGGGATATCTTCTTATGCTTACGATAGAGTTTAATTCGCTGAGATACGGCTTCATTCACAGTGTTGACGATAGCGTTTGCATCGGTCATTAAATTGACTTTTTTGGTCATTGGTCATTATCATGGAATAAATTGGTCATTACAGGATTATCACGTGCTAACAGTATCTCCGTCAATTACCCCTGAAATTTATCGTATTGCTCCCGGTTTTCGTGCACTGAGCATTTGCGTAAAAGCTGCGCCAGTGCTTAATCCCGACATTGGGGAAACGGCGCTGCGTGAAGCCTGTGAAGCCGTTCTGGCCGGTGAACCAGATTGGGCGGACTCTCATCTGGCGGCATGGGCCGACGTTTTTCAAAAGTTTGGTGCTAAACCTAAACGCACCCCTTGCTCAGCAGATGCGTTACGCAAGCGCGTGTTACGTGACGGAACGATGCCAGCGCTCGATCCTATCGTTGATCTTTATAATGCCGTTAGTCTCCGCTATGCCGTTCCGGTTGGTGGAGAGAATCACTCTGCCTATCAGGGGGCGCCGCGTCTGACTGTGGCAAAAGGAACAGAGCCTTTTGATACCGTCAAAGAGGGAGAGGCCACCGTTGAGTATCCTTCACAAGGCGAGGTTATCTGGTGTGATGATATCGGCGTGACCTGCCGTCGCTGGAACTGGCGACAGGGGATCAGAACCCGCTTAGGCGTGGAAGCTCAGCAAATGTGGTTCATTCTGGAGAGTCTCCCGCAGATGCCGCTGGATAGACTTCACGAAGCCGGGAAGATGCTGACCGACGGCCTGGAAAAAATGATGCCCGGTCTGTGGTTTGAAGTTGCTCTCATCGAAGAACAACAGCTGTAATACCCTTCAGGAGAAAGAGTTATGTTTACCGGTTTGTCGGCGTTTCCATTAACCCCAGTCACTGCCCGCGGCGTGGATGAAAAGGGTTTTAGCCATATTCTTTCCCGTCTTACAGACGCTCGGGTTGATTCTATGGGCATCCTGGGGTCAACCGGAAGCTACGCCTATCTGACCCGGGAGCAGCGCAAGCGCGTAGCAACGTTGGCTAAACAGCATGCAGGGAACATCCCCGTTATGGTGTGTGTGGGAGCGGTCAGTACCGATGCCATTCTGCATCTGGCAGAGGATGCACAGGCAGCTGGTGCGAATGCGCTGTTACTCCCGGCGGTCAGCTACCAGCCACTCCGTGACGAAGAAGTCTTTTCACTCTTTGAGACCGTTACCCGGCACGCGTCTGTACCGGTGTGTATCTACGATAATCCGGGCACTACGCATTTTACCTTTACGGATGAACTTCACGGTCGTCTCTCCTCACTTGAGGGGGTTCGCTCGGTCAAGATCCCTGGCGTCCCGGATAGCCCCGCTGCAGCGATTGAACGGGTGAATGCGTTACGTCAACTTTTGCGCCCTGGCGTAACAATCGGTATTAGTGGCGACGCTTATGCGGGGCTGGGATTAAACGCCGGTTGTGAAGTGTGGTATTCCGTGTGTGGCGGTCTGTTCCCTGAGATGGCGAAACAAATCACCGAAGCTGCGGCGGCAAACGATCATCAACGCGTTACAGCCCTGACAACCCGCCTTGAGCCGTTGTGGTCGCTCTTCCGGAAACATGGCGGAAGTATTCGCGTTATTGCCGCTGCGGCTGGCGTGCTTGGGCTTACCGACATGGATTGCCTGCCTCGCCCTCTGCAACCGTTGTCAGCTGGCGACATCGCGGATATTGCCCATGTAATAAGCACGCTGGAGCTGAAGTGATCTCCGCAGGACTGGGTGTCTACCGGTCCTTACCGCAAAATTTTATTATTGAAGTGACTCTTCTTCGCCTGATAGCTTATCTGCATCAGGAGAATAATGCTGGCAAACGCACGCCAGTTTATGCCCGTCAGGATCGCGCAGATAGGCAACATAAAAATCGGGGCCGTAGGCGGTTCGTGTACCTGGCACGCCTTCATCCTTTCCTCCCGCACGGAGGCCCGCTGCATGGAAGCGTCTGACAATTTCCGCGCTATCGGCTCTGAATGCGAACATTGTCCCGTTTCCCGCCGTCGCGGGTTGCTGGTCAAAAGGAGGACAAATGCAGAAGCTAAATTCGTCATCCGGATGATTTTCGTTTCCCCACATTGCCCAGCTATCAGTCCAGGCGGGCAGACGTGAATAGCCCAGCACGTTAAAAATAGCGTCATAAAAGTTCACGGCGCGCTGAAAGTCATTTGTCCCTATCGTGATATAAGCCAGCACCTTATAACATCCTCTATCCACGCAGCCACGGCGTAATCGTTAGTCCGGTCAGCAAACCTTCCGGGCTGAGCAGGCGAGTAACGGTTTGCCCCCACGGTTCCGTGCGGTTGGCGACCAACAACCGATAGCCTTTTTCACTCAGAACACGGGTAGCGGAATCGAGATCCTGCACCTCGTATTCAATCCATCCCTGCGGTATCGGATGCTCCACGGGCCACTCCGATTCACCAAAACAGGACGTTGCCGCCTGTGACAGCGGCCAGACGGCAAAATGCTTCACGCCCGGTAAGTGTCCCTCTTCAGTGAGCAGATACTCGGCATTGCCCTCCATCGGCTTCAGCGGCAGACCGAGTGTCTGGATATAAAACGCGGTGCTGGACGCTGTATCCTGTGAAATGGGCCCGAACCCGGCGACGAACATGACATCAATTCCCGGTAACGTCTGCGACATATCCACTCCTTAATAGCCTGAAATGATGGAATTTAGCGTAGAGCCTTCTGAAATACGACTCTCAATTCTGGTACCGCATTCACCGCGCTTGCACATTCGCGGCGGGTTTGAAAGTGAACGCGATAGCGATCAACAGCACGACTCCCGCACTCATCACCAGCCATGCGCTGGTCAGCGAGACCGAACTGTCGCGAACGATCCCGGCAACTAGCGGCATGAGCGCGGCGATCATATATCCTCCTCCCTGAACTTTAGACAGTAACTTCCCGGCCTGCGCGGGCGTTCGCGCATGATCGAACATGACGATAAGCGACAGCGGGAAGAGGGCGCCGATACCGATGCCAAGCAGCAAGGTTGATAAGACCGGCGTCGTACCTGGCGCAAAGACCAGACACAGTAACCCCGCGAGCAGCAGTAACAGTACAGTTATCAGCGGAACACGGCGGTCGGGGAATTTACCGATCAGCGCGGAGACGGCAAACCCGGCGGCCACCTCGGTTAAGGTCAGCCAGGCCAGCATATAGCCGCTGCTGCGTGCGGACCATCCTGCCTGAATATAGAGCGGGGGCAGCCAGGCTAAGACCAGCGTGTAGGCACCCGTCCCCACGCCGAAAAAGAGCAGAAGTAGTCCAGTCCGGGAGGAAGAGAGCGTAACGGATTCATGTGCTGTTTGTTCCCCTTGAGGCTGCTTAACCAGGGGTAACCACAGCATCAGCGCCAGCAGCGCAAGCACGCCTGCCATAGCCAGCGCGGGCTTCAGCGTGAGCCATGAAAACAGCGGCTCGGCGCTGGCGGCGGCGACTGCCGCACCGGCCATAATGCCCGTGCTGAATAGCGACATGATCGTGCTGGCCGTTTGCGTATACGCCTTTTTTATCAGGGCAGGCATTAACGCCTGGATCGTGCCGATGCTGGCCCCGCCCAGTAACGCGGTGCCCATCAAACCCGTCAGCGAGGTGCTAAAACCGCGTAATGAACAGGCTACCAGCAGGATGAACAGCCCGAGCATAATTCCCCTGACGGCACCGATCCTGGCTAAAAGCCAGGGGCCACACAGGGCAGCCAGTCCCATCATCGCCACCGGCAGGGTGGTCAGCAGGCTGAATTGCGTTGCGGTCAGCCCTGCTTCGCGCTGCAGCACGGAGAACAGGGGGCCAACCGAGGCCAGAATGGGCCGCAGATTTAGCCCGACGATAAAAGCGATAACGGCGAAGAGTAACGGTGACGTGCGTTTCAACATGGCATCCTTTTCGGGTGTGAACGGCCCGGGCAAATTGCCGCGAGCATTTATCTTAACGTTAAGATAAAATCTGTTTTAGTGTAAGATGTACCGCACAACTCGATAAATTCCCACGCCATCGGGGGTGAAGATGAAAGACCATGTAGACTTCGTTGTCGGCCAGTGGAGCCGCGCCATGCCCGAGCTGGACGCCTCGTCGATGAAAATTTTTGGCCGAATGCTCAGGCTGATGAAGCACCTGGGAAAAGAACGCGCGCTGGCCATGGCGCCGTTTGGCTTTCGCGAGGGCGAGTTTGACGTCCTCGCCACGCTGCGCCGCGCCGGGGAGCCGTACTGCCTTTCGCCCACGCAGCTGTATACATCCCTGTTGATCACCTCAGGGGCGATGACGAACCGGCTCAACCATCTCGAACAGCAAGGCCTTATCAGGCGGATTGCCGATCCCGATGACAAGCGCAGCTCGCTCGTCAGCCTGACGCCGCACGGGCAGGAGCGTATCGAACAGGCGCTGCTCGTGCACACGGAAACGCAAAATGCGCTGCTGAGAAACCTCTCTGAGGCGCAACGCGCGCAGCTTGAGTCCCTGCTCAGGGTGCTGCTGCTGACGTTTCCGGCTGAGGAATGGGATGAAACGTCACCGAGTGCCGATAATACAAAAACTGCATGATTACACCTGACAAAAAGGGAACATATGTCTTTACCGCCACTGTATGCGCTGCGTGCGTTCGAAGTTGCCGCACGTCTGAACTCCTTTAGCAAAGCGGCTGAAGTCCTGAATATCACGCCGGGGGCGGTCAGCAGGCATGTCCGGACGCTTGAAATGTGGTTTGACTGCGAGCTGTTTAAGCGGCAGGGTCCGAGAGTGGAGGTCAGCGACGCCGGGCGCATTCTGGCCGGGCAGCTTAGCGAAAGTTTCTCGAATATTGAGTGGGCCTGTCGCGCATTCAAAAGTGAAAACCACCTTCTGCGCCTCAAAGCCCCCAGCACCCTGACGATGCGATGGCTCCTCAATGTGCTTAAATCCTTTCGCGAGAACCACGCGAAGCCGAAAATCGAAATCGCCAGCGTCTGGATGGACTTCGACACCGTTGACTTCAGCCGCGAGCCCTACGATTGTGCGATCCTCCTCGGGAACGGCTATTTTGGCGAGTCAACGGAGAGCCGGCTGCTGTTCAGCGAATGGCTTATTCCGGTTTGTACGCCGTCTTTGCTGGAGCCTGCCCGGCATCAGCTTCCAGAATGCGATCTTATTCATCCGTCACCGGACAGACGGGACTGGAAGCGCTGGCTGAAAAGGACGGGCTTATTCCCCGGCCTCGACATGGGCGGCGGGATCGTGTTCGACACCCTGGAGCAGGGCAGCCTTGCGGCCATGCACGGACACGGCGTAGCGATGGCGGATCTCCGGCTCACGCTCGACGCGCTGAAAAGCGGCCTTCTCGCGCTGCCCTTCAGGGAGGCGATAGCAACAGGGGACGGTTACTACCTTGTCTGGCCCAAAAATTCGCTCAGAGGACAGAGTATTGAACGGTTGCTGGCCTGGCTTAACCTTAATGCGCCAGTGGTGCCCTCTTTGGATATTGTCTGTCTTGATTTCAATGAAAAGCGGATTTAATTAATAGCGGAATATTAACAGGGAAATATTCCGCACAGTGAACGTATTTATGCGTAGGGAATATTTGCCATCTTTTTATATCTTTCCGGCAGGGCGCTGTTCAGGTTGAGTAATTTATCCAGTATATATAGCGCGGGCGTTCCCTTTGCGCGTTCAGCTTCGATCAGCGCAGAACGTAACAGATTGGTAGCCGATGTCATTTCACGGAAGTACTCCTCAGATTCAGGCGTCTGAACTTCGCCTGAAGCGGCGTAACGCACCCGGGGCCAGTCCGCGAAGTCCAGAAGCGGAAGGATCCCGTCGTCTTTGGGTAAATGCGCAGAGAGCAACTCTTCGGCGTTACCCGGATTGCTTTGGGCGAAAGACAGAAGATGCAGTCGATGAATAAAGGGCGAAAGCACCTCACCGCTATCGTTTTCTGACGAAAGTAACGTTATTAACGCATGTATATTTTCACCCGCGATGTTTTTTTCAGGTGAGATCATTTTCATTAGATGAAATAAAACATCGAGTGTCATACGTACTCCATATGCATGCAGGTGTATTTATTATTTGAGTTTCGCTCTCTGTTCCAGGTCAGGAAGAGACCGGGAATGAAGGGATGGTATTTCAATGCGATCAGGTTTGAAAAACGAGAAATAGTGGGAATCAATGTGAGTTTTACTCAACATAGGTTTTATTATTCAATGAGATTCTCCAGATGTGATGATTAACTTACAATGATCAGCAGAATATCTGTCCGACAAGCGTCTACAGAGGCGAGCAAACATGAGATTAGAGAGTGCGTCAGTTTTAGAAGAACTCCGGACCAGGCTAAGACCCGCATCGGTCGCTCAGGTCGGTGGGTTCCGGCCGCCTGAAGATCCCATTACGTCATGGTTTCTGAAGGGCGTTTCTCGTGCAGATGAAGGATTACCCACCTGGAAGGGCAAACCCATGTTTCCACTTCTTCAGATCAGGATCGACGAGCTTCCTGTTATTCCTGACCAGTTGAACGGCATAGCCCTTCTGGTGTTGTTTCACAATGTGGAACAACATCCCTTTGACGAACCGCACGGTGAAGGATGGTTAATTCGCGAGTATGCCAGCCTTGAAGGGCTTCAGCCATTGCCTGAATTGGACACGCCGTATCGGCCGTTTCCAGTTCAATGGCTGAGTGTCATTGACGATGCACCTGGATGGGAAGATGCCTGGGATATTATTGATCTCTCTTGCGTAAATGATGATGAGCAGGCCAGTGAGAGTTTTTTTGAAGATTTCAATCGCTACAGGGGAACCAAGGTAGGGGGATTTCCGACTGAGATACAACACGGTGTGGGAATCGAAGAGTTTGTTTTTCAGGTTGGGTCAGAAGAAAAAGTAAACTGGATGTGGGCGGATAACGGTATCGGTTACTTTCACCGGTCATCAGAAGGGGAATGGCGGTTTTCATGTCAGTTCTACTGATGAGCTTCCTGTCGGGGGATTGACCACTCGCCCGGCAGCGATTTGTTTCACAAATCCCATCGCGCCTCGACCGTTCAGGATGGTATAACGTCCTGCGGCAACCGGGTTGCCGTAGACAGCCCACATACCTAAAGGTGTATATGAAACAGATTACTTTCAGTGACCTGCAGCAGCAAAGCGAGCAGGCCGCACATTCTCCTCGCTTACGCGCTCATCGTAATTTACACCCTGACCTGAGCGACCCGGTGCAGCGTCTGGCCATTGCAATGGAACCCGGTACCTATGTCCGCCCCCACCGCCATCCGCACACGTTTGAACTGCTGACGGCGCTGAGCGGTCGCTTTCTGGTGCTGAATTTTGACGACAGCGGCAACGTGACCCGGCGCGTGGTGTTAGGCGAAGAGTGTAAAGTCCTGGAGATGGATGCCGGAACCTGGCATGCCGTGCTGTCGCTGGATAAAGGCGGCGTCATTTTTGAGGTTAAACACGGGGGGTATCAGCCCGTGCCCGAGCATGATACCGCCCCATGGTCACCGGCAGAAAACGAGCCTGGCACCGAGAAGCTGATGCAATGGTACGCTCAGGCACAGGTGGGTGACGGTGGTTTTACCCTGTAATTATTCTCTTATGTGCCCGGCGCGCGGAAAGGCGAGCCGGGTAAAAAGATAAGCGCTCACCTGAGTCAACTCACCGTACTAAAAAGCCAGTCACGAGCAGTCGACAGCGTCACAAACGGGCCTGCCAGCGTGTTGTTGTGATGGGCAATAATGTCGCTGGCGGATAAACAGTCATTATCCATTGTGGTATGCGCATCTGAAATTAATACCGTCCTGAAACCCAGCTCCGGTGCGGCCCGGCAGGTCGTATCGACGCAAAACTCTGTTTTCATCCCGGCAATGACCAGCTGTTTGATGCCTCTCTGATTAAGTTCGCGCAGCAATTTGGTATCCCGAAAAGAGCTGGGATAGCGCTTTGTGAAAACAACGTCCTGCTCCTTCACGTCCAGTTCAGGTATCAGCTGTGTTAACGGCCCCTTTTCTGAGAAGGGGGAGTCGTCCGGCCCAATATGGCGGGCAAAAAAGACGGGCACCTGCGCGTCTCGGGCGTTGGCGATTAACAAGCGGATATTGGCCAGAACGGCATCGGCGGAGCGAGGGGAAACCGGGCCCCGAAAGAGGCCCTGCTGCATGTCGATAATCAAGAGAGCATTGTCAGATGAAACCATTTTCTTTCTCCATTCAGAGGGTGGTGAACGGAGAGAGATTTCCCCGTCCATGTCGGCGGGGATTGAGGTTCTGTTTGTCAGTCGTTCACTACAGATACGCTCGCACCGCCGAAGGGTCCGGTGGTGGTGAGGGGGGCTGTTGGCTGAACTGACGTAAACATGTTATGACCTTCGCTGATATATCTTTTAAACCATATCCGGACGAGCCGTTAAACTTTAAAAATTTGCTGCCGATAGTTCTTTTCAATACCATCAATATGCATGTAAAGATGAACAAAATCATATCAGCATATTTGGTAGTTGCGTATTTGTCGGCTCGACTTATTGCACAATCCAACTGTGCGAGAGACTGGATAAAAACCGTTGTGTTTCGATAAAAAAATCACAAAAAGGACGTGCGTATGTTGAAAAGATTAGTCGCGGGACAGATGAGCTTACCGATGACTTTCTGGGGATGGGGAATTTGCGGTAATTTTCTACTGGGTCTCATTGGGCTTGCTGGAGTGCAGACCGGTCACCCGGCCATGGTGCCGCTTTCCTATATACTCAAAGCCATTCTGTTCAGTGCTGTACTTTCCGGCATAACTTTCATTCTGCGTCGAAAAATCACGGTATTGGGTGGGATCGCTTTTTTTATTATCTTGATTCAGGTGATTATGAGTGTAGTGATGACGATTGGCCTTTCCTCGTTATTTTTTGAATAATCACAAGAAAGAGCGTTCCGGTTTGCCAGCAGGATCCCTGACGGTTAGTAACATCGAGAACACGTGCCTCCTTATGGCGAAGGAGGCACACCGTTGCTGGCTGGATAGCCGATATTATTTTAGGTTGCCGATCTTGCTCAGGAATTCGTCAACCTGCTCGGGCGTCGCCGTGTCTGCCTGGTAAAGGATATCGAGCTTAACGTTCTTCAACCCGCAGAAGCCAAATACCCCTTCGATGATTTGCGTCTGAATCGCCGTCGAGTAGCCGTGTTTGTCGAACCCGGTAAGATCGCTCCCGCCAGTGGCAATCAGGCGGACGGGAACATCCCGTAAGTTGCCCACAATCCGGCCGTCGTCGGCCACCTTATACGCCCAGTTCAGGGTTAACACGCGATCGAACCAGCCTTTCAACAGCGCGGGAACCGACCACCAGTACACCGGGAAGACGAATACCAGCATATCCGCGCGCTCGACGCGCTGCTGCTCGCGCAGAATATCGTCGGGGAGGGCGCTCGGATCGCCGTGATACAAATCGAGATCGGCGCGGGTCATCGACGGATTAAACCCTTCAGCATGCAGATCGGCGATCTCAACCTGCGTACCTTCCTCGCGTAATTTCCCGGCAATACGAGCTGCCAGCGTATGGGATAACGAATTGTCGATCGGGTGTGCCGTCACGATCAGCGCGTTTTTAATGGCATGTGTTGCAGACATAGCGACCTCCAGATGGGGGAGAAGTGACGCCTATATTACTATTGGTAACTTAGGTGTCAATCCGCCCCCGGCGATCATTTTGTGCTATTCGCGTAGGTCTCCAGCACCCCGGTCATGGCGCCGCAGAGCATATCTTCTGCCACATTTCGGGCGAGCACGCCGTTGCCCGCCGCGGTGCTGAGCGCCTCCGCCGCGCCAATGATGGCCGTCAGTACCGCTTCTCCCTGAACGCCTTTTAAGACGATAAAAGGAGAAAGCGCGGTGCGCAGGCAGTCGGCACATTCGGCCACGCACGCTTCCCGAAACGTCTGCAGCGCGCGAGAACCGGACAGCGCCGCGGCGATTGGCCCGGTTTCAGGCCCGGCGGCAATCGCACAGTCGATATAGGCCGCGCTGAAAAAGCGGATCGTCTTCTCCAGCGTTTTGCTGTCCACCGCCAGCGTCTCGCGGAATTTTGCCAGCTGCCGATCGCTATAATCCTGGTACAGCGCCATCAATAGCCCTTCACGATCGCCAAAGTGGTCGTAGGGGATAGGCTTGGTCACGTTAGCCCGTTCTGCCAGATAGCCAAGGGTCAACGCCTCCGTGCCTTGCTGACGTACGATCCCTCGCGCAACCTCCAGCAGCTGCACGCGGCGGTCCTCTTTTCTTAAGCGCTTAACAACCATGCTTGCCTCGGGTCAGTTATCTACTGATGGTAGTTTACACGTTTTCCGTGGCAGGCTGCACGCGTTGTTCAACCGGGCGGATCCGGAACCAGATCGCATACATCGCGGGCAGGAAGACGAGCGTAATGATCGTCCCGCCCAGCGTTCCGCCGATCAGCGTCCAGGCCAGCGTGCCCCAGAACACCGAATGCGTCAGGGGAATGAACGCCAGCACGGCCGCCATGGCGGTCAATAAAACCGGGCGTGCGCGCTGGACCGTCGCCTCGACCACCGCCTGGAACGGATCGAGGCCGTCCTTCTGGTTATGATCGATTTGACCGATCAGGATCAGCGTATTGCGCATCAGAATGCCGGAGAGGGCGATCAGGCCGACCAGCGCGTTGATGCCAAACGGCTGATTAAATATCAGCAGGGTCGGCACGACGCCAATCAGCCCCAGCGGCGCGGTTAAGAACACCATGACCATCGCGGAGAGTGAGCGCACCTGCAAAATGATGATCAGCAGCGTCAGGGCAATCATGATCGGGAACAGCGGTAACATGGCCTGCGTGGCTTTGCCCGACTCCTCAATCGACCCCGCCATGTCAATGCGGTAGCCGGCCGGCAGCGAATCAACGATCGGCTGGAGCTCTTTCATGATGGCGACCGACACGTCCGGCGGCTGAAGATTGTCGGCGATATCGCCCCGTACGGTAATCGTGGGGGTGCGATCGCGGCGGCGCAGGATCGGGTCTTCCATGCCGACCTCTATCTTGCCAATTTGAGACAGCGGCACGCGCTGTCCCGCATTGCCGACCAGGGTAAAGCCTTCGATTTTTGCCGGGTCAAGGCGGATATCTCCCGCCGCGCGTGCAACGACGTCTACCGATCGAATATCTTCCCGCACGGAGGTGACAGGCACGCCGGAGAGCAGGAACTGAAGCTGCCCGGCAACGGCGCTGGAGGTTAAGCCGGTCGCCTGCAGGCGGTTCTGATCGAGAGTGAAATGGAGCACCGGAACGCGCGAGCCCCAGTCGGTGTTAACGGTTCGCATCATCGGGCTTGCCTGAAGCACGGCTTTCACCCGTTCGGCGATGTCCTGCACCTGTTTGACGTCCGGCCCCGACACGCGCCAGGCAACCGGGAAAGGCGAGTAGGGGCCAAACACCAGCTGCGTCACCCGCACGCGGGCTTCGGACGCAAGGCCGCTGGCGACGGCCTCCCTGAGCCTGAACTTGAGCGCCTCGCGTGACGTCTCGCTGTCCGTCAGGATCACGATTTTCGCAAAAGAGGGATCGGGCAGCTCGGGGGCCATTGCCAGATAGAAACGGGGCGAGCCCTGACCAATATAGGCCGTGACGATTTTGGCTTCCGGCTGCTTGCCCAGCCACGCTTCTATTTTTGCGGTAGCGGCGCTGGTTTGCGCAACCGAGGTGCCATAGGGCATCTGCACTTCAACCAGCACTTCCGGGCGATCGGAGGTCGGGAAGAACTGTTTTTTTACCAGCCCCATGCCAAGCACGGCCAGAATGAAAATGGCGACCACGGATCCGGCCACGCGCCATTTTCTGGCGATAACGCGGCCAAGCAGCTGGCGAAAACGGTTATAGCGAGGCGTGTTATAGATGGCAGCATGGCCGCCTTCCACTTTGGGGATCGCCGGCAGGATCTTCACTCCAAGATACGGTGTGAACACCACCGCCACAAACCATGAGGCAATCAGGGCGAGGCCGACAATCCAGAACATATTGCTGGTGTATTCCCCGGCGGTCGACTGGGCAAACCCATTCGGCATAAAGCCAATGGCCGTCACCAGGGTACCGGCCAGCATCGGCGCGGCGGTGTGGCTCCAGGCGTAGACCGAGGCTTTGATTCTGTCGTAACCTTCCTCCATCTTCACCACCATCATTTCGATGGCGATGATGGCATCGTCAACCAGCAGGCCGAGGGCGAGGATCAGAGAGCCCAGCGTGACGCGGTCAAAGTTTATTCCCGCGGCTTCCATCACCACGAAAACGACCGCCAGCGTCAGCGGTACCGCCGCCGCAACCACCACCCCCACGCGCCAGCCCATGCTGACAAAACAGACCACCATGACCACAAGCAGGGCGACGAAGAATTTGATCATAAACTCATCGACCGAGGATCGGATATTCACGGACTGGTCGGTGACTTTGGTCAGGGTCATGCCAAGCGGCAGGCTATCGTTGATTTTCGCCGTCTCCGCATCCAGCGCTTTACCCAGCGCCAGGCCGTTCCAGCCCTCACGCATGACAACGCCCAGCAGCAGGGCGGGTTCATGCTGATTGCGTATCAGCATCGTCGGGGGATCTTCGTAGCCTCGTTCAACCGTTGCCACATCCGACAGCGTGAGCGTTTTGCCCTGGGCGACTAAAGGCGTATCGCGGATTTTCTGCAGTTCATCGAACGCGCCGTCCAGGCGGATAAAAATCTGCGCGCCCCGGGTCTCAATGGCGCCCGCCGCGGCCAGGGCATTCTGGCCGTTGAGAGCATTGAAAATATCCTGCGGTGAGAGGCCCATCGTCGCCAGACGGTCATGGGAGAAGGCGATATAAATCCGCTCGGCCTGTTCACCGATGATGTTCACTTTTTTGACCCCTGGAACGTGCAGAAGCTGCTGGCGCAGGCCTTCGGCATCGCGTACCAGCTGCCGCTGCGGTTCGCCTTTTGCTTTCAGAGCAAAGAGGGCAAAGGTGACATCCGAGAATTCGTCATTGATCATCGGGCCGATGACGCCCGCCGGGAGACGCTGGGATTCATCCCCAAGCTTTTTACGCGCCTGATAGAACTCCTCCTGCACTTCGGCTGGCGGGGTCTTGTCCTGCAGTGACAGGGTGATATACGCCATGCCGGGACGGGTATAGGTTTCGGTACGATCATACCATTTGAGTTCCTGCAGGCGCTTTTCCAGCGGCTCCGCGACCTGATCCTGGATCTCCTGCGCGGTCGCACCCGGCCAGACGGCAATCGCCGTCATCTGCTTCACGGTGAAGGGCGGATCTTCCGCGCGTCCCAGTCCAAAAAAGGCGTAAATACCGGCAATCGTCACCAGAACGATCAGAAACAGCGTGACGGAACGCTCGCGGACGGCCAGCGCTGACAGGTTGAAGCGACTTCCGCTCATGGCGCGTTCTCCGCCGGAGCGGCATGGCGCTGTTCTGCCAGCCTGACAACTTCACCTTCGTGCAGAAGATGGGCGCCTAACGCAACAATCTTCTCCCCGGGCTTCACGCCGCCCGCGATCTGGACCGCATCTTCGCCCACGCTCAGCACCCTAACCGGCGTCCATGTGACCTTTGCCGGCTGGGCGGAAATGCGCCAGACGCCGGGCCCTTTACCCGCATCGTAGAGTGAGGCCAGCGGGACCTGCATGGCCTGACCTTCCGCTTTCGGGTCTTCAAGGCTGAGCGTGACGGTCGCCCCCAGCGGCGCGTCCGCCAGCTGGCCTGCCAGCACGTAGCGTGCTTCATACGTCCGGGTTGTGGCATCCGCGGAGTCAGACAGCAGGCGCAACGTGGCGGTGACCGGGTGTTGTTCACGGCCATAAAGCGTGGCCCGTGCTTCGCTGCCGACGGCAGGGCGCAGCGTCTCCGGAAGCTGCACGAGCGCTTCGCGCTGTCCCGCTCTGGCAAGGCGGATCGCCACCTGTCCGGCGCTGACCACCTGACCGGGTTCGGCAAGCGTCTCCATCACCACGCCGTCTGAATCCGCCAGCAGGACGGCATAGCCCGTGGCGTTTTGCGCCACGTTGGCCTGCGCCCGGGCGGCGCTGAGATCCGCCCTGGCCGTATCGGCCGCCGCTTTAATCTGATCGTACTCCGCGGCGGACACCGCGCCGGACGCCACCAGACCGCGATAACGCGCCTCATCGCTGGTGGCTTTTCTCGCCCGCGCCTGGGCAGCATCCACCGCGCGCTGCTGCGCCTGGGCCTGTAATTTCAGGTCAACAGGATCGAGACGCAGCAAAGGCTGTCCCTGTCTGACGGTCTGCCCGGTATCCACCAGGCGTTCGAGGATTTTTCCCTGAACCCTGAAGCTCAGGTCGCTTTGCGTTCTTGCCACCACCACGCCCGTGAAGGCGCGGGCGGCAGGGTTCGCCCTCTCGACAGAGGCTGATCTGACAAGCGGTGGCTTAGTGCGCGGATCGTCACTCGCGGAATTATCGCCGCACGCCACCAGGGCAAACGGCAGAAGACATATGGCAAGGCGGGCTGAAGTGAGCCTGAGCATGGGAAACCCTTTTGAAGTAACAGGACAGTTTCCGCATTCTGTGATTAGTGACCAATAAAGTCAATGGTCACTAATCAGGGAGCCAGGCTTCTTAAAATCAGTGAGGAGAGAAGTACCGCCGCCGTTGGGGCAGTTTCAAGGTTGTACTGCAGCTGAACGGGGTTAATGTAAGGGCACATCACCATGTAAACGGCACAGGTGACCTCGTCAAGCGGCGTCTTCCTTTCGAACTCTCCAGCCTGTCTGCCTTCGATAATGATGGTCTCAATCAGCTTCAGGAGGCTTTCGGTATACCTTTCCGTCGAAGGCCACTTCTCCCGTGACGCGACGGCGGCGATGTCGTAGAGCTTGCGATCGTGGAAAAACAGCTCGCTGCCGGCCTCGGTGAGCGACTTAAAAAGACGGCGGAGTTTTTCGCTGGCTGACGGCGCATCCTCAATGGCGGAAAGCACGGCCGCCATGATCAGCTCCAGGCGGTTAGCGCAGATCACTTCGCCGATAGCCTGCTTGGAATCGAAGAACTTATAAATGTAGGATTTTGAAAAACCGATAGATTTCGCCAGCTCGGCGACGGTGGTTTTTTCATAGCCGTAATGGCCGAAGTGCTCAAAGGCCGCTTCGACGATTTGCTCTCTGACAGAATGGTCAAGTGGACCACGTATTGATGGGGCGTTCATAGTTTTAGTCATTATGTAAGCTTAGCGTGACGGGCCAGGGTTGGCAACGAGTGACCATTTTGTACTTTAGTTACTGTTGTGCTGTCCTACGTCGTGAAGACGGGACAATCGGCCAGGTGGAGTAAGTGTATCACTGTTTTTTACGTTAATGTTTTTTAAGCCAGTCGAGAAAAAACTGGCTGAACGCCGTAACCTGAAGCGGCTGCAGCTTGCGCTGCGGGTAAACAAACTGCAGCCCGACATCTTTGCGATCGTAGCGGCTAAAGCCGGTGAAGCTGTCGGCAAACAGCACCGTGAGTCTTCCGGCGTCAACGTCGTCTTTGACGTCCCACCACGATTTCCCGGCGATGCCCGCTCCGCCCAGGGCCCACTGACGAAGCAATGCCCCGTCGTCGCACACCATGGCGGGCTCGACGCGAACAACGCTTTCCTCTCCCTCATGTTCAAAGCGCCATTCGTTCATCACCACGCCCTGAGACTCCAGCGCCAGGCACCGGTGCCGGGCTAGATCGGCAAACGTGCCGGGGATACCGTGGTCGTTAAGATACGCCCCGGAGGCAACCAGCACCCGACGGTTCGGGCGGATGTTTCTGACGACAAGGCTGCTGTCCGGCAAATTGCCGAAGCGCACGCTCATATCCAGCCGGTTAGCGACCAGATCCTCAACGTGTTCTTTTAGCGAGATGTAAAATTTGACGGCAGGATGGTGACGCGAAAATTCAATGACGGCAGGGCTGAGATACTGTCTGCCAAAGTCCGAGGGCGCGGAAAGGCGAATATTGCCGCTGAGCACGCCCTCTTTTTGCGTCAGCAGCGACTCGGCGTGATGCACCTCTTCCAGCACGCGCAGCGCGGCGTGGTAAAACTCTTCCCCTGCGCGGGTCAGGGTGAGGGATCGCGTTGAGCGATGAAACAGGCGCGCCTGGTAACGCTCCTCAATCGCCTTCAGCCTGGCGGTCATCGTGGCAGGAGAAAGCGACAGGCGACGTCCGGCGGCGGAAAGACTCCCGGCCTCGGCAACTGCCACCAGTAAGGCCATGTCTTCGAGTTTACCCATTATTCATCTTTTCCGAAAAGTGCATCTATTTTTAGCGTAATTATCAAAATCAGATGCCGACTGTAAAGTGATTTCATCCAAACCATAAGGGATGAAAACATGAAACCTGCTTCACTCTTTGAACGCTACAGGCTGGGGTCGCTGGACCTGAAAAATCGTATCGTCATGGCGCCGATGACCCGAGCGCGCTCCCTTCAGCCGGGCAACATTCCCTCCGCGCTGATGGCGGAGTATTACCGGCAGCGGGCCAGCGCGGGGTTAATCATCACCGAAGCCACGCAAATCTCGCCTCAGGGTCAGGGATACTCCTGGACGCCCGGCATCCATTCGCCGGAGCAGGTTTCAGGATGGCAGCTCACGACGGGGGCCGTACATCAGGCGGACGGGGTCATTTTTTCTCAGCTCTGGCACGTTGGGCGAATGTCGCACGCCAGTTTTCACCAGGACGGTCAGCCCGTCGCCCCGTCAGCGCTGGCCCCGGACGCGCAGGTGTGGGTGGTGAATGAGCGTGGAGAAGGCCAGATGGTTGACTGCCCGCAGCCAAGAACGCTATCACGCAAGGACATTCAGAACATCGTCGCGGACTATCGCCAGGCCGCTTTGAATGCCGTTCAGGCCGGGTTTGATGGCGTGGAGGTCCACGGCGGAAACGGCTATCTGATCGACCAGTTCCTGCGCCAAACCTCCAACAAACGCACGGACGAGTACGGCGGTACGGTGGCTAACCGGATCCGCTTCGCCCAGGACGTGTTAAGCGCGATTGCCGAAGCCATTGGTCACGAACGTACGGGCATCCGTCTTTCGCCGTTTATTACCCAGCGCGGGATGAACGACCCGCAGGTCTCTGAAGCCATACTCGCGCTTGCGGCCTGGTGCGAACAAAAAGGGATTGCGTTCATCCACCTGGCGGAAGCCGACTGGGACGACGCGCCGCAGATACCCGAGCGTTTCCGTCAATCCCTTCGCGAGACCTTCAGCGGAACGCTGATCGTCGCGGGCAACTATGACCTTGCCAAAGCCGAAGAAATTCTGGCGGCGGGCTATGCCGATTTGATTGCCTTCGGACGACCGTTTATTGCCAACCCGGATTTACCTCACCGGCTGGCGCACCGCTTGCCGCTGGCCCAGGTGCGCGACCCCGCCACGCTGTTTGGCGGCACCGCCAAGGGCTATACCGATTACTCAACGTACACCCAGCAGGAGGAAACATGATGACCCGTAAAACCTTAATTATCGGCGGCGCTTCCGGCATCGGTTTCGCCGTGGGCACCCTGCTTGCCGGGCGCGGCGAGGAGATTATGCTTGCGGGACGCGATAGCGCGAAACTGGACGCTGCACGGCAACGACTGAGCGCTCATGCCGCGTCTGTTAGCACTCTCGTGCTCGATATCAGCCGTGAGGCAGAGCTTGTTGCGCTCAGTGAAACGCTGGGCGAGGTCAATAATATCGTCGTCACGGCGGGTTCACAGGCGCCGGGCGGGCTGCTTTCCGGACTGGATCTCCGTGCGGCAAGAGAGGCCTTTGATACAAAATTTTGGGGAAGCCTCAATGTCGCCCGCTATCTCAGCGGGAACATCGCCCCCCGCGGTACGCTGACCTTCACCAGCGGCTTTGTGGCGCGCCGCACCGTGGCGGGCGCCATCGTAAAAACCACGATGAATGCCGCCATTGAGGCCGCGACAAAAGTGCTAGCGAAGGAGCTTTCCCCGCTGCGCGTCAACGTCGTGAGTCCGGGGCTGACCGACACGGAAGCGTATGCGGGGATGGACGCCGCCGCGCGGGAAAAAATGCTCGCAGGCGCGGCGGAAACCCTGCCAGCCAAGGCCTGGGGAAGGGCGCAGGACATCGCACAAGGGTATCTTTTCGCCATGGACAACCCCTTTGTCACCGGGTCGGTCATTGATATTGAGGGCGGGGCGTTAATTAACTGACCCCTCATTAATGTGATCCGCAGGGCATCGTCTGCGGGTAACGTAACACTCTGTAGAGAGACATCATGAAACATACGACGTGCTTTCGTCCCGCTATCGCGGCGCTTATTTTTGCTGGTCTGTCGGGCAATGCTATTTCCGCACAGGGGGAAAGAGTACAGCCGAAACAGCTGATTGTGGACAAGAGCCTGCCCCAGGGGCAATTAAAGACGAATGAAGCCGTTGCCAGAGAATATGCCACGTTCTGGAACACCGGTAATGAAACTCTGGCGCGTGATGCCCTGGCGGCAAACTTTGTTGATAAAACACCGCCGGAAGGCCGTAAGCAGGGGCCGGAAGGCGCTATTTTAGCCTCGCGGGCGTTTCGCACGGCCGTGCCCGATTTGCGCTGCGACGTTGAGCAGATGATAATTTCAGGCGACCGCGTGGTCTCACATTTACATTTTTACGGCACATTCACCGGGACATTTGGCAGGCTGAAAGGAAAGGGGCAGAAAATAGATTTTATCGCCACGGATATCTATGCAATCCGTGACGGTAAAATTGCAGCGAACTGGCATATTGAGGACAACCTGACGCTGATGAAACAGCTGGGCGCGCTGTAAAGTCATCACTCCGGGGCGGCCCGGAGTGATGCGAAAATCCTATAACCCCAGATCGCTCAGCGAGGGGTGATCGTCCGCGCGTCTGCCCAGCGGCCAGTGGAACAGTCGCTCGGATTCTTTTATCGGCATATCGTTAACGCAGGCAAAGCGGCGCTTCATCAAGCCGTCCGGTGCGAACTCCCAGTTTTCGTTGCCGTACGAGCGGAACCAGTTTCCTGAATCATCATGCCATTCATAGGCATAGCGGACCGCGATGCGGTTATCCGTAAAGGCCCACAGCTCTTTAATCAGACGATAATCGAGCTCTTTTTTCCATTTCCGCGCCAGGAACGCCTGCGCTTCCTCCCTGTTGGTGGCGAATTCTGCACGGTTGCGCCATTGGGTATCCAGCGTATAGGCCAGCGCAACGTTCGCCGGATCGCGGCTGTTCCAGCCATCTTCTGCCAGCCTGACTTTTTCAATAGCGCTTTCACGTGTGAAGGGCGGTAAGGGAGGACGTGTGTTCATGGCAATTACCTCGTTATGTGATTATGTAGACAAGTCTGTCTACTTGCGCTAATCTATGCCTGAAAAATAACGCTGTCAACATCCGTTTTGAGGCCATCGACAAATGAAAGCTGAATCCGAAAACAACG
Source organism: Enterobacter sp. SST3 (assembly GCF_000286655.1). Classification (NCBI taxonomy): domain Bacteria; kingdom Pseudomonadati; phylum Pseudomonadota; class Gammaproteobacteria; order Enterobacterales; family Enterobacteriaceae; genus Enterobacter; species Enterobacter sp. SST3. The sequence continues at coordinate 118,276 of NZ_ALNS01000026.1, read as the reverse complement.
ATAAAAAAATAAGCGTCAGGGATAAAATATTACTGACGGCCCACGATCTGTTTTATTCCACAGGCTTCAGAGCGACGGGGGTGGATACGCTGATTAAAGAGGCGAAAGTGACGAAGGTGACGTTTTATCGCCATTTTCCGAGTAAGAGCTTGCTTATTCTCGCCTATTTACACTATCGACATGAAATATGGATTAACTGGTTTGAGGCCACGCTTCGTCGACATCTCGTTGAAGGCCAGACGCCTGCGGACGCTCTATCGGCTACCCTTTATGAATGGTTTATTTCGCCTGAGTTCCACGGCTGTGCGTTTATTAATGCCAGCGCCGAAGCCAAATCCGAAGATATTGAAAGCGAAATAAAAGCGATATGCCGCGATCATAAAATCGAAACAAAGAAGATTATTGCGTTGCTGACGACGATTGCGGATGAGCGCGTCGTCAATGAAATCATGCTGCTCATTGACGGCGCCATTATTCATGCGCAGATGGGAATGGAGACGGATGAGGTCATCAGGTCGTTGAAGAGGGCACTAGAAGCAGCGTTTTTAGGGGGCAAATAATGTTTACACCTGAGACGACTGACAAACGCAGCAACACAACAACACTAAGCGTTGAATAACCTTCACACCGGAATGAGCAAATGGCCTATAACCGTACTTTCGCTCTCGATATAAGCTGGAAAACGCTGCTGAAAGACGCGGGGCTTGAGCCAGAACGCATCCTCCGCAGGGCAGGATTACCTGACGATCTCTTTTTACAAAAAGCGCGGGGACTCGATACGAATGAATACATTCGTTTCTGGAATGCGCTGGAGGCTGAAACGAACGATCCTGCCTTTCCCGTCCCGCTCATTGAGTTGATCTCTGCGGATGTGTTTGATCCGCCCCTTTTTGCCGCACTGTGTAGCAGCAATATGATGCAGGCTGTCCAGCGTCTGGCCAGATATAAACAGCTTATTGCTCCGATGGTTCTGGAGACAACGGTCGACCAAAACGGCAACCTTACCGTCTCACCGCGCTGGCTTTTTGCGACAATTATTCCGCCGTTTCTCCAGGTGGCAGAGTTGGGCTTCCTGCTCAAGCTTCTGCGGCTGGGAACGCGCGAACCGGTTAACCCCTTACGGATCTGCGTTTCTGCGCTACCGTCATCGGTTCAGAACAGCCACTTTTCGCGTTTCTTTGGTGCTGACGTGCAATACGGAGAACAGCCCGCCATCAGCTTTTCCGCAGCCGATGCGCTTCGACCCTTTTTAACGGTCAATGAGGGAATGTGGCAGGTATTTGAACCGGAACTGCAGCGTCGTCTCGGTCAGTTAAATGAACGGGCTTCAACCGCCGAGCGCGTACGAGCGGTACTCCTGGAGCTAATTCCCGGTAACGAAGCGACTATTGAAAAAGCGGCTGAGCGTCTGGGAATGAGCAAACGCACGCTGCAGCGAAGGCTTGAGCAGGAAGGGGAAAACTTTCGCAACCTTGTCAACGCGTGTCGTGAACACCTGGCCCGTCATTATCTTCGCAATACGCGTCTTTCCGGGTATGAGATCGCGTTTTTGCTGGGTTTCGAAGATCCTAACTCATTCTATCGCGCATTTATGACCTGGACGGGCCAGACTCCTGAAGCGGCCAGGACAGCCATGCGTCTTGAGTAAACACGTGCGTATTTATCGCTCTGATGGCGCAGTTTGCGAGTCAAATGGCGCGATACGCTAGTTAACATGAGGTCAAAGGAGAGCAAACTAGCCGCAGTCTACTCACCGAGGTATCTATGTTTACTCAGGACAAAAAAACTGCGCTGGTCACCGGTGCATCGTCAGGTATGGGCAAAGCCATCGCCCGTCGTCTTATTCAGGATGGCTATCAGGTTTACGCTGCTGCCCGTAGCGTTGAGAAAATGCACGATCTCGCCCATCTTGGCGCGTACCCTCTGCGGATGGATATCTCACGTGATGAAGACATTGTGGTTGCCGTGAATACCATCATGTCGCAGACAGGTGGGGTTGACGTACTGGTCAACAACGCGGGTTTTGGGCTCTATGGACCTGTAGAAGAGATCGGTATTGATGAAGCTCGCTATCAGTTTGAGGTTAACGTGTTTGGTGCGGCCCGCCTTACGCAACTGCTGATCCCGGCCATGCGCGCCAGACGCAGCGGTTACATTATTAATATCACCTCTATGGGGGGTAAGATTTACACCCTTCTTGGAGCCTGGTATCACGCAACGAAACATGCGCTTGAGGGATGGTCTGACTGTCTGCGTCTTGAAGTGGCTGAATTTGGCATTAAGGTTGTGATTGTTGAACCGGGTTTAATCGAGACAGGCTTTGGTGATGTGGTCAGCGGCAATATAGTTAAACGTTCAGCAAATGGCCCTTACGCTCGCCTCGTGGAGAAAGTGGCTAAATCGGTCAAAAATGCATATGGGAATGGCAGAGGCAGCGACCCGAAGGTGATTGCGGACTTGGTTGCCCGCGCCGTTAAAAGCCCTCATCCGCGTACACGTTATGCAGCCGGCAAGTATGCAAAGATGCTCATCCGCATGCGTCTCTGGTTGGGAGACCGTCTGTTCGATCGCGTTATCCTTGGCCAGACGCTATGACCCAAGCGCCGAGGATGAAACAATCCTCGGTGTCAGTATGTGCCCTTACACAAGGCTGTAAACCCCCGCTCCCCAGTAACCGGTTACCGGGGAAGTCTGTTCTTTCCAGCCTGATGCGATCAGTTCCTTCGCAATAAACCGATTGATCATTCCGTGCCCCATGAGCAAGACGGGGCCGTCAGAGTCCTTCGCGACATTCACAAGGATTTCTGCCGCCTTAGTGGCACGTTTTTTTACGGCGCTTACGCGCTCTGCCTCGCCAGACAGGCCGCAGAGCCAAAGAACGCGAAACAGCGCTGCCCAGTAAAAAGGCGATAGCCGTAACCCCGGAATACGGAATACCGGCAGCTCTGCTTCACGAAAAACCTCATCAATTAAACCCGGTTCACACCCCAGCGTTTTCAACGATGATAGGGCTCGCGGGAGAGGGCTGCTGAGAAACGTCAGCGCGCGGTACGCGAGGATTTGAGCCATCTCCGAAGGTCTGTCGCTGCCCGTTGAAGAGCGGTTATAGTTGTCGATCCATCCCGCCATTTCCCTGTACGACACCTTTCCCGCGCCCCTGTATTCGGGTTCGCCGTGGCGCATCAAAATAATTTCCATATGTTTTTTATCACCCATCATCCCTTCGTCAGGGGCAGATTAGCGCGATCGAAAGCGGTTTTTCACCCACCCGTTTTAGTGTGTCTGAGCCTGGAGCGTACGTAGCAGACTGATCAGTCTGTAAAATATTTTCACGCGCGCGTATTCTGTGGGAAAGCGCTGAGCATAACCATTTAGAGTAAAGGTAACGGAAATGAGAACACAGAAACGATGCCTTGGCTGCGTGGCTATTGTGGTTGATGACTACGATCGCGCCATTGAGTACTACACAGACAAGCTGGGGTTTACCCTGGTAGAGGATACGCCGCAACCGGGTAAACGCTGGGTGGTCGTCTCACCCAACCCGGAAAGCGACTGCAACATTTTGTTGGCTCGTGCGTCTAACGAGAGGCAGGAAGGTTTTATCGGTAATCAATGCGGCGGCAGAGTTTTCCTGTTCCTTCAGACGGATGATTTTTGGCGCGATTACCATGCCATGAAGGCAAAAGGCGTTCATTTCTGCGAAGAACCGCGTGAGGAAGAGTACGGTACGGTGGTGGTGTTTGAAGATATGTACGGCAACCGCTGGGACCTCTATCAACATGCCCAACGCGGGTGATGACCAGGGATACCTTCCATGACGCTTCGAATTCGACAGGCCACCGGGGCCGATTCAACGCTATTAAGCGAGTTGGGATATCGTATCTATCCCGCGCATTTTCAGCATTTGTGGGTATCAGATGCGGAGATGACGGCTTTTCTGAACGCCGAGTATGCCCCCTCCGTCATTGAGCAGAGCCTGTCCGAGAGCCATGTTTCCTGGTTTGTGGCAGAAACCGATCGGCCAGTGGGATTCATGAAAGTGACCTGGGACGCCATGCTTCCGGAAACGGACAAGAGGGGCGTTCTCCTCAACAAGCTCTACCTCGATCCTGCTGAGACCGGCAAGCACTATGGTCAGGACATGTTCCATAAAATTATCGACATGGCCCGGAGCAGGGGAAAGGACTCTCTCTGGCTGGAAGTGCTTGAGCAGAACGCAGGAGCGTACCGGTTCTACCAGAAGCAGGGCATGCTCTGCATTAAGAACGTCCTTTTCGAAACTGCCACACAGCAGAGCATACTCAGAATTATGGGGATGTCTCTTTAGGGCCAGGGCTCTCGTCCCGCTGTGCCAGCGACAGCGCGCTGGCGCTGGCGGGATCGAACAGCGAGATGCTCTCAATCTGATTGAGTAAAATCACCTTGCGGAATGACATGGCGCTGCGTGGTTCCGAGTCGAGCGTAATGTCATGCTCCGCATACCACCGGCTGTAATTATTCTCGATGCGCAGGTTCATCGTCTTCGCATCCCGGTACCCGCTCAACATTGGGATCAGCACGATATTGGCCGTTTTTTCATATTCCAGCGTCGCGGTGTGGATCATACCCACGTATATCCGCCTCGAGCGGAGCGTGACCTGCGCCAGTTCGCCTTGCTCCATACACTGATAGAGCAGTTGTTCAATCCCGCTCGCCTGCGCAAGCCGTTTGTAGAGCTTTTTCCGACTCTCGCCATCCAGCCTGGCGCTGCCTGCCCAGTTAGAGCGGTAGAGGCAAAACAAAATGGCAAACGCCAGCATCACCACCACCGGTGCCTGAATGCCTAAAAAACTCCAGTTCATAAAGTCGATTTGCCAGTCGGTGTATTTCGGTGAGGCAAAGTGGAAAGCGTTGTTGGCGGCGGAAAGGGTGAGCAGCAGCAGCCAGAGCAGCCCCGTAGCAATCACCCCCTGCAGAACAAAAATACAGCCGTAAAGCGCAACGAGAAAATAGACGTCCCAGCCAAAGGAACGCTTGATTTTAAAGCGGGTCGACAGGTCGCGGCTGGTGTACCAGTACCCGCAGACCATCAGCACCATAAATATCGCCGTTCCCATATCAGGCCCTCTTCAGCGCGTTAACGTGACGCAGAAAGTCCTGCCGCACCTCGTTGCTCTTGTAGTTCACCGAGGCGTTCCCGTCCTGGTCGATAATGATGCGGTCGCCATCTTCCACGGCTTCAATAATTTCCTGCTGACTCATCACCTGCAGTAAGGATTCCGGGCTTGAGAAGAGGGAGAGAAAGAAACGTTTCATGTCAGGCATCCTTATGAATAAAAAGGATAAGCCTGGAAGATGACCGCTGAATTTGCCTTAAGGATAACCTGAAAGTGAAAGCCGGGTGGCGGCTACGCCTTACCCGGCCTACAAAACCGTCAAATGATTGAGTTCTCAACTTGTTGATATTTATGGGTAATAAAAAATAAACTTGCACAAACTTGGACAAATAACGTTAATTGTGTAAGTTTTAAGTATGCGATTACGCCACGTTGTTTACAGCCAGGATGTGACCCATGAGCACTTTGCCCTCTGTCGTGAGTCGGTTTGTTGAGTACTACGCCGCACTGGATAGCCAGCCGCCGTCCGCGCTGGTCGGGCTTTACCATTCAAATGCCACGCTTGTCGATCCGTTCGGCGAGCACGACGGTATCTTTGCGCTTCAGCGCTATTTCACCCATCTGCTGGCCAACGTCGAGAACTGCCGTTTTTCTATCGACCCGCCGCTCTGCAGCGGGAACCGGTTTGTTGTCACTTGGGTGATGCACTGGTCGCATCCGCGCATTGCCGGAGGCGAACCGCTCGATCTGCCGGGGTGCTCGGTGGTGGAGACGGAAAACGATCTCATCACCCACCAGCGCGACTACTACGATGCGGGAGAGATGATCTACGAACATCTTCCTCTGCTGGGCTGGGCGGTACGCGGCGTGAAGCGGAGGGTCAAATCATGAAGACGGTACTGATTACCGGTGCAAGTTCGGGCATTGGCGCCGGGCTGGCGAAATCCTTCTCCGCTGACGGCTATCATGTGATTGCCTGCGGGCGCGATCCGGCGCGTCTGGAAGCGCTGCATCAGACCTGCCCCAATCTCACCGTTCGCCTGTTCGATATGACGGACCGGGAGGCCTGCCGACAGGCGCTGACCGGCAGCTACGCCGATCTGATTATTCTCTGCGCCGGTACCTGCGAATACCTCGACGGTGGCGTGGTGGATGCAGCGCTGGTGGAGCGGGTCATGAACACCAATTTCCTCGGGCCGGTGAACTGCCTTGAGGCGCTGCAGCCGCAGCTGGTTCGAGGCAACGGCGTGGTGCTGGTGAGCTCGATGGCCCACTGGCTGCCTTTCCCCCGCGCAGAGGCCTACGGTGCGTCCAAAGCGGCGCTGAGCTGGTTTGCCGAAAGCCTGCGCCTGGACTGGGAGCCAAAAGGGATTACCGTCACGGTTGTCTCTCCGGGCTTCGTCGATACGCCCCTGACGCGGAAAAACGATTTTGCCATGCCGGGTCGGGTGACCGTCGATGAGGCGGTGAAGGCGATCCGTATCGGGCTGGCGGCCGGGAAAATGCACATCGCGTTTCCTGCCGGATTTGGCTTCATTTTGCGGCTGCTCTCAGGGCTGCCTGCTTTTCTTCAGCGCACGCTGCTGCGCAGGATGGTGCGTTCATGAACATTGCAATTATCGGCAGCGGCATTACCGGGCTGACGTGCGCCTGGCGACTGGCCGGGCACCATCAGGTGACCCTGTTTGAAGCGGGATCCACACCGGGCGGCCATACCGCAACGGTTGACGTGACGACGCCACAGGGGACATACGCGATCGATACCGGGTTTATCGTCTACAACGACCGCACCTATCCGCGCTTTATGGGCCTGCTCAGCGAGCTGGGTATCAGCGGGCAAAAAACCCAGATGAGCTTTTCAGTACACAACCCCGAGACGGGTCTGGAATACAACGGTCACACCCTGACGTCGCTGTTTGCCCAGCGCCGAAATCTCGTCAATCCGACATTCTGGCGGCTGCTCGGTGAAATCGTCCGCTTCAATCGTCTGGCAAAACAGGCGCTGGACGGGGAAGTGGACCCGAACGCCACGCTGCAGACGTTTCTGGACCAGCACGGCTTTACGCCGTTTTTTGCGCGCCACTATATTCTGCCGATGGGGGCCGCCATCTGGTCATCCTCGCTGCAGGAGATGAAGCGTTTCCCGCTGCCGCTTTTTTTACGTTTCTTCCAAAACCACGGTCTGCTGGATATCACCCATCGCCCGCAGTGGTACGTGGTGCCGGGCGGCTCGCGAGAGTATATCCGCGCGATGCTGGACAAACTGGGCGATCGGCTGACGCTGCATCTCAATTCACCGGTTCAGCGGGTGAGCCGCCACGAGGACGGGGTCACGCTCCAGCTTGAAAACGGCAGCCATACCTTCGACCAGGTGATATTTGCCTGCCACTCCGGCAGTGCTCTGGCGATGCTTGACGACCCGACCTCCGCAGAGCGCGAGGTGCTGGGCGATATCGGCTGGCAGCGCAACGAGGTGGTGTTGCACAGCGACCCACTCTGGCTGCCGGTGCGGCCGCGCGCCTGGGCGAGCTGGAATTACCGGCTGAGCGCGCAGGAGCAGGCCAGCGCCTGTGTGACCTACAACATGAACATTCTGCAGGGGCTGCCTGCGGGCAGCCCGCTGTTCTGCGTCACCCTGAACCCGGACGCGGCGGTGGATGAGCGCTTCGTTCTGCAACGCTTCGTTTATGAGCATCCGCTGTTTAACCCGCAAAGCTGGCGGGCGCAGGCGCGGCGCGGCGAGATCAACGGTCACCGGCGGAGCTGGTTCTGCGGAGCCTATTGGTACAACGGTTTTCATGAAGACGGCGTGCGCAGCGCGCTGGACGTGGTCAACGCGATAGCGGCCGGAGAGGGGAACTGAGATGAACAGCTGCCTCTATCACGGCGTATTGCGCCACCGCCGCCTTCAGCCGAAAACCCATGAATTTCGCTACAGCGTCTTTATGGCCTGGCTGGATCTTGATGAGCTGCCGCTGCTGGCGTCTGTCGGCGTGCGCCGCAATCGCTTTGCCGCCGCCGCGTTCCATGACGCGGACTATCCGCTCGGCACGCCGCTCAAAGAGAACGTGCTCAGCAGGCTGGAGAGCCTGACCGGGGAACGGCCGGACGGGCGGGTCATGCTTCTGACGCAGTTGCGGTATTTCGGGTTCCATTTTAACCCGGTCAACTTTTACTACTGCTATGACGGGAAGGGGACTCTGCGCTGGGTACTGGCGGAGGTTCGCAACACGCCGTGGAACGAGCGTCATTATTACGCGGTCGACGGGCAACATGCCCAGCCCACGGAAAAAGCGTTTCACGTTTCCCCCTTCAACCCGATGGACATGATCTACCACTGGCGCTTCAACGATCCGGATAACACGCTGCATATGCACATTGAAAATCATCAGGAAGCGAAGGTGTTCGACGCCACGCTCGCCCTGCGCCGGGAGCCGCTGACCCGTCCGGCACTGCGCGCGCTGCTGCTGCGCATCCCGCTTATGACCCTGAAAACCGTTTTCGCCATTTACTGGCAGGCGCTGAGGCTGTGGCTCAAGCGCGTGCCGCTGTATAACCATCCCGTCAGCAGGAGTGAACGCTCATGACCGATCCCGTCTTTGCGTTAGAACCCGATATCCCGCGCAACGTCCGCCTCGCGCGATGGCTGCTGTTTCGTCTGTTAAGCGGCATCCGCGGTGGTTCGCTCACCCTGCGTGAAGGGGCGCAGACCTTCCATTTTGGCGAGACATCCTCCGCGCTGCACGCCGACGTGCAGATCCTCACGCCCGCCGTCTACTGGCGCGTCTTAACGGGCGGGAGCCTTGCCGCCGCTGAAGCCTGGATGGACGGCGAATGGGAAACCGCGCAGCTCACGCCGCTTCTGCAAATCCTGGCCCTCAACGGCGAGGTGCTTGGCCGTCTTGAGAAAGGGTTCCGGCTGCTTGGCCGACCGCTGGAGCGTTTGCGCCACTGGACGCGGCGTAACTCCCGCGCGCAGGCGCGTGAAAATATTGCCGCCCACTACGACCTGGGCAACACCTTCTATGCCCATTTTCTGGACAGGGAACTGCTTTACTCCAGCGCGCTCTTTACCGCAGACGAGCAGGATCTCACGACGGCTCAGCAGGCCAAAATGGCGCGCCTGTGCGACCAGCTGGCGCTTAGCGAGGCCGACCACCTGCTGGAAATCGGCACCGGCTGGGGGGCGATGGCGGAATACGCGGCCCGTCATTATGGCTGTCGGGTGACTACCACCACGCTGTCGCAGGAGCAATACGTCTGGGCAACCGAGCGGATCGCCCGCGCCGGGTTGCAGGATCGTGTTGAGGTGCTGCTCTGCGACTATCGCGACCTCACCGGGCAGTACGACAAGCTGGTCTCAATAGAGATGATTGAAGCCGTCGGGCAGCGCTATCTGCCTACATTCTTCCGGACCTGTCAGGCGCGGCTGCGCCAGGGTGGACGAATGGCGATTCAGGCCATCACCATTCAGGACCAGCGCTATCGCGACTACAGCAAAAGCGTCGATTTTATTCAGCGCTACATTTTCCCCGGCGGCTTCCTGCCGAGCATCACCGCCATGAACGAGCTGATGACGCGCCACACCGATTTCGTGGTGCGCAATCTCTTCGACATGGGGCCGGACTACGCCCGCACGCTGGCGCACTGGCGGCAGCGCTTTGTCCACGCCTGGCAGGAGATTGAAAAGCTCGGCTTTGATGAGCGGTTCCGCCGCATGTGGCTTTATTACTTTGGCTACTGTGAAGCCGGGTTTAACGCCCGCACCATTAGCGTGGTGCAGCTGACCGCAGAGCGCGTATGAGACGATATCTTCAGGTCTTCCTGCTGGCCGTCGCGTTCGATCTCTACTGGGCGCTGGTGGTGCTCTTTCGCGAACAGGGCCTGATTATCTGGCTCGGGCTGGCGATCCTGGCGTGCCTGCTCTTGCCGTCTGTATACCGTTTTTACGCCATTGGGCTGGCCGCGGCGGGCAGTTTGCTGGATACGCTCTGGGCGCTGACGGGGCTGATCGCCTTCACGGGTGATGCCCTGATGCCGCTATGGATGGTGGCATTATGGCTGATGTTCGCCACCGTCTGGACGCAGCTTACGCGCACCACCACGTTGCCCGGCTGGCTGCTCACCCTGCTGGCCGCCGTGGGAGGGCCGGTGGCGTACCTGATTGGCGAGCGGCTGGGTGCCATCACGTTTCTGGAGCCGACCTTTATCGTCGTCAGCTGGATGGCGCCGGGCTGGCTGGTGTTGATGCTGTTTTTCCACCTGCTGATGGGGAGACAAAAATGAGAGCTGCGGTTTTGTTGCTTTGTCTGACGCTGGTTGTTCCTGTTGCCCAGGCCACCGACTGGCTGGGGTGGCGGAAGGTGGGGGACGCCACGCTCACCTGGGGGCCATTCACCGTCTATACCTCCCAGCTGCGTACGCCGGACGGGCGTTACGGTCGGGAGAACCAGGATCAGGCGCTGATTATTACCTATGCGCGCGATATCGATCGCGATGAGCTTGTCGAGGCGACCCGCGACCAGTGGCAGGCGCAGGGGATCCTGCAACGGGAACCCCGAAGCGAAGCCTGGTTACAGATGCTCCGCTCTCTGTGGCCGGATGTCCGGCCGGGCGCACAGCTGGCGTTTGTGCTCGACGACGGGCAGGGGCAGTTCTGGTATCGCGCGTCAGCGGCGCAAAAAGCCTTTATTCCACTCGGACCGCGTCAGTCAGAAGCGTTCAGCACCCGCTTCCTGGCCATCTGGCTCGATCCTCGCACGCAATACCCTGAGCTGCGTCAGCAGTTAATCGGAGGCCAAAAATGAAACGTATCCTGATGATGGCGCTGGCATTGACGATGCTGCTGGCAGGCTGTAGCACGGAGGTGACCGAGTATCGCCAGCAGCAGCCGCGGCTGGATATCTTCCACTTCTTCCAGGGCAAAACCGAAGCGTGGGGGATGGTACAGGATCGCAGCGGCAAGCAGATCCGCCGCTTTCACGTTGAGATTGCCGGGGACGTTATCGGCGATACGCTGACGCTGAACGAGCACTTTGTGTACGACGATGGCGAGAAGCAGCAGCGGGTCTGGCATATCCGCCGCGTGGGAAGCGATCGCTACGAAGGCACGGCGGGGGATATTGAAGGGGTAGCAACGGGGCAGGCCGCCGGCAACGCGTTCAACTGGCATTACAGCATGAACGTGAAGGCCAACGGCAGCACCTGGCTACTGAACTTTGACGACTGGATGTACCTGCAGGATGAGAACCATCTGTTTAATAAAACCGAGATGAAGAAACTGGGCGTCACCGTCGCCACGGTGACGCTGTTCTTTACCCGTAAGACCTCAGCTTAGTCGCGGACGCTGCCGGTTTTGCTGCTGGAGTAGATGAAGTACAGGGCAATCCCCAGGCATACCACCGCGCTCAGACGGCTCGGTGAAAACGAAATGGCGGGATTGCCCAGCCAGCCAAAGTTATCAATCAGCATACTCATGGCGAGCTGGCCGAATATCACCGCCACCGTGGCGACAGCGGTGCCGATCCGCTGTACGGCGAGCACCATTATCACGATATAGGGCACGCCAAACATCGCCCCGAGGAGCTGCCATTTCGGCACGTCCAGCAGCGTGACCGCCTGCTTAGGCTCAAAGAAGAAAATGAGCAGGGCGGTCACCAGCGCGCCGACGGAAAACGTTAGAAACGCGCTCTTGAAAACGCCCACGCTGCTGCCGAGCTGCCCATTAATTGCGGCCTGTATGCTCAGCGTCGCGCCGCCGCAGATGGCCAGAATTATCATCATCAGTGTCATGTGTTTACCCTCTTGCGACCAGTACCAGTGCGGCAATAATAAAAACCAGCGCCACGATGCGTCTTGCGTTTATCTTCCTGTGCGGCGTACCCAGCAGGCCAAAGTGGTCAATGATCAGGCTTTTAAAAACCTGACCTGCCAGAATGCCAATCATCGTCAGCGCGATGCCGATAGTCGGCGTGGCGAGCGTCAGTATGACGACGTAGATCGGACCCAGCACCCCGCCGAGGAGCTGCCAGCCGGGCTGTGCGAAAAACGACGGGCTGTTGCGCGGGCTGAAAAACAGCATCAGCAAAAACGTCAGCGCGGCGCCGACGCCAAAAATGCTGAACGTCGCCCATAAATCCCCGACTTTTCCCCCCAGGGGGCCCAGCAGTCCCGCCTCGACGGAGAGGCCCATCCCGCCAGCGATCACCAGTAAAATCAAAACCAACTGCATTCTTCTTCCTCCGTTTTCAGGCGAAGAAGATTACGTGGGTTGTGCAATGAGAAAAATGCCATAATGGTGTAAACACCTTTGCAGGATATGCATTAATGGTTGACGCCAGCAACATCAACATCCGCGCGCTGCTGATCTTTATCGACGTGTATGAAGCGCAGAATTTCTCCGTCGTGGCGCGGCGGCAGGGGATATCGGCCTCGCAGATATCGCGCGTGATCCACCAGCTCGAGGATGTGCTCGGGCAGCAGCTTTTCTATCGCAATACGCGGGCCGTCATTCCCACGGAAAGCGGTCATCTGTTTATTCGCTACGCCCGGTCGATGGCGGAGAATCTTGAAGAGGCGCGACGGGAGCTGGACGCGCGTGCGGTGGAGCCGTCCGGTGCGATCCGCATTAACGGACCGGTGTTTTTCGGCCAGAAGCACATTGCTCCAGGACTTCCCGGCCTGTCGGCACGCTATCCTCGCCTGAGCGTAGAGCTGACGCTGACCGATGATTTCATTGACCCCCACCGGGATGCGGCAGACCTTATCTTCCGCATTGGCGTGCTGACGGACTCGTCGTTTCGCGCGCGGGTGTTTGGGCAGCAGGTGTACCATCTGGCGGCGTCGCCAGACTACGTGCGTAAACACGGTGCGCCAGAAGTGCCGGACGATCTGAACCGCCATCATTGCCTGGTGTATCGCGGATCGTCAGGGCCTAACCGCTGGCTGTTGCGCAGGGCGGGCGAGGCGTGGACACACTATCCCGTGACGCCATTGATGACCTCGAATAATGCGGAAGCGTTGCTGGCTGCGGCGCTTGGCGGGATGGGGATTGTGCTGTTTCCGGACTGGCTGGTGAGCGAGCCGCTCCAGCGCGGTGAGCTGATTCCGCTCCTGCCCGCGCTGGAGTGCGCCATCACTACGGAACAACAGGCTATCGCGGCGATCTACCCTGATGCCCGACATCCGCCCCTGAACGTCAGGGCGGTGATTGATTATTACGTCGAGCGCTTTGGTACGCCGCCGTACTGGCAGCGTAAGGGGATTACGCGCCAAGCTCCTGGCGGATAATTTCTGCGCCAGCGCTGAGTGCTTTAAGCTTGCCGTTGGCAACCTGACGGGAGAGGGGCGCCATGCCGCAGTTGGTTGACGGATAGAGCTTGTCGGCGTCGACAAAGTGCAGCGCTTTTCGCAGCGTATCGGCCACTTCCTCCGGCGTTTCAACCGTGTTGGTTGCCACATCGATCGCCCCAACCATCACTTTTTTACCGCGGATCAGCTCCAGCAGATCCATCGGCACGCGGGAGTTGTGGCACTCCAGGGAGATGATGTCGATGTTAGAGGTCTGCAGCTTCGGGAAGGCCTCTTCGTACTGGCGCCACTCCGAGCCGAGCGTCTTTTTCCAGTCGGTATTGGCCTTGATGCCGTAGCCGTAGCAGATGTGGACCGCGGTTTCGCACTTCAGCCCTTCAATGGCGCGCTCCAGCGCGGCGATGCCCCAGTCATTGACCTCATCAAAAAAGACGTTAAACGCCGGTTCATCGAACTGGATAATGTCCACGCCTGCGGCCTCTAACTCTCGCGCTTCCTGGTTAAGGATTTTGGCAAATTCCCAGGCCAGCTTTTCGCGGCTTTTATAGTACGCGTCATACAGGGTGTCGATCATAGTCATCGGCCCCGGCAGGGCCCATTTGATCGGCTTGTCCGTGAGCTGGCGCAGGTACTTTGCATCGTCGACGAAGACCGGTTTCTGGCGCGCAACCGCGGAAACCACGGTCGGCACGCTGGCGTCATAGCGGTTACGAATGCGCACCGTCTGGCGGTTCTCAAAATCGACGCCGCTCAGGTGTTCAATAAAGGTGGTGACGAAGTGCTGGCGGGTCTGTTCCCCGTCGCTGACGATATCGATTCCCGCGCGGATCTGCTCATCCAGAGACAGGCGCAGCGCATCCTGCTTGCCTGCCAGCAGTTCCTGATCCTGTAACTTCCACGGTGACCAGAGCGTCTCCGGTTGCGCAAGCCAGGTCGGCTTTGGCAGGCTGCCAGCCGTTGAAGTCGGGAGCAATGTTTTCATAATAAAAGACCTTTTTTAATGTATTAAAGCGTGTAGTTATCAGACCACTGCTCAAGAATGTGTTTGTAAGGCTTAATAAAGTACTCTTCGGTAAACCGACCCTGTTCAATCGCCAGACGACTTCGCTCTTCCCGGTCATACACAATTTTGGTTAAGGAGTGATCCTGCTGGTTCAGATCCGGTCGGTAGCACAGCCCCGCCGCCGAGTTGGCGTTATAAATTTCCGGGCGATAGATCTTCTGGAACGTCTCCATCGTGCTGATGGTGGCGATCAGTTCGAGGTCGGTGTAATCACTCAGCAAATCCCCGGTAAAAAAGAACGCGAACGGCGCCACGCTGTGTTCCGGCATGAAGTAGCGCACGCTCAGGCCCATCTTCGCGAAGTACTGCTCCGTAAGCGATTCGCCATCCGGCTGGTACTCAACGCCCAGCACGGGGTGCTGGTTACCGGTGCGGCGATAGGTATCTTTGCTGGAGACGCTCAGGCAAATCACCGGTCCTTTTGTGAAGTTCTCTTTGTATTCAGGTGAATTCACAAAATGGCGGAAGATATTGCCGTGCAGTTCGCCAAATTTTTCCGGAATGCTGAAGTGCTGCTGGTTCTTGTTGTGATCCAGCAGCAGCACGCTGAAATCATAATCCCGCACGTAAGACGAGAAGTTATTCCCGACGATGCCAGGGATACGCTGGTTGTTTTTCTTGTCGACAATGGTGGTTTGCAGTATCTCAATGGCCGGGAACGGCTTTTCCGCGCCAATATTCAAATCGACAGAGATGATTTCAAGCTCAACCGCATAGCGATCGGCGTTTGGGTTATCCCAGCGCGCTAAAGCATTAAAGCGGTTGTTGATCATCACCAGCGTATTGCGCAGGTTTTCCTGACGCTTTTCTCCGCGCGCCAGGTTGGCGAAGTTGGTGGTCGTACGCGTATTTTCTGACGGGTTGTAATTCTCATCGAAGCAACTGCGCTTAAGGGTATATGTGAAAGCTTTGCTCATTGTGGTTATGCATCCTAAGTTCATGTTGCTAAGAAGTTACCAATGCATAATTTATGCCTTAGCCCGTGGCGCAGGGGAAGTGACTTAATTTCAATGCAACATGAGGGAAGTTCATGAACAGGATTGCGCACAGCCTGGAGAGGAAAGTGAGAGAGTAAGGGGCATCGCGCCC
Organism: Enterobacter sp. SST3; assembly: GCF_000286655.1. Lineage (NCBI taxonomy): Bacteria > Pseudomonadati > Pseudomonadota > Gammaproteobacteria > Enterobacterales > Enterobacteriaceae > Enterobacter > Enterobacter sp. SST3. The sequence continues at coordinate 102,718 of NZ_ALNS01000026.1, read as the reverse complement.
CTTAGCGTTATGCTGTAGGGCGTTCGTTCCAGGCGTCACTGTGCATTATGTTCCCGTCGACGATGCGCCAGGTAATTTTTTCGTACTGCAGACTTACGCTTTCAACATGGTTCATTTTATCGTTGGCAGCGATTTTCACGTTCGGCACGCTGCAGTTAACACCCGTAACCTTTACGTTCTCCATTAGTACGGTGTAATAACAGACTTCCTGTCCGGCATCATTAATATGATAGAACTTAATTTCAGCGCTTTTGAGTGCCTGACCGGTAGATGCTGCTTTGTAAAGGTAGGGCGTGGCGCTATCAACTTCCTTTTCAATCCGCATAGATGAGTGTTGACGCGTGCCGGTGATCTTGCCGTTAGCGCTGTCTACCGGGAGGTTAAGGCCATGACTCAGTCCTATGATCTCAATGCTACCTTCACGATCCTGAACATCTACAGAACCTTTAATATGTGCTCCACCGTCGTCTTTTAGCCACATGTAGGGAGGAATAGGCATTCTTTATTTCCTTATTTTATTGAGTAGTAGCGTTGTTAAGCGGTAAATAACCGTAGCGAGGGTCAGTACGATTAAAATATCGATATTGGTATATGTGTCGTATAGTGTTTCAGCATTCACATCACCATAAATAAAATCACATAGAGATGAGACCACGTCATGATCAAGATAGCGTTCAGCGGGTCCCAATGTGCGGCCTACTAAAATGCTGATACATAGAAACCAGACCGTTTTGAACAGCCTGATGCCCCTTTTAAGGGCACGCGTTGGTATATCCACTTTCACTCACCTCAACCCAACCGCGTGCCATCAGTGAACGCATACAGGGAACCTGAATAAGCTCTGTACTCATGAGAGCATTCCGAATCAGTGCGTAATCAGAATTATGGGCAATCGTGATACATCCTTCAGATACCGTACCCGGATGCAGCCGAAACAAACCCCGATAGACGTTATCAATCCAGGTACCGTCATCGATTCCCCAGTCATCCTTGTATAAAGCAAACCACTCATCGCGGCCAAATTCTGCACCGGACCTGACCTTATTCCACCGATCCTGAACCTTCGCTTTTAAACCTGAAAAGAAACCTCCAGTCCCTCTGTCAACAATCCAGTATTTACCTGGGGGAATTGGACCCGACCCTTTAACTGCAGCACAAAATCCGTTGTTTCTGTAAATTCCCTGCCCGGAATGCGCCATAAACACGCCAACGCCGTACAGGTTAAAAGGCGCATAGTCAGCACCATTTAGCAGCATCGTTCCTTTTAAGGCCATCTTTTCTCCACATCCTTTTATTAAGAGAAAGTCAGCCTACGCCTGACGTGAGCATAGATATTCAACCCACATCATATTTATGAACGGCTCATTTTTTTTAAGAAAATGACCTGACAATTTTTAATCACGCTTTCGCGTTAACCTTAGTAAATGCTGAATGAATAATGAACCAGACTCAGCTAACAAAACGCCATGCCTACTTCTCTGGCACACGCTCCGCAATTCCCGCTATAATCCCCAAAATTTCCAACCGGTTTAGAAACAATCATGACAAAACTCACCTTACAAGAGCAGATGCTGAAAGCGGGCCTCGTCAGCAGCAAGAAAGCGGCGAAAGTGCAGCGCACGGCAAAGAAATCACGCGTTCAGGCGCGTGAGGCTCGGGAAGCGGTAGAAGAGAACAAGAAGGCCCAGATCGAGCGTGACAAGCTGCTGAGCGAGCAGCAGAAGCAGGCCGTGCTGGCGAAAGAGTTTAAGGCGCAGGTGAAGCAGCTGATTGAGATGAACCGCATCACCGTGGCGAAAGGCAACATCACCTTTAACTTTACCGACGGTACGCTGATTAAAAAGATTGAAGTCGATAAGCAAACGCAGACCCAGCTGATCAACGGCCGTCTGGCGATTGCTCGCCTGGTGCTCAATGCTAACGGTGACTGCGACTACGCGATCATTCCGGCAGTGGTGGCCGATAAAATTGCCCAGCGCGATGCCGACAGCATCGTGTTAAACAGCGCGCTCAGCCAGGAAGAGCAGGACGAAGACGATCCGTACGCGGACTTCAAAATCCCTGACGATTTGATGTGGTAAACCGCGTTCAGAACGGGGCGGCGTGACGGGCGTTAACCGGCTCGCCGCTCACGGGATGAATAAAATTCAGCTCGCAGGCATGCAGCATCAGCCGGGGCGCGTCTTCAGCGCCCGGCACGTCAAGACCGCCATACAGATCGCAGCCCAGAATCGGGTGTCCCAGCTGCTGGCAGTGAATACGCAGCTGATGGGTTCGCCCGGTCTCCGGGATCAGTTTCACTCGCGTTAACGGTAATCCCGCCCCCTGATAAAACCGTTCCACAACCTGGTAGCGGGAGCGGGCGGGTTTACCGGTAATGGCGCAGATCGACATCAGCGGGAACAGCGCCGGGTCTTTGGCAATCGGCGCATCAATGACCCCTTCATCATTTTCCACGTGGCCGCAAAGCAGGGCGCTGTAGACTTTCTCCACGCTGCGCTGGCTAAACTGCTGGCACAGTGCCGCGTTGATGGCCTTATTGCGCGCAACCATCATCAGCCCGGACGTACCAAAATCCAGACGGTGCACCAGCGTGCAGCCCGGGAACGTCTGAACCAGACGATAATGGACGGAATCAAGGTTTTGCGGATTTTTGCCCGAGAGGCTGAGCAGGCCGGAAGGCTTGTCGATCAGCAGCAGATGTTCATCCTGCCAGAGGATCTGAATGTCATCGTGACACGGTGGGGCAATAAAAGAATCAATGATCGCAGACATCAGGCCGCCCGGCTGGAGAGTGGGAGCGGATGATAACGAAATGCGGGAGAAAAGAAAAACCCTCCCACCGGGCGGTGAGAGGGTGAAGTCTTACGCTGCAACCAGGCTGTCGATGGCGGCTTTCGCGTCGGTCTGCGCTTTGGTCGCCACTTCCGGACCGTAAGCGATACCTTCCGCGAACACGAAGTTCACGTCAGTGATGCCGATGAAGCCCAGGAACAGGCTCAGGTACGGCGCAACCAGGTCGGTTGGGGTATCTTTGTGGATACCGCCGCGGCTGGTCAGTACGATCGCACGCTTGCCTTTTACCAGACCTTCAGGGCCGTTCTCGGTGTAACGGAAGGTTACGCCAGCGCGCGCCACCAGGTCGAAGTAGTTCTTCAGCTGGGTTGGGATGTTGAAGTTGTACATTGGGGCGTTGATGACGATAACGTCATGTGCCTGCAGCTCAGCAATCAGCTCGTCGGACAGGGCCAGCGCTTCCTGCTGACGCGGGCTCAGCGGTGCATCGCTTGGGCGCAGCGCGCCAACCAGCTCGCCATCCAGCACAGGAATGGGGTTTGCAGCCAGGTCACGCACGGTGATTTCGTCAGCAGAATGCTGTTCACGCCACTGTTCAACGAAGTAATCAGACAGCTGACCAGACTGAGAGTACCCTGCCAGAATGCTGGATTTCAAAACTAATACTTTGCTCATGGGTGATTCCTGTTGTTGCATTTGATTGAAGGGGGTTGCCCCGTTGCTTGTTGACACTCTATTCACAATCCTGCCACAGAGATAGCGCAATATATCGAAGCCTATGTTCGAATTTTTTGAATAAGGCACGAAAGGCGTCAGTGTGGTACTCTATAGCAATCATTAAAAAGAGAGTTTATCAGGGCGTGTACTGCCCTTTAACGCTATGACAGAACAACAAAAATTCACCTTCCCGATGCTCCTGCAACAGCTCGATTCTCTGACGCTGCGTGATAAACAGCGCTTCGCCCGTCGTCTGCACGGCGTCAAGAAGGTTAAAAATCCTGATGCTCAACAGGCCATTTACCAGGAGATGGCGAAAGAGATTGAACAGGCGGCAGGGAAGGTTGTGCTGCGCGAAGCTGCGCGCCCGGCGATTACCTACCCGGAAAACCTGCCCGTCAGCCAGAAGAAACAGGACATTCTTGAGGCTGTACGCGACCACCAGGTGGTGATTGTCGCGGGTGAAACCGGTTCGGGGAAAACCACCCAGCTGCCGAAAATCTGTATGGAGCTGGGCCGCGGGATAAAAGGCCTGATTGGCCATACCCAGCCGCGTCGTCTGGCGGCGCGCACCGCCGCCAACCGTATTGCCGAAGAGCTGCAGACGGAGCCGGGCGGCTGCATCGGCTACAAGGTGCGCTTCAGCGACCACGTCAGCGATAACACCATGGTCAAGCTGATGACCGACGGTATTCTGCTGGCGGAAATTCAGCAGGATCGCCTGCTGATGCAGTACGACACCATCATCATTGACGAAGCGCACGAGCGCAGCCTGAACATCGACTTCCTGCTCGGCTACCTGAAAGAGCTGCTGCCGCGTCGCCCGGATCTGAAAGTGATCATCACCTCCGCGACCATCGACCCGGAACGCTTCTCGAAGCACTTCAACAATGCGCCGATTATTGAAGTGTCGGGACGCACGTATCCCGTGGAAGTGCGCTATCGCCCGATTGTGGAAGAGGCGGATGATACCGAGCGCGACCAGCTGCAGGCCATTTTTGATGCCGTTGACGAGCTGGGTAACGAAAGCGCGGGGGATATCCTGATCTTCATGAGCGGCGAACGCGAAATCCGCGATACCGCCGATGCGCTCAGCAAGCGCGACCTGCGCCACACCGAGATCCTGCCGCTGTATGCCCGCTTGTCCAACAGCGAACAGAACCGCGTCTTCCAGCCGCACAGCGGACGCCGCATCGTCCTGGCGACCAACGTGGCGGAAACCTCGCTCACCGTGCCGGGCATTAAATACGTGATCGACCCGGGCACGGCGCGCATCAGCCGCTACAGCTACCGCACCAAGGTCCAGCGGCTGCCGATTGAGCCCGTTTCGCAGGCGTCTGCTAACCAGCGTAAGGGCCGCTGCGGCCGCGTGTCGGAAGGGATCTGTATTCGTCTCTATTCCGAAGACGATTTCCTGTCGCGCCCGGAATTTACCGACCCGGAAATTCTGCGCACCAACCTGGCGTCCGTTATCCTGCAGATGACCGCCCTGGGGCTGGGCGACATCGCGGCGTTTCCGTTCGTCGAAGCGCCGGACAAACGCAACATTCAGGACGGCGTGCGTCTGCTGGAAGAGCTCGGGGCGATTACCACCGACGAGCAGGCGACGGTTTATAAGCTGACGCCGCTGGGCCGCCAGCTCAGCCAGCTCCCGGTCGACCCGCGCCTGGCGCGTATGGTGCTGGAAGCGCAAAAGCACGGCTGCGTGCGCGAGGCAATGATCATTACCTCGGCGCTCTCTATTCAGGATCCGCGCGAGCGTCCGATGGACAAACAGCAGGCCTCGGACGAAAAGCACCGTCGCTTCCACGACAAAGAGTCCGATTTCCTCGCCTTCGTGAACCTGTGGAACTACCTCGGCGAGCAGCAGAAGGCGCTCTCTTCGAACCAGTTCCGCCGCCAGTGCAGGGTGGATTTCCTCAACTACCTGCGCGTGCGCGAGTGGCAGGATATCTATACCCAGCTTCGCCAGGTGGTGAAAGAGCTGGGCATTCCGGTGAACAGCGAACCGGCGGAGTACCGCGAAATCCATATCGCGCTGCTGACCGGCCTGCTGTCCCACATTGGGATGAAGGACGCCGAGAAGCAGGAGTATACCGGCGCGCGCAACGCCCGTTTCGCCATCTTCCCGGGTTCTGGCCTGTTCAAGAAGCCGCCGAAGTGGACCATGGTCGCGGAACTGGTGGAAACCAGCCGCCTGTGGGGACGCATTGCCGCCCGTATCGATCCGGAATGGGTGGAGCCGGTGGCGCAGCATTTGCTTAAGCGCTCGTACAGTGAACCGCACTGGGAGCGCGCGCAGGGCGCGGTGATGGCGACCGAAAAAGTGACCGTTTACGGCCTGCCGGTGGTCGCCGCGCGCAAGGTCAACTACAGCCAGATCGATCCGGCGCTCAGCCGCGAGCTGTTTATCCGTCACGCGCTGGTGGAGGGAGACTGGCAGACGCGCCACGCCTTCTTCCGCGAAAACCTGAAGCTGCGCGCGGAAGTGGAGGAACTTGAGCACAAGTCCCGCCGCCGCGACATTCTGGTGGACGATGAAGCGCTGTTCGAGTTTTACGACCAGCGCATCAGCCACGATGTGATTTCCGCCCGCCACTTCGACAGCTGGTGGAAGAAGGCCAGCAAAGAGACGCCGGACCTGCTCAACTTCGAAAAGAGCATGCTGATTAAAGAGGGGGCGGAGTCGGTCAGCAAGCTCGACTACCCGAACTTCTGGCATCAGGGCAACCTCAAGCTGCGGCTGACCTATCAGTTCGAGCCGGGGGCCGACGCGGACGGCGTGACCGTCCACATTCCGCTGCCGCTGTTAAACCAGGTCGACGAGAGCGGGTTCGAGTGGCAAATTCCCGGCCTGCGCCGCGAGCTGGTGATTGCGCTGATCAAATCTCTGCCGAAACCGGTGCGCCGCAACTTTGTGCCTGCGCCGAACTATGCGGAAGCGTTTTTGGGCCGCGTCACGCCGCTGGAGCTGCCGCTGCTGGACGCGCTGGAGCGCGAGTTCCGCCGCATGACCGGAACGACCATCGACCGCGACGACTGGAACTGGGATCAGGTGCCCGATCACCTGAAAATCACCTTCCGCGTGGTGGACGATAAAAACAAAAAGCTGCAGGAAGGGCGTTCCCTGAGCGAGCTGAAAGAGGCGCTAAAAGGCAAAGTCCAGGAGACGCTCTCTGCGGTGGCCGACGACGGCATCGAGCAGAGCGGGCTGCACATCTGGAGCTTTGGCCAGCTTCCGGAAAGCTACGAGCAGAAGCGCGGCAACTATAAGGTAAAAGCCTGGCCTGCGCTGGTGGACGAGCGCGACAGCGTGGCGATCAAGCTGTTTGATAACCCGCAGGAACAGCAGCAGATGATGTGGCGCGGGCTGCGTCGCCTGCTGCTGCTCAACATCCCGTCGCCGATCAAATATCTGCACGAGAAGCTGCCGAACAAGGCCAAGCTGGGGCTCTACTTTAACCCGTACGGCAAGGTGCTGGATCTGATTGACGACTGCATCTCCTGCGGCGTGGACAAACTGATCCACGAGGCGGGCGGCCCGGTCTGGACGGAAGAGGGCTTTGCTCAGCTTCACGAGAAGGTGCGTGCGGAGCTGAACGACACCGTGGTGGAGATTGCCAAACAGGTCGAGCAGATCCTCACCACCGTGTTCAACATCAACAAGCGTCTGAAAGGGCGCGTGGATATGACCATGGCGCTGGGTCTGTCGGACGTGAAGGCGCAGATGGCGGGGCTGGTTTACCGCGGCTTTGTCACCGGCAACGGCTTCAACCGTCTCGGCGATACGCTGCGCTATCTGCAGGCGATTGAAAAACGGCTGGAGAAAATGGCTATCGACCCGCACCGCGATCGCGCGCAGATGCTGAAAGTGGAGAGCGTGCAGCAGGCGTGGCAGCAGTGGCTGAACAAGCTGCCGCCAGCGCGCCGCGACGATGAAGACGTGCAGGCGATCCGCTGGATGATCGAGGAGCTGCGCGTCAGCTTCTTTGCCCAGCAGCTCGGTACGCCGTATCCGATTTCGGATAAGCGTATTTTGCAGGCGATGGAGCTGATTTCAGGTTAAACCCTTGCCCGGTGGCGCTGCGCTTACCGGGCCTACGGGAGAACGGGTAGGCCGGGTAAGGCGTAGCCGCCACCCGGCTGGTTATCGTTCTACAATCGCCAGCGTAAACCCATCCCATCCCTTAATCCCCACCGTTTGCAGCGCGGTGGCGGTTAAGCGCGGGTTATCGCCCATCATCTCAATAAAACGCCGCACGCCCAGCACGCGCGCGTCGTCGCTTTGGCCGTTAATGACTTCGCCATCACGGACCACGTTATCGCCGATAATTACCGTACCGGGGCGGGAGTAGTGCAGCGCCCATTCCAGATAGCCGGGATTGTTCGGCTTATCGGCATCAATAAAGATCAGGTCGAACGGCGGAACCTCGCCGAAATTCTCCAGCGAGCTCAGCGCCGGGCCTTCAATTAATTCAATGCGTTCGTTTAACCCCGCAAGCTGAATATTCTCGCGCGCAACGCGGGCATGCGTGGGATCGGCCTCAAGCGTAATCAGCTTACCGTCCGGCGGCAGCGCGCGCGCCATCCAGATTGAGCTGTAGGCACCCAGCGTCCCGATCTCAAGAATGCGTCTTGCCTGCGTCATGCGCACGAACAGCGCCAGCAGCTGCCCCTGATTAGCCGCGACATCATGTTCAGGCAGCCCAGCGCGTTTGTTGTTTTCCAGCACCTGATTCAGTACGTCATCGTCAGGAATAAGTGACGAAATCATGAAATTATCAACTGCAGACCACTGTTGTTGCATAGATTGTCTCCTGAGGGGGAATCGCCGGGTCGCGGCTGCGCCTTACCCGGCTTACAGGGCTGAGGAATAAACGCCGGGTGGCGCTTCGCTTACCCGGCCTACGGGGCGAAATGTAGGCCCGGTAAGCGAAGCGCCACCGGGCAGGTTTTCAGGCACTGACCCAGCCGCCGCCCAGCGCTCTGTACAAATCAATCTGCGCCAGCAGCAGGTTATTTTTCACCTGCACGACGCTGGTCTGGACCGAGAACAGCGTGCGCTGCGCGTCCAGCACGTCCAGATAGGAGGAGTAGCCGTTGCGATAGCGATTCTGCGCAATGCGCAGCGTCTCCTGGGCCACATCCTGCTGGGCAAGCAGCTCCGTCAGCTGTTCCTGATAGCGACTTATCGCATCAAGGCTGTTGTTCACTTCGGCAAACGCGTTACGCACGGTTTTTTCATAAGCGTACAGCGCCTGGTTACGCTGGGACTGAGAAATATCCACCTGCGCATTCAGCGCCTGGCGGTTCAGCAGCGGGGCGAGAATACTGCCTCCGACGCTCCAGAGCTGAAGCGGGTTGTCCAGCAGGCCGGAAAGGGTGCGATCCTGAACCGATCCTGTCGCGGTCAGGTTGATCGACGGCAGCAGGCTGGCGCGCGACGCCGCGAGCGAGGCATCCGCCGCCACCAGCTGGCGTTCGGCCTGGACGATATCCGGCCTGCGGTTCAGCAGCGTAGAAGGCAGCTGCGACGGCAGCGTTAGCGGCGTCAGTGCTGCAAAGCTTTCACTGCGCGCCACGTCGCCCGGGTTGCTTCCCAGCAGCAGGCTGAGGGCATTCTCCTGCTGTGCAATCTGGTGCTGCAGCACGGGCACCTGCGCCCGCGTTGAGCGAAGTTCGGAATCCGACTGCATCAGCTCCAGGCGCGAGCTGTAGCCCGTCTCAAACTGACGCTTCGCAAGGTTAAACGCCTCTTCGCGCGATTTCAGCGTGGACTCGGTCACCCGCAGCTGCTCGTCAAGCGAGAGCAGGGTGACATACCCGGATGCCACAGACGAGGCGACGGTCAAATCCGCGGCCGCGGCGGCGGCTTTTTGCGCCGCCAGCGAGGCTTCGGCAGCGCGCGAGGTGCTGCGGTTGACGCCCCAGATATCCACGTCATAGCTTGCCGTCAGGCTCCCTTTGTACAATGTGCCGTAAACCGGCAGCCCGGTCGCAGCGGATTGTGAACGGGCGCGCGTCCCGGTTACGCCCGCGTCGAGGGAGGGAAACAGGCTGCCGTCGGCCGCATAAACCCGCGCCTGGTACTCGTTTATCCGTTCGCGGGCGATCAGCACGTCGCTGTTATGCTGTAGCGCCTGATCCACATAGCGGTTCAGGTGGTTGTCATGGAAATTACGCCACCAGAGCTGCTCCGTCGGGCTGGCAGGGCCGGAGACGGTGCGCCACTGGGTGGGGATGTGCAGCGTCGGCTGCGCCGGTTTGACGTCAACGGACTGGCATCCGGCCAGCATGACCGCCGCCACCAGCGCGGCTATCGGGCGAAGGATCATTGCTTCGCCTCCCGCGTATCAATGGTTACCTGCACCGACATACCCGGACGCAGCAGCGCGGCGTCCTCTGGCTTACCGAGCACCTCAATACGCACCGGAATACGCTGGGCAATTTTGACAAAGTTCCCGGTGGCGTTATCCGGCGTGATGGCGCTGAACTCCACGCCGGTCGCCGGGGAGATGCTCTCCACGCGGCCCTGATACGCCTTGTTGTTCAGGGCATCAACGGTGAACTTCACCGGCTGGCCGACGCGCAGCTCCGCGAGCTGGGTCTCTTTAATGTTGGCGATGACCCAGTGCTGCGGCGGCACCAGGGTGGTGAGATGGGTTCCGGCGGTCACGTAGGCCCCGAGACGCACGGCGATCTGGCCGAGCTGGCCGTCACGCGGCGCCACAATGCGGGTGTTTTGCAGGTCAATCTGCGCCAGCTCCAGCGCCGCTTTGGCGTTTTCAACATCCGCTTCCAGCGCACCGCGGTTGACAATCACCGTCTGCAGATCCTGACGCGACATCTCCAGCGCGGCTTTCGCCTGGTCGATGTCGGCGCTGCCCTGGGCTGCACTGGCCAGCGCCGCGTCGCGCTCGCGAATGGAAAGCGAGCCGTCAGACGTCAGCTCTTTCACCCGCTTTAAATCCGCCTGGCTTTTCAGGTTCTGGGCGCGGGCATTTTTCAGCGCGGCGTCATTTTTGGCGATCGTTGCTTCGGCGCTTTTATGCTGCTGCAGGTTGTTATTCAGGGCGGCAATTTTCATCGCCAGCTGCGCCTCTGCCTGATGCACCCGCTGACGATAGATACGGTCATCGATCTGCAGCAGCAGGTCGCCTTTTTTCACCTGCACAAAGTCCTGAACCTTCACCTCGGTGATATAGCCGTTCACCTGCGGGCTGATAAACGTCGTCTGGCCGCGCACGTAGGCGTTATCGGTAAACTGCGCGTGACGGGTGAACGGCGGCAGTTGCCACGCATAAAGGATCACCAGCACGCCGACAATACCGATGGCGGCGGCGGTGAAAACGGAAACAATGCGCACATTTTTGCGGGTGTTGGCCTGCTCTTTGGCGGCATCCTGCTGACTCATAAACTCTCCAGAACTCTTTCAATTATTTGTTGCCGGTGGCGTTCTTCAGCGCCAGACGGGCAGTGATGCGCAGGCGCAGCAAGCGCCATAAAATCCAGACCAGCGTGGCGGCAGCGATGCTCGCCGTCAGCAGATAAGTATCGTTATAAGCCAGAATATTCGCCTCCAGCGCGGTGACCGTTTGCAGCTGCGTTATCGCCTGGGTGCCCAGCAGCGCGCTGTCGCCAATCAGGCTTTTGTACATTTGGGTATAAAGCTGAATTCGCTCGTTGACCAGCGGGTTGAGCGTGGTGAGCTGGTCCGCCAGCAGGCTGGAGTGGTATTTCTCGCGCCAGGTCTGGAAGGTGCCGAGGATCGCGGAGCCCAGCAGGCCGCCCAGGTTCTGGCTCATGCCAAACATCACCGAGAAGCTGACCAGGTTACGCGGGTCGGCGATCACCCCGCCAATGGCGGCCAGCATAGCGGGCGCCAGGAAGAAGGCGCTGCCGAAGCCCAGCAGGAACTGGCTTACCATCAGCTGATCCGGACGGGTCAGGTTGTTGGACTGGCTGTCCAGCAGCGAGGCAACAATCATCAGCGCCAGAGACGTGATGATTGGCCACGCCAGTTTCGTCGGCTTGATGGTGAGACAGCTGGTGACAATCCCGCAGACGATACCGGCGAAAATGGACCACGCAAGGTGCGTCATCTGCTCGTTCTGTAAGCCCACGTACTGCAGCCAGCCGATGACGCCGGTGTTTTGCTCTGCCAGCACGATACGGATCAGCAGCATAATCAGCCCCAGGCGGACGATGCTGCCGCTCGACAGCCAGCGGGTGTTCAGCAGCGGGTTGCTGCGGTTATGTTCAAAGACGATGGCTGCGACAATCAGCACCAGCGATAGCGCCAGCGACCAGCCGATCCACGGCGCTTCGAACCACCAGTCAAGGCGGCCCAGAGAGAGGACGGCGCAGAGCAGGGCCATCCCGGGAGCCAGTAAAAAGAAGGTGATAAAGTCCTTCTTCTCAAAGACCTTGCGCCGGTCGCCCGGCGGTAATTTTAAGGCGATGACGCAGGCCAGGGAGATCAGCGCCAGTCCCAGCTCGAAGAAATAGAGCCCGCGCCACTCGTCCAGCTGCAGCAGCTCGGTTGAAAACAGGCGGGCCAGCGGGATGGCGAGTGACGATCCGGTGATGCCGATGGTCAGCGCCTTCAGGCGGTGCTTCGCAGGCCAGGCCTGGATCTGATAGTAAATCCCCAGCGAGCTGAGCGCGGCGGCCACCATGCCGTGCGCGGCGCGAACCATCAGCGCCGAGCTGAGATCGTTAACGAACAGGTGGAAAAAGGTGACCAGCACGTACAGCACCAGAAAACCTTCCGTAAAGGCGCGCAGGCCATACTGCTGGCGGAATTTAACCAGCAGCAGGTTGATGGAGATGTTGGTCATCACATAAACCGCGGGCAGCCAGGCGATTTCGGTTGACCAGGCGCCGAAGGTCCCCTGCAAATTTTGCAGGTTGGCGGTCACCACCGCATTTCCCAGCGCACCCGTCAGGCAGACCAGCAGGCCCACGACGCCATAGGCAATGCGTTTTGGCGTACTGTGTTCGGGCGTGGAGGGCGAACCCAGCAGGGCGGGTTTCTCATGTGGCTGCCACTCGCGAGGAGCATAAGGGTCGCGTTCGGGCAGGCGCATAACGTCGTTTACCTTAGAAATGATTGAATAATTAGCGGGCTAGCGATTCTACGACTCCCGCAAATGATAATTCAAGTGAATATGATTTACGCATGTTAATCAAATGGTGAAGGGAAATTTAAGGAAAAAGAGCGGCCCGCAGGACGGGCCGGGAAGGGTCAGATACGTTCGGGCTGCGCCTGGATGAGAGTGGCGCGCTTAACGCGGCTGGCGCAGAAAATCGCGATTAAAGAAATGGTCACCGTGACGGCAAGATACCAGGCCACCGGCACCCAGTCGCCGTCGTATTTTGCCAGCAGGCCGGTGGCAATCAGCGGCGCGGTACCGCCAGCCAGCGCGGCACCCAGCTGATACCCGAGCGTAATGCCGGTGTAGCGCACGTTTGCGCTAAAGATTTCAGAGCACAGCGTGCCGAGTACCGCCGTGACAGGGGCCCACAACACGCCAAAGGCGATGACCGTCGCGAGCACGATACCCCACGTGGTGCCGGTATTGAGCAGCATAAACCACGGTACGATAAACAGGCCCAGCACGAAGACGCTGATTGCGTACATGCGCTGACGGCCTAGCTTATCGGAGAGCAGCCCCATTAGCGGGATCATAATGGTCGCCACCAGGGCTCCCAGCGTCACGGCTTCCAGCGCCTGCGATTTCTGATACGTCAGCGTGCTGGTGGCATAGCTCACCACGAAGGTCGAGAAAATATAGAACGGCGCGGTTTCAACCACCTTCAAACCGGCGGCAATCAACACTTCACGCCAGTGATGTTTCAGCGTATCGCGCAGGGGAGCCTTAGCCACCTGACCGGACGCTTTGACTCGCTGAAAATCGGGCGTTTCGTCAATATCTTTGCGGATCCACAGGCCGAGCAACACCAGCACCGAGCTCAGCAGGAACGGGATGCGCCAGCCCCAGGAGAGAAAATCCGCCTCGCTGAACAGGGTCATCAGCGACACGATAAAGGTTGCCATCAGCATGCCGATGGTGACGCCCGCCTGCGGAATACTGCCGAAGAAGCCTTTACGTTTTTCTGGCGCGTATTCATAGGCCAGCAGCAGCGCGCCGCCCCATTCACCGCCGATGCCCATCCCCTGAATGATGCGCATCAGGATCAGCAGCGCAGGCGCCCAGAGGCCAATCATCTCATACGTGGGCAGCAGGCCAATCATAACGGTTGCACCTCCCATCAAAGAGAGGGTCAGCACGAGGGGTTTTTTTCCGTCCGATGCGGTCGCCGATGTGGGCGAAAAGTACCCCACCAATGGGGCGAATAAAGAAGGTTAATGAGAAAGAGAGATAAGAGAGGATGAGTCCGATCACCGGATCGACCATCGGGAAAAAGATCTTATTGAAGACCAGCGCGGCCGCCGTACCGTAGAGAAAATAGTCAAACCATTCAATGGCGCTCCCGGTAAGGCTGGCGATTAACACCTTTTTATTTTTACGTAACACCGTCGTCGTACTTTCATGTTCTGTCATGACCTGAAACCCCGCCACGTTGATGATGAGAGAGGTGTCACCTGGCGCGCTTCAGGTGCAACCTGTGATGATAAAAAAGGTTGTGAAATTGTTAAGCAACTTAGGGTTGGATGTTGTCTTTGGCAAGCGCAGGGGGGATAAAACTGGTCAGATCACGGCGAAATAAGCAGCGTTGGGTGCTTTTTCATAACGCCTGCACAATACAATGTTTTGTAGGGCTGGAAATCAAAAGCATAATAGGCAGGTGCAACCCGATGATTTTTGGATGTTTCTGGTTATTTCAGAAAAATGATAAATTCGGCGCTTCAACAACGTGAGGAGTTCACCATGGTTCAGCCCCATTTTCCCGTTCTGGCGGATGCCACGCTGGCGGCCATCAATACTGTCGGCGCATGGCTGGCGCAGGACGAGCTGAGCGTGACGCGTCACGCTCCGGAGATTGATGCGGTGATTCTGGCTGGAAACGCGGTGATCCCCACCATTGACGCGGCCTGCCGTATTGCCGCCCAGAGAGATGTACCGCTTCTGATCAGCGGCGGCATCGGCCATTCGACCCCCTTTTTATATACCGCCATTGGCAATCATCCGCGTTACCACACCGTACCGGTCACAGGGCGGGCCGAAGCGAGCATTCTTGCCGACATTGCGCGGGCGTTCTGGCAGATCCCCGAGGCGCGTCTGTGGGTTGAGGATCGCTCCACCAACTGCGGTGAAAACGCGCGCTTTAGCTGGAACATGCTGAAACAGCATCATCGAACGACCGGGCGGGTGCTGGTAGTGCAGGATCCGACGATGCAGCGCCGCACGATGGCGACGTTTGCCCGCGTGTGTCGGGATGAGCCCGATTCACCGCAGTGGATAAGCCATCCCGGGTTTACGCCGACGCTGCAAAACGGTAACGAGGGCGTGGAATTCAGCGAGGGCCACACCGGGCTGTGGCCCGTTGACCGTTACCTTTCACTGGTTATGGGGGAGCTGCCGCGCCTGTATGATGACGCCAACGGCTATGGCCCGGCCGGGCGGGATTATATTGCTCACGTTGAATTCCCCGAGGCCGTCACCGCCGCGTGGAAACAGCTGCAGCAGGATCCTGTCCTGAAGGGCGCACGTAAAATAATTTAGGCACGGAACGATCCCCTCGCCCCATTGGGGAGAGGGTGAGGGGGAAAATCACAGCGCCGCAAACTTATCCAGCGTCCGCACCAGCTGCGTCACAAACCCATACTCGTTGTCATACCAGGCAACGGCTTTCACCAGCTGAAGGTCTCCCGCTTCTGACACCTCCGTCTGCGTGGCGTCAAACACCGAACCATAATGCGAGCCAATCACATCTGACGACACGATCTCTTCATCGGTATACCCGAAGGATTTATTGCCCTGAGTGGCCTTTTTCAGCGCGGCGTTGATCTCCTCAACGGTCACTTTCTTGCCCAGAATGGCCACCAGTTCGGTCACGGAGCCCGTTTTAACCGGCACGCGCTGGGCGTGGCCTTTCAGTTTGCCGCTGAGCGCAGGGATCACCAGACCGATGGCTTTGGCGGCGCCGGTGGTGTGCGGAATGATATTCTCTGCCGCCGCCCGGGAGGAGCGAAGATCTTTCCCGCGCGGGCCATCCACCAGCGCCTGGGTACCGGTATAGGCATGAATGGTGGTCATGGTGCCCACCTTAATTTCAAACGCGTCGTTCAGGGCTTTTGCCAGCGGGGCGAGGCAGTTGGTGGTGCAGGAGGCGACGGAAATAATGGTATCACTGGCGTCAATGGTCTCGTCGTTCACGCTGTAGACGATGGTTTTCATGTCCCCCGCGGGCGCAGAGATCAGCACCTTCTTCGCGCCCGCGTCCAGGTGCGCCCGTGATTTCTCTTCAGACGTATAAAAGCCGGTGCACTCCACAACGATATCCACGCCCGCGGCTTTCCACGGAATGTGCTTTGCCTCTTTTTCGGCATAGACCGCGATGGTTTTACCGTCAACGATCAGCGCATCCTCGGTGAAATCCACGCTCCACGGGAAGCCACCGTAGTTGGAATCGTGCCTGAGCAGGTAGGCCAGCACTTTGGGAGAGGTGAGGTCGTTGATGGCGACGACGGTATTACTGTCCTGGGTTTCAAGAAGGCGACGCAGAACAAGACGTCCGATGCGTCCAAATCCGTTAATGCCAATTTTACTCATGGTGTTCTCCTGTAAACGTGTCGATGTGACAGTTTGAACTCATCCAGGCTTAGACCATCACGGGCAGGGCGGCAATTGAAGATGCTTCATGCGGGAGGATGTATTTGAAAAACCATACAGAAAAGTTAATGAATTTTTAAGGAAAGGAGATTATGTTGGCGCGGTAACTGTTTTTAATCGAGAAATCACATGCGCACTAAATATACAAGCCTGCAAATTGGCATCCACTGGCTGGTGTTTCTGTTAATCATCGTCGCCTACTGCGCCATGGAGTTCAGAGGTTTCTTCCCGCGCACCGCGCGCCCGACGATCAACATGATCCACGTCTCATGCGGGATCAGTATCCTGGTGCTGATGGTGACGCGTCTGCTGGTTCGCCTGAAATTCCGTGCACCACCGATTCAACCGAAGCCAAAAGCGATGGTGACGGGGATGTCTCATCTGGGGCATCTGGTGGTGTATCTGCTGTTTATTGCGCTGCCGCTGATTGGCATTGTGATGATGTATAACCGGGGCAGCGACTGGTTTGCTTTTGGCCTGGCGATGCCGCATGCGGCGGAGTCCAATTTTGAGCTGGTAGATATGCTGAAAGAGTGGCACGAGACGCTGGCAAATCTGGGCTATTTTGTGATTGGCCTGCACGCCGCGGCGGCGCTGATGCACCACTATTTCTGGAAAGATAATACCCTGCTGCGCATGATGCCGAAAAAGCGTTCGTAGTCTTTAACGCTTGCCGGGTGGCGGCTATGCCTTCCCCGGCCTACGATGCAATTCCAGAATCGTAGGCCGGGAGCGCTACGCGTCACCCGGCTTGTTTTTTAACCCAACAGAGCACGCTCTTCAGCCGTTAACGCCAGCGTCTGCGTTGACCCCGTTTCCGACGACGTCACCGCCGCTTCCAGCACAGCCATTACCGCCAATGCCTCAACAGGGTGGACAGGATTGGCGATTTCCCCGCGTAGCGCATCACGCACGTTGATGTAGTACTGACGCTGATCGCCTTTCGGGGTAGGGATCGTCTGCGATGCGCCGTCAGCGCCAAAGAACACCATGCTGTCGCTGTCTTCGCCCCAGGCCTCACTGCCGGGGATCACCCCGGAGAGCAGCTGTGCTTCCTGCTGGTCGATTCTGGCCTTCACCACGCTGCCCTTGTCCCCGTGGACGGCAAAGCGCGCCGTACCGCCCGCCACCAGCATGCTGGCGTGCAGAATCACCTTATGCTCCGGGTAGTTTAAGACCACGTGCGCCCAGTCGTTGATTTCTGCGCCGTCGCGCAGCGTCGCGATATTCCCCTGAACCGACTGCGGCAGGCCAAAGAGCTGCAGCGTCTGGTCGATAAGATGAGGACCCAGGTCAAACCATAAGCCACTTCCGGGGACGTTCTGCTCGCGCCAGCGCACGCGCACTTCCGGGCGGAAGCGGTCGATATGCGACTCCAGATGTTTAATCTTGCCGAGCGTGCCCTGCTCAATAATCTGCTTAATGCCGAGGAAATCGCTGTCCCAGCGGCGGTTGTGGAAGACGGAGAGCAGACGCTGCTTTTCCTCCGCCAGCGCAATCAGGTCGCGGGCTTCCTGCATGTCGAGGGTGAAAGGCTTATCCACCACGACATGCTTGCCGGCGTTCAGAGCCAGCGTCGCCAGCGGGGCGTGCGTGGCGTTGGGGGAGGCAATCACCACCAGATCAACATCCGGATGCTGAATAGCCTCTTCAGGGGTGGCGACCACCTCTACGTCCGGCAGATCGCGTTTAACCTTCTCTTCATCACGAGAAGAGACCACGGCCAGCTTAAGCCCATCCACAGACTGGATTAACGGGGCATGGAAGGTTTTGCCCACAAATCCATACCCGATCAGCGCAATGTTAATTGTTCGAACTGTACTCATGAACTTCTCCACGTTAATTCGCGCACACCGTGACCTGCAATGCGCCAGGGTCCCCAAGCTCAGGCCAGGGACGATCTAAAAAGAGTTGTTGAATGTTGGATAACCCGGAAACCAGATACGGCTCGCAGCGGTTGACTTTCAGGTGGTCGGCAACAATCCAGTGCGCATGGCTTGCGTCAAGCATCGCGCGCTTAACCTCGGCATCCGCTTCTTTACCGGCGCTCAAACCGAGTTCGGCATGAATGGCGCACGCCCCGAGGATGGCGATATCTGCCCGATAACGGGACAGCAACGACAACGTGGCGCTTCCGGCAAACAGGCGCTGCTGGTGGTCCCATTTCCCCCCGAGCAGGATCAGTTCAACGTCTTCCCGGTCGCTAAAATGCTGGGCGATATCCAGCGACGTGGTTATGACGGTGAGCGGCCCGCGAAGAAAGGAGGCGACAGCCATCACCGTGCTGCCCGCATCCAGAAACAGGGTAGAACCCGCAGGGACCTGCAGGGCGACCTGTTTTCCGAGGCGCTGTTTGGTTTCCGGCAGCAGCGTATTGCGGCCATGACGGTTCATGGCGGAGAGATTCAGCGCGATGGCTCCGCCGTGGTTCTTCTGCGCCAGGCCCTGGTTCTCCAGGTCGGTCAGATCCCGACGGATGGTATCGGCTGAAACCTGCAGCTTTTCTGCCAGTTCGGTGATGCTGGCCTGGCCTTGCTCGCTCAGGATATCCAGAACGTGGCGCTGTCGTGCAGTTTTGTGCATCGGTTACATTCCTGCAAAATATCGCAATAGTTTGCATAATACAGCATTTTAACGCAGAGAGAAGGGCAACGTGGTTTTGATGTCGGGGAGTGAGGTGATGATTCAGATGCGTGATTATTAAAATTTTATTAAACAGGTATAAGCAAGCCGTTTTGAATGTTAATCATAATGTTATTGTTATGTTTTATTTAACGGTTTGGATTATGTAACCAGTGCAACACCATTGTCTGGAGTTAAGTTTCGACAAAATAGATACTTATAGATATTAATTGCTTTAATTAGTTTTTTAATAGCGATAAATCCCAATTCATCCTGTTTGGCTACTTAAATTGACACTTCTTTGAAAATCTTTGTGTCTGACCCGCGCGGAAATTAACGCAAAAATGTGCAGGGAGCAAATTAAGAATTTTCCTTAAATAACAGACGGTTTATATGTTTCATCTGAAAGGTCATTTTAAGACTTTTGTCCAGAAACCCCATCTTTTTTCTTAATTGTAACACCGCATTAACATTGTGGGTGTAGTGGCCTATAACACATTTTGTTATGCTGCTAACCACTTTAGGAAATAAGTAAATTCTTAATTAAATAAGACGCAGGCAGATCTCATCTCCAGGGGGAAATGGGTATGGGGAGTTTTACCTAAAATTCGGCAAGGATGCTAAAAAAGATATTTGTCTAATTATCTATACCTCTTTTTGGGTAATTGCTTCAGTGTCACTCAGAGTCAGGGAGATAAAATGACGATATTACGAAAGCCAATGTTACGCCGATTTACAGCAGCGCTGGCATTCATTTCATTAGCCATAAATACGGCGTACGCCAATAGTAATCAGGTGGGTATTGCCCCGGTTGCCAGGACCACCTTAAAAGAAAGTATTCTTTTTGCTATCGATCGCGATCCGTCTATTAGTCAGCAGGCCGCGCAGCTCGGTATTGGTCAGGCACAAATAGATGAAGCGCGCAGCGGCTGGATGCCGCAAATATCGCTGAACGGGAGCACGGGCCATAGCCAGACCACCGATTCCAGCGGGTCGCTGAAGAATTCAGCCGCCTGGGGACTGAGCCTGACGCAGCTGATCTATGATTTTGGCAAGACCAATAACAGCATCAGCCAGTCTTCCGCCCAGCGCGATAGCTATCGCTACCAGCTGATGAGCACGCTCTCTGACGTGGCGGAAAAAACGGCGCTGAGCTATGTCGAGGTCAAACGCTATGCCGATCTGCTGCAGGCAGCAAAGGAGAACGTTCAGGCCCTGAAAAATGTTGAGCAGCTGGCAAAGCTGCGCGCCGACGCGGGCGTGAGCTCGACCTCCGATGAGCTCCAGACCCGCACGCGTATTGCCGGTATGCAGGCAACGGTCGCGCAGTATCAGGCCGCCTTAAACAGCGCCCGCGCAAGGCTTGCGGTATTAACCGGCATGCAGGCAGAAAACTATTCGCCTGTACCCGCAAACCTCGCGGTTGAACCTGATTCGCTCAACCGCATTGATTATTCGCTGATACCGGCGGTCATGGCCGCGCAAAACATGGAGCGCTCTGCCCAGTATGGCGTGGAGACGGCGAAGTCCCAGCACTGGCCGACCCTAAGCCTGAAGGGCGGACGTACCCGTTACGAGTCGGACAACCGTTCGTACTGGGACGACCAGATCCAACTCAACATTGACGCACCGCTTTATCAGGGCGGCGCGGTCTCTGCACGCGTGCGGCAGGCTGAAGGCGCGCGGGCGATGGCCTCCTCTCAGGTCGATCAGGCGCGTTTCGACGTCCTGCAAAAAGCCTCCGTCGCGCAGGCGGACTGGACCGGCGCGCGGGGAAGAATGGAGGCCGGGAAACAGCAGCTGGAAAATGCGCTGCGCGCCCGTGATGTTTATAAAAATGAGTACACCCTGAGCAAGCGGAGCATTAACGATCTGCTCAGCGTTGAGCAGGATGTCTGGCAGGCCACCTCGGCGAAAATAATCGCTGAGTATGATGGCTGGAGTTCAGCAATTAATTATGCTTCCGCGGTTGATAATTTAATGCCGCTTATTGGAATAGAGAAAAACGCTGCCGCAAAACTACCCGATTTGAGTTAAAAAAAGACGCGTATTGTCGCGCAAAATAAGTCTGAAAATAATGGGTGTTTTTTCCCAGGGATAGCTACATCCGTCTGGTGGACATATCCACAGGAATCCGCACACCTGCAAGGAGAGAAATATGAGTAACATAAAGGTTGTTGATGTCATCATTCGCAAAACGGCGGAGAAAACGAAATTAACCGGCGAAGGAAATTTGTCGGTCTCTATTTCCTCCCCGAGCGTGATTGAAATCCAGGGTTCTGCTCAGGATGTGGTGCGATATGTCCGCCAGGGTAAAGACCTCCTCATTTATATGAAAGATGGCAGCGTGATTCGCTGCAATAACTATTTTGTTGAAGATCCTGATACGCACAACCAGTCAGAGCTGGTGTTCAACGATCGTCAGGAACTGACGCATATTTCTTTTGCCGATACCGGGGAAGCGTCAGGCGTGGCGGTGACCGAGCTAACCGCGCAGGCCACACCGATTAGCAGCATTCAACCTTTCCTCGAGCAGGGTAGCGTCTTAAGCGACGCCCCGTGGGGCTGGATTGCGGGAGCTGCATTAGGCGGCGGTGCCATCGGGGCGCTGCTGGCAAACGGCGGCGACGGCGAGACTAAAACAAAAGTTATTGATAATACGAAAGAGGTGGAAAGCGCCACGCCAACCTTCCTGCTGTCGGATAAAGCGGGCGACAAGCAGGGCGTGCTGACAGCAAACGCGATCACGGACGACAACACGCCAACCTTTAGCGGCACCGGCCAGCCGGGCGCGACCATCCAGATCAAAGACAGCAGCGGCAGCACCATCGCCAGCGCCATGGTCGGTAAAGAGGGCACCTGGACGGTAAAATTACCGACCCAGACGGACGGGGAACACACCTGGTCGGTGGTGCAGATCGACGGCAGTAAAACCACCGATGCGGGCAACATTACCGTAACGGTCTCGACCGCCGAGGCTGCCATTACGCTGGCCACCACAGCGGGCGACAACGTGCTTAACGCCAGCGAGCAATCCGCGGGCTTTACGCTCTCCGGTGCCAGCAAGAATCTGGCGCAGGGTACCGCACTCACCGTGACGCTGAACGGTAAAACCTATACGACGGAAGTGGGGGCTGACGGGACGTGGAGTGTTAACGTGCCCGCGGCTGACGCGCAGGCGTTGGGCGATGGCACCTGGACGGTCAACGTCAGCGGCAAAGACGCGGCGGGTAACACCGTGAGCGGCAGCCAGACAATCGGCGTGGATAGCGTCGCGCCAACCCTCTCTGTCGATACCCTCGCGCAGGACAACATCATTAATGCCGCCGAGCACAGCCAGCCGCTGACGCTGACCGGCAAAACGACTGCGGAAGCCGGTCAGATCGTCACGGTCACGCTGAACGGTAAAAACTACAACGCCACGGTGGGCAGCGACGGTACCTGGTCCGTCACGCTTGCTGCGGACGACGTGCAGGCGCTCAACGAGGGTAATCACACCCTGACGGTGAACGTCAGCGACAAAGCGGGCAACGGTTCGTCTGTCACCGCAGATTTCACGGTGGATACCACCGCGCCGGTGGTCACCATCGATACCGTGGCGGGCGACGACATACTGAACACCAGCGAACAGGGCCAGGCGCAGATTATTTCCGGGCAGACGAGCGGCGCGTCGGCAGGCGATGTGGTCACCGTGACCGTTGGCGGCCAGTCCTTCACCGGCGTGGTGCTGGCGGACGGCAGCTGGAGCGTGGGCGTTCCGGCATCCGTGCTGGGCGCGCTGGGTGAAGGCAACCACACGATTTCAGTATCCGTGACCGACGCGGCGGGCAACACCGGCAGCGCCACGCACGGCATTACGCTGAGCGGCAACCCGCCAGAATTTACGATTGACGCCATTAGCCAGGACAACGTGCTGAATGCCCAGGAGGCGATGCAGCCGCTGAGCCTGACCGGTACCAGCAACCTGCCTGACGGCAGCGCCATTACCGTGACGCTGAACAACGTCAGCTATCAGGCCACCGTTGAAAACGGCATCTGGGCGGTCCAGGTGCCGGTTTCCGACGTGCTGAATCTGGCGAACACCCTCTACACCGTCAGCGTCAGCGGCACTGACAGCGTGGGTAACAGCGGCTCTGCCGGGGCGACGCTGCTGGTGGATACCGTGCTGCCGCAGGTGATCATCAACACCTTTGCGGGCGACAACCTGGTCAATAACGCCGAAGCGGGTGTCGATCAAACCCTCAGCGGTCGCGTTACCGGCGCGGCGGCGGGCGATACCGTTTCTGTCACCGTGGGCGGCAAGAGCTACACCGCCACGGTGGGCAGCGATCTGACCTGGAGCGTGAAAATCCCGTCAGCGGATCTTAAGGCGTTCGGCGACGGCGATTTAACCTTCACCGCGTCGGTGACCAATTCGCACGGCAATACCGGTACCGGCGAGCGCGATATCAACATCAACGCACAGCTGCCGGGCCTGCGTGTGAACACCATTTCCGGCGATGACGTGGTCAACGCCATCGAACAGCAGCAGGATCTGACCGTCACCGGCGCCAGCACCCACCTGGCCGCGGGCACGCCGATCGTCGTCACCATTAACAACGTCGAATATAACGCCGTGGTTACCGCCAGCGGCGGCTGGAGCATTGGCGTTCCTGCTGCGGACCTGCAGGCCTGGACCGCGGGAGAGGTGACGGTTAGCGTCAGCGCAAAAGATGCCTGGGGCAATACCGTTGCGGCTGAACACCCGATTGAACTCGATCTCAACGCCGTGGCGGTCACCATTGATACCGTCTCCGGCGATGACCTGCTGAATGCGGCAGAAAAAGGTGCCGATTTAACTCTCTCCGGAAAGACGCAGGGCGTGGAGGCGGGGCAGACCGTGGTGGTGAAATTCGCCGACCAGACCTTTACCGCCCAGGTGCAGCAGGATGGCTCCTGGAGCCTGACCGTGCCCGCCAGCGCCATGGAAACCCTGATCGACGGGCGGGCGCAGGTGAGCGTCAGCGTCACGAACGTCAACGGTAACAGTGCCGACGCGTCGCGCGTGGTCACGGTGGATACGCTGCCGCCGGCGATTACCCTCGATAACCTCACCAGCGATAACATCATCAATGCGGCAGAGGCGCAGCAGGATTTAGCCTTAAGCGGCACCAGTACTGCGGAACCGGGCCAGACGGTCACCGTGACGCTGAACGGCAAAACGTATCAGACCACGGTCCAGACGGACGGAACCTGGCAGCTGATCGTACCGGCGGCTGACGTCGGTGCCCTCAACGATGGCATCGTGACCGTGACGGCCACCGTAAGCGACGTGGCGGGCAACAGCAGCAGCGCCGACCGCGTTGGGCTGGTGGACGCCACCGTGCCGCAGGTGACCATCAACCACTTCGTCACCGACACCAATACCGTTAACCAGCTCGCCCATGCACAGGCTCAGATCCTGAGCGGCTCCGTCACCGGGGCGGCAGCGGGCGATCGGGTGACTATCACTATTAACAGCGTCGATTACACCACCGTGGTGGATGCGGCGGGCAACTGGAGCCTTGGCCTGCCGGCGTCTGTCGTACAGGGGCTGACGGACGGCACCTGGACCATCGACGTCTCCGTGACCGACCGATCCGGCAATACCGGAAGCAGTTCACTGGATGTGGTGGTGAATACCGTGACGCCTGTCATCGGTATCAACACGCTGGCGGCGGACGACGTGATCAACGCGGCAGAGAAAGGCGAAGCTCTGCAGATTTCCGGCACCAGCAACCAGCCGGAAGGCACGACCATTACGGTGACCCTGAACGGCATTCACTACACGGCTACCGCTGACGCGAGCGGAAACTGGAGCGTAACCGTTCCGGCGGCAAACGTCTCGGCGCTGGGCGAAGCGAATTACACCGTGACGGCGAACGTCACCGATAGCGTCGGCAACAGCGCTTCAACCTCGCACGACGTGCTGGTGGACAGCTCGCTGCCGGTGGTAACGATTGACACGCTGGCGGGCGACAATATCGTTAACGCGGCGGAAGTGTCGGCAGGGCAAACCCTGACCGGTAAGGTGACAAATGCGGCGCCAGGTGACACTGTCACGATTACCCTTGGCGGCCAGACCTTTACTGCCACCGTGCAGGACGATCTCACCTGGAGCCTGCCGTTAACCCAGAGCCAGTTGACCGCGCTGGGCAACGGCGATCTCACCGTATCGGCCAGCGTCACCAACGCGCACGGCAATACCGGTTCTTCTTCGCTCGACTTCACCATCGACGCCCAGCTTCCGGGGCTGCGTATTGATACGGTCGCAGGCGACGACGTGATCAACGTGATTGAGCACGCTCAGAACCTGATTGTGTCCGGCACCAGCACCGATCTGGCGGCTGGCAGCGCCGTCACCGTGACCATCAACGGAAAAGCGTATTCCGCAACGGTGCTGGCGGACGGCACCTGGCAGGCGGCGGTACCGGCGGCGGACGTGTCCCAGTGGGCAGATGGCTCGCTGGATATCAAGGCAAGCGCGCAGGATGCCTCCGGCAACCCGGTGGCTATCGGGACCGTCGTGGACGTCGATCTCGCGCCGGTTGCCATCACCATCAGCAGCGTGACCGACGACAACGTCCTTAACGCAGCGGAAAAAGGCCAGGATCTGGTGCTGTCCGGCACGTCATCTAACGTTGAAGCGCACCAGACCGTCACCATTACCTTCGCAGGAAAAACGTACACCACGACGGTGGATGCCAACGGCAACTGGACCTGGACCGTTCCGGCTGCCGATCTGAGCGGCCTGAAAGACGGCGACGCCAGCGTGCAGGTCAGCGTCACCAACGTGAACGGCAACGCCGCGTCTTCGGCGCAGGCATTCAGCGTCGACACCACCGCGCCGACGGTGACCATCAACACCATCAGCGGCGATAACATGCTGAATGCGGCAGAGGCAGCGCAGGATCTGACCCTGAGCGGGACGTCTACTGCCGAAGCGGGCCAGACGGTCACCGTGACCTTCAACGGTAATCAGTACACTGCGCAGGTGCAGGCGGACGGCAGCTGGACGCTCGACGTGCCTGCGGCGGATCTGGCAGGCATCACCGACGGCAACGCGGCGGTCACGGCGACCGTGTCCGATAAAGCAGGTAACCCGGCCAGCGCGGGCTCCTCGGTGCTGGTGGACACCACCGTACCGCAGATTAGCTTCAACATCGTCGCGGGCGACGACATCGTGAATATTGCCGAGCACGGCCAGGCGCTGATCGTCTCCGGTAAGGTGACGGGCGCGCAGGCGGGCGACGTGATTACCGTGACCCTGAACGGTAAAGATTACACCGCCATGCTGGACGCGTCCGGCAGCTGGAGCGTGGGCGTTCCGGCGGCGGACGTGGGTGCGCTGGTCAACGGCGACCAGACGATCTCCGCGACCCTCACCGACAAAGCCGGTAACAGCACCACTGCGACGCACGAATTTGACGTCTCCCTGACCGCGCCGGTGGTCGCCATCAATACCCTGGCGGCTGACGACGTGATCAATGCGACCGAGAAAGGCCAGGATCTGCAGGTGTCCGGCACCAGCAACCAGCCGGAAGGAACCGCCATTACGGTGTCCCTGAACGGGATTAACTATACGGCCACCACCGACGCGAGCGGGAACTGGAGCGTGACCGTTCCGGCGGCAAACGTCTCGGCGCTGGGCGAAGCGAGCTACAACGTGACGGCGAGCGTAACTGACGCCGCGGGCAACAGCGCGAGCTCCGGCCACAGCGTGCTGGTTAACAGCGCGCTGCCGCAGGTCACCATCAATCCGGTCGCGACGGACGACGTGATTAACGCGGCGGAAGTGGCTGCCGGACAGACCCTGAGCGGGAAAGTGAGCGGTGCGGCGAGCGGTGACACTGTCACCATTACCCTCGGCGGCAATACGTATACCGCGACGGTTCAGGACGATCTGAGCTGGTCGGTCAACGTGCCGTCCTCGGTCTTAACCGCCATCGGTAACGGCGATCTGACGGTGTCAGCCAGCGTCACTAACGGCCACGGCAACACCGGCACCGGCGAGCGCGACATCACCATTGATGCCAACCTGCCGGGCCTGCGCGTCGATACCGTGGCGGGCGACGATGTGATCAATAGCATTGAACACGCTCAAAATCTGATTATCACCGGTTCCAGTGACGGTCTGGCAACGGGCGCGGCGCTGACCGTCACCGTCAACGGCAAAACCTATGCGGCCACCGTACTGGCGGACGGCACCTGGACGGCGGCCATTCCGGCGGCCGACGTCAGCGCGCTCGGCGCGGGCACGGTTACCGTGAAGGTTGAAGGTCATAGCGCGGCGGGCAACCCGGTTTCCATCAGCCATGACGTGAAGGTGGATCTGGCGACAGTCGCCATCAGCATTAACCCGATTGCCTCTGACGACGTGATTAACGCGGCGGAGAAAGGCGCGGACCTGGTGCTGTCCGGCTCCACCAC
The DNA here is from genome assembly GCF_000286655.1 of Enterobacter sp. SST3. Lineage (NCBI taxonomy): Bacteria > Pseudomonadati > Pseudomonadota > Gammaproteobacteria > Enterobacterales > Enterobacteriaceae > Enterobacter > Enterobacter sp. SST3. The sequence goes on along the minus strand of NZ_ALNS01000026.1, from coordinate 75,335 downwards.
CAACGTGGAAGAAAACCAGACCGTTACCATCACCTTCGGCGGCAAATCGTACACCGCGACGGTGGATGCCGACGGCAACTGGACGGCGACCGTACCGTCTGCCGATTTGGGCAGCCTGAAGGACGGCGATGCCAGCGTGCAGGTGAGCGTCACCAACGTGAACGGCAACAGCGCGTCGGCAGGCCGCGAGTACAGCGTGGACGCCACCGCGCCGACGGTGTCTATCGAGATCGTCAGCGACAATAACATCATCAATGCGGCCGAGGCGCAGCAGGATCTGGTCGTTAATGGTGTAACCAACGCCGAAGCGGGCCAGACCGTCACCGTGACCCTGAACGGCGTGGACTACACCACCACCGTTGAGGCTAACGGCAGCTGGAGCGTGACCGTGCCGTCCGCGGATCTGAGCGGTATTTCCGACGGGAACTACACCGTCAGCGCCGCCGTATCGGACAAGGCGGGCAACCCCGCCTCCGCGGATCGCGACGTGCTGGTCGATACCACCGTCCCGCAGCTGACCATTCACACCGTGTCCGACGACGACGTGATCAACAGCGCCGAGCACGTGCAGGCATTGATTGTCACCGGTTCCGTGACCGGCGCGGTGGCGGGCGACGTGGTCACCGTCACCCTCAACGGCAAATCGTACACCGCCACCCTGGACGCCTCCGGCAACTGGAGCGTGGGCGTACCTGCGGCAGACGTTACCGCGCTGGCCGCCGGGGATTACACCATCACCGCGGCGCTGACCGATAAGGCGGGCAACAGCAACAGCGCCACGCACGGTGTGGAGGTGAACCTGACCGCGCCGGGGCTGACCATTGACACCGTTTCCGGTGACGATGTGATCAACAGCACCGAGAAAACCCAGGATCTGACCCTCTCCGGTACGGCGTCCGGCCTGGCGGCAGGCGCGGTAGTGACCGTGATGCTCAACGGCAAAGCGTACAGTGCGCAGGTGGACGATAACGGAAAATGGACCACCACCGTTCCGGCGAGCGAGGTCGGTCAGCTGGGCGAGGCGCTTTATACCGTCACCGCGTCAGCCACGGACAGCGTCGGCAACAGCACCAGCGCGTCGCACACGGTAAACGTGGAGTCCGTTCTGCCGGGCGTGATTATCAACACCATTGCGGGCGACGACGTGATTAACGCCGCCGAGCTGGCTGCCGGCCAGACCATCAGCGGTAAGGTGGTGAATGCCGAGGCGGGCAACACCGTGACCGTGACCATTGGCGGCAACCGCTACACCGCAACGGTGCAGAGCGATCTGACCTGGTCCGTTAACGTGCCGGAATCCGTTCTGACCGCGCTGGGCAACGGCGATTTGACGGTGACCGCCAGCGTGACCAACGGTGTCGGCAACAGCGGATCCGCTGAGCGCGATATCACGATCGACGCTAACCTGCCGGGCCTGCGCGTGGATACCGTGGCGGGCGACGACGTGATCAACAGCATCGAGCACGGGCAGAATCTGATTGTGACCGGATCCAGCGATGGCCTGGCCGCAGGTACCACCTTGACCGTCACCGTAAACGGCAAAACCTACCCGGCCACCGTGCTGGCCGACGGCACCTGGCGTGCGGCCATCCCGGCTGCGGATGTGGGTGCCCTGGCAGCAGGTACGGTCACCGTGACCGTTGCAGGCCAGAGCAGCGCCGGTAACCCGGTTTCCATCAGCCACGATGTGACGGTAGATCTGGCGACCGTTGCCATCAGCATCGATGCGATTGCTTCAGACGACGTGATTAACGCCGCCGAGAAGGGCGCGGATCTGGTGCTCTCCGGGGCGACCTCGAACGTTGAGGAAAACCAGACCGTTACCATCACCTTCGGCGGCAAGAGCTACACCGCGACCGTCGGCGCCGACGGCAAATGGACGGCCACGGTGCCAGCCGCCGACCTGGCGGGTCTGAAAGACGGCAACGCCAGCGTGCAGGTGAGCGTCACCAACGTGAACGGCAACAGCGCCTCGGCGGGACGTGAGTACAGCGTGGATGCCACCGCGCCGACCGTCACGATTAACACCCTGGCGACGGATGATATTCTGAACGCCGCCGAAGCGAAGAGCGATCTGACGGTTTCCGGTACCAGCACCGCCGAAGCGGGCCAGACGGTCACCGTGTCGCTGAACGGCAAAGACTACACCACCACCGTCAGCGCGGACGGCAGCTGGACGCTGAACGTTCCGGCGGCCGATGTTGCGGCCCTGACGGACGGCAGCGTGACCGTGACCGCAAGCGTCAGCGACAAGGCGGGTAACCCGGCGTCCGTGGACCACAACCTGACGGTGGATGTGACCGTGCCTGCGGTGACTATCAATACCGTGGCGGGCGACGATGTCATTAACATCGCAGAACACGGCCAGGCGCAAATCATCAGCGGCACCGCCACCGGCGCGGCAGCGGGCGATAAGGTGACCGTCACCATTGGCGGCCAGACGTACACCACCGTGCTGGACGCGGCGGGGAACTGGAGCGTGGGCGTACCGGCCAGCGTCATTTCCGGCCTCAGCGACGGCACAGTGACCGTGACTGCGTCCGTCACCGACGCGGCGGGCAACACCGGCACCGGCAGCCATAACGTGACCGTCGATACCGGTCTGCCATCGGTCAGCTTCAACGCCATCAGCGGTGACAACGTGCTGAACGCGGTGGAAAAAGGTCAGGATCTGAGCGTGAGCGGCACCAGCGCCAACCTGGCGGAAGGCACCGTGGTGACCGTGACCCTGAACGGCAAAAACTACACGGCGACGACCGCGGCAGACGGCACCTGGAGCCTGACGGTTCCGGCGGCGGATCTGGCCGGTCTGGGTCAGGCCAACTACACCCTGAACGCGACCGCCACCAACGGCGTGGGCAACAGCGTGAGCAACACCGCGAACCTGCTGGTAGACACCGCGCTGCCAACGGTCACCATTAACACCGTGGCGGGCGATAACGTCATTAATGCGGCGGAAGTGGCCGCAGGCCAGAGCCTGAGCGGCACCGTGGCGAATGCCGAAGCGGGCAACACCGTGACCGTGACCATTGGCGGCAACAGCTACACCGCAACGGTGCAGAACGACCTGACCTGGTCCGTCAACGTGCCGTCTGACGTGCTGACCGCGCTGGGCAACGGCAGCCTGAGCGTGACGGCGACCGTCACCAACGGCCACGGCAACACCGGGACCGGCGAGCGCGAGATCGCGATCGACGCTAACCTGCCGGGGCTGCGCGTCGATACCGTCGCGGGTGATGACGTGATCAACACCATCGAGCATGCGCAGAACCTCATTGTCACCGGCTCCAGCGACGGGCTGGCGCCGGGTACGGTCCTGACCGTCACCATCAACGGCAAAGACTATGCGGCCACGGTGCTGGCGGACGGCACCTGGAGCGCGGCTGTGCCGTCTACCGACGTGAGCGCGTGGCCGGAAGGCACCGTCAAAATCAGCGTTACCGGCGACAGCTCAGCGGGTAACCCGATTACCATCAGCCACGATGTGACGGTAGATCTGGCGACCGTTGCCATCAGCATCAATCCGATTGCGACCGACGACGTGATTAACGCGGCGGAGAAGGGCGCGGATCTGGTGCTGTCCGGTGCGACCATCAACGTGGAAGCCGGGCAGACCGTGACCATCAGCCTGAACGGCAAAATATATAGTGCGACAGTGGACGACAGCGGCAACTGGACCTGGACCGTACCGTCTGCGGATCTGGCTGGCCTGAAGGACGGCGACGCCAGCGTGCAGGTGAGCGTCACCAACGTGAACGGCAACAGCGCCTCGGCGGGCCGCGAGTACAGCGTGGATGCGACCGCGCCGAGCGTGACCATCAACACCCTGGCGACGGACGACATTCTCAATGCCGCCGAAGCGAAGAGCGAACTGACCGTGTCCGGCACCAGCACCGCCGAAGCGGGCCAGACGGTAACCGTGTCGCTGAACGGCAAAGACTACACCACCACCGTCAGCGCGGACGGCAGCTGGACGCTGAACGTTCCGGCGTCCGATGTTGCGGCCCTGACGGACGGCAGCGTGACCGTTACCGCAAGCGTCAGCGACAAGGCGGGCAACCCGGCGTCGGTTGATCACAACCTGACGGTGGACGTCACCGTTCCGGCGGTGACCATCAACACCGTGGCGGGCGACGATGTCATTAACCTCGCAGAACACAGCCAGGCGCACGTTATCAGCGGCACCGCCACCGGCGCGGCAGCGGGCGATAAGGTGACCGTCACCATCGGCGGTCAGACGTACACCACCGTGCTGGACGCGGCGGGCAACTGGAGCGTGGGCGTCCCGGCGAGCGTGATTTCCGGCCTCAGCGACGGCAGCGTGACCGTCACGGCATCGGTTACCGACGCGGCCGGCAATACCGGCACCGGCACGCATAACGTGACCGTCGATACCGGTCTGCCTTCGGTCAGCTTCAACGCCATCAGCGATGACAACGTGCTGAACGCGGTGGAAAAAGGTCAGGATCTGCGCGTCAGCGGCACCAGCGCCAACCTGGCAGAAGGCACCGTGGTGGCCGTGACCCTCAACGGCAAAAACTACACGGCCACGACGGCGGCAGACGGTACCTGGAGCCTGACCGTTCCGGCGGCGGATCTTGCGGGTCTGGGCGAAGCGAATTACACCCTGAGCGCGAGCGCCACCAACGGCGTGGGCAACAGCGTGAGCAACACCGCGAACCTGCTGGTCGATACCGCGCTGCCAACCGTCACCATCAACACCGTGGCGGGCGATAACGTCATCAACGCGGCGGAAGTGGCCGCGGGCCAGACCCTCAGCGGCAAGGTCGCGAACGCGGAGGCGGGCAATACCGTCACTGTGACCATTGGCGGCAACACCTACACCGCAACAGTGCAGAGCGATCTGACCTGGTCCGTGAACGTGCCGGAATCCGTCCTGACGGCGCTGGGCAACGGCGACCTGACGGTGTCTGCGACTGTGACCAACGGCCACGGCAACACGGGAACGGGCGAGCGCGAAATCGTTATAGACGCCAGCCTGCCGGGCCTGCGCGTCGATACGGTAGCGGGCGACGATGTGATCAACAGCATCGAACATACTCAAAACCTGATCGTCTCCGGCACCAGCGACGGGCTGGCGGCAGGCACAACGCTCACCGTGACCGTCAATGGCAAAACCTATGCGGCCTCCGTGCTGGCAGACGGTTCCTGGAGCGCGGCGATCCCGGCGGCAGACGTCGCGGCCTTCGCAGCAGGTACGGTCACCGTGACCGTTGCAGGCCAGAGCGCGGCGGGCAACCCGGTGACCATCAGCCATGACGTGACCGTCGATCTGGCGGCGGTGGCTATCAGCATCGATGCGATTGCCACCGACGACGTGATTAACGCGGCGGAGAAAGGCGCGGATCTGGTGCTCTCCGGCAGCACCTCGAACGTGGAGGAAAACCAGACCGTTACCGTTACCTTCGGCGGCAAGACGTACACCGCGAAGGTGGATGCTGACGGTCACTGGACGGCCACCGTGCCTTCCGCCGATCTCGCGGGCCTGAAGGACGGTGACGCCAGCGTGCAGGTGAGCGTCACCAACGCGCACGGCAACAGCGCCACGGCGGGCCGCGAGTACAGCGTGGACGCGACTGCGCCAACCGTGACCATTGATACGGTTGCAGGCGATAACGTGATTAACGGCAGCGAAGCGGCTGCGGGCGTGGCTATCTCCGGCACCACCACGGCGGAAGCCGGGCAGACGGTCACCGTGACGCTGGGCGGGAAGAGCTATACCGCGCAGGTGCAGCAGGGCGGCGTCTGGAGCGTGAACGTGCCGGGCAGCGATCTGACCGCACTGGCGGATAACGGCTACACCGTGCAGGTGAGCGTGAGCGACGCCGCGGGTAACCCGGGCAGCGCGGGCAAGACGATTGCGCTTGACACCACGCCGCCGACCGTCAGCTTTAACGTGGTGGCGGGCGATGACGTGATTAACAGCGTGGAGCACGGCCAGGCGCAGATCGTCAGCGGGTCGGCAACCGGCGCGAACGTCGGTGATAAAGTGGTTATCACCCTCGGTTCGCACCAGTACACCACCACCGTTGACGCCAGCGGCAACTGGAGCGTGGGCGTTCCGGCCAGCGTGATTTCCGCGCTGACCGACGGCACCGTGACCCTCAGCGCGACCATTACCGACAGCGCGGGTAACAGCAGCACCCAGACCCATGACGTGGTGGTCAACACCGCCTCCGTGGCGCTGACGGTGAACACCGTTAGCGGTGACGACGTCATCAACGCGGCTGAAGCCGGTTCGTCACTGGTGATTAACGGTTCCAGCGCGCAGTTCGCCAGCGGGACCCAGGTCACCGTGACCCTGAACGGCAAGACCTATACGGCTACGATCCAGAGCGACGGCACCTGGACGACCACCGTACCGGCCGCCGACGTGGGTGCTCTGGCCGATGGCGCACGCTATCAGGTATCGGTGTCGGCACAGGACAGCGCGGGCAACAGCGCGTCGGCAACGCACGGCATCAGCGTGGATACCACTGCGCCGGTGGTGAGCATCGGGACGCTGTCGGTTGACGACATGCTGAACGCCTCGGAAGCGCAGCAGCCGCTGACCGTGCACGGATCTTCCAGCGCGGAGGCGGGGCAGACCGTTACCGTGACGCTGGGAGGAAAAACCTACACTGCGCTTGTCGGCAGTGACGGCACCTGGACGCTCGACGTGCCGGCAGCCGACCTGGCCGCCCTGAGCCGGGGCGCGCTGACGGTCACCGCCTCGGTCAACGACAAAGCCGGTAACAGCGGCCAGACCGCGCACACCTTAACGGTGGATACCGTTGCGCCAACCGTGACCATCAGCACCGTGGCCGATGACGATATCGTCAACAACGCGGAGCAGCTGGCGGGCCAGACCATCCGCGGCACCACCACGGCGGAACAGGGCCAGACGGTGACCGTCTCCTTCAACGGGCATAGCTATCAGGCGACCGTCGGGGCGGACGGATCGTGGTCGGTCTTCGTACCGGGCCGTGATTTCCTCGGCCTGAGCGACGGGGAGTACACCATCACCGCGTCGGTAAGCGACAGGGCGGGCAACCCGGGCAGCGCAACGCACGACGTGACGCTGAACGGCGATGTCCCAACCATCACCATTAACACCTTTGCGCAGGACGACATCGTCAACGCCGCCGAGCACGGCACGCCGCTGGTCGTCAGCGGTACCACCGACGCCCCGGCGGGCCAGACGGTGACCCTCACGCTGAACGGCAAAACCTATGCGGCTACCGTTCAGAATGACGGCACCTGGAGCTACACGGTCAGCAGCGCTGACGTGGCCGCGCTGGCAGACGGCGGTTCTTACGTCATTAACGCGCAGGTGAGCAACACCATCGGCAACAGCGCCAGCGATAACCATACCGTCACGGTGGATCTCACCGCGCCGTCGATGGGGATCAGCATTGATTCGCTGCAAAACGACACCGGCCTGAGCGCAACGGATTTCATCACTAACGACAGCCAGGTCGTCGTCAACGGCTCGCTGACCGCGCAGCTCGGCAATAACGAGAAGGCGCAGATCAGCCTCGACGGCGGCGTCACCTGGATCGACCTGACCGTGACCGGCACCGCCTGGCGCTACGCCGATGGCCGCACCCTGACGGACGGGACGTATCAGTACCAGGTCCGCGTGATTGATAACGCGGGCAACGTGGGGGCAACGGACAGCCAGGACGTGGTGATTGATCTGACGAAGCCTGCGGCAACCACCATTACCGTGGATTCCATTACGCAGGATACCGGCCTGTCCGGCAGCGACTTTATCACCAGCGACAACCAGATCAGCCTGAAAGGGACGCTCGGCGCGGCGCTGGGCAGCGGCGACCACGCGCAGATCAGCCTTGACGGCGGCGTCACCTGGATCGACGTCAGCGTCAGCGGCCTGAGCTGGACGTATGTCGATGGGCGCACGCTGGCCGACGGGGATTACAACTACCAGCTGCGCGTGATTGACGATGCGGGCAACATCAGCGCCACCGCCTCTCAGGTGGTGACCATTGATACGGTTGCACCGGACGCCAGCAAAACGATCGCCATCGACAGCATCAGCGACGATACCGGCCTGAGCAGCAGCGACTTTATCACTCGCGACACGTCCCTGACGCTGCACGGCTCGCTCGGCGCGACGCTGGCCGACGGCGAATACGCCCAGATCAGCATCGACGGCGGCGTCACCTGGCAGAACGTGATCGTCACCGGCAACAGCTGGTACTACGTCGATAGCCGCACGCTGGGTAACCAGACCTATGACTATTACGTCCGCGTGGTGGATGCCGCCGGTAACGTGGGAGCCAGCGCCCATCAGCAGGTGACCGTCGATACGATTGCTCCGGATGCGGCGATCACGGTGTCGGTGGATAACATCACCGTGGATACCGGCTTCGACAATAACGACTTCCTGACCAGTTCGACCTCGTACACCCTGCACGGAACGCTCGGCGCTGAACTCGGCGCGGGCGAGTACGTGCAGGTGAGCATGGACGGCGGCACGACCTGGGTGTACGCCACCGTCAGCGGCACCCAGTGGAGCTACAGCGATACGCGTACCCTGACCGACGGCAGCCATAACTATCAGGTGCGGGTTGTCGACCAGGCGGGGAACGTCGGGGCCACCACCTCGCAGGCGGTGACGGTGGACACGCAGGCGCCGCAGTACGGCGTCACCATCGACAGCATCAGCGACGATACCGGCCAGTCCGGGAGTGATTTCATCACCATGGACACCACGCTGACGATCAACGGTTCGCTGGGCAGCGCGCTGGCAAGCGACGAGCGCGTGCAGATCAGCCTGGACGGCGGGAATACCTGGTCAGACGCCACGGTCACCAACCAGCGCTGGAGCTACACCGATACCCGCGATCTGCCTGACGGAGACTACACCTACCTGGTGCGGATTATCGACCAGGCGGGCAACGTGGGTTCCACCGCGTCTCAGGTCGTCACGGTAGACACCACGCCGCCGACCACGGTCGGTACGGTCGTGAGCTATACCGACGGCGAAGGCGAGCGTCAGGGCACCTTTGGCAGCGCGGTGGCAACGGACGATAACTCGCCGCTGATCAACGGGACGCTGAACCGCGCCCCGGACGACGGCGAGATCGTGCAGCTTTACCGTGACGGGGTTCTGCTCGGCCAGGTGACCATGAACGGCAGCGCAAGCTGGTCCTTCCAGGACAACGGCCTGAGCGACGGGAATCACACCTACATCGTGCGCGTCACCGACAGGGCCGGAAACTACACGGAATCGGACGGCTTTGTGCTGAACGTCGATACCAGCATTCCGACCACCACGGCGGCGATTACCGCGCAGACCACGTCGGATACCACGCCGATCGTCAGCGGTACCGTCTCCGCTGACCTGGTGAACGGTGAATACCTGGTGGTGACGGTGAACGGCAAAACCTACACCTCCCAGACGGGCGGTGCGGTGGTGGTCGACCCGGATCACAACACCTGGTATCTGCAGATCCCGGACGGCGATGCGCTGAGCGTGGCGAGCTACAGCGTGACCGCGCAGGTGAAGAGCAGCGCGGGTAACGGCAATACCACCGGTACGGCGACCGGCAGCCTGGTGATTGATACCACCTCGGTGAACACCGACTGGGCAACCACGGCGGGGAACAGCAACAACTCCACCATGACCCTCGGCATGAACAGCAGCGGTCTGTGGAATATCATCGCTAACGGCCAGTCTTACTCCAGCAGCGATAGCTCGACCTATGCCGGCAATACGCTGACCAACACCCGTAACTACTACGTGGTGAGCCAGACTGCCGCCGACTTTGACCGTAACGGCACGCAGGATGTTTTCGCCACGGAGACCACCTACTCAGGATCCACGCAGGTGATGTGGACCTACGATGGCAGCACCTATAACGCCAGCCAGCTGGCAATGGGCACCACCATCTGGTTCGGCGGCGTGATTGCCTACGATAAAACCGGGGATGGGTATCTGGATCTGGCGTACGGTGACTCCGGCGCGGACTCCATTACCTATCTGATCAACAACAACGGGGTACTCTCGCCTGACGGCACCTACGGCGGCGCGGGATTCTGGGGACAGTTCACCACCATGCGTGAAATCTCCGGCGTCGATATTAACAATGACGGCACCGTGGATGTGGTTCAGCACACCAACCGCAGCGGCGCGTACTCGTTAACCGTGATCAACAACAACGGCAACGGCACGCTCTCCATCGGTCAGAACCTGACGAACGTGTTTGTGCCCAACGCCTCGAATACCACCACGGCGGCGTCCATGACGTGGGCGGACTTCAACGGCGATGGCTACATGGATCTGTACCTGGGCAGCAGCTACAACAACAACGGCGGGGTGATCTACTACAACGACGGTACCGGGAAGCTCTCGGCCACCAAGAGCGCGGTGGAGGCCTCTAACGCAGCGGCGGGCTATCTGTCGGTGGCGGTGGACTGGAACGGCGACGGGCAGATGGACATCGTCAAGCTCAGCACCTACGGCGGCTCGCAGACGGCGACGCTGTTCACCAACAACGGCTACGGCTCCACCTGGACCGCCAGCCAGCTGGCGTCCGGCATTGCTTACGCCACCGGCGTGGCGGCAGTGGACTACAACTGGGACGGTGCGCAGGACCTGCTGGTCTCTCAGCAGAACGGCAAGGTGGTGCTGGTACAAAACAGCAAAACCATTGCTGACGGCACCGCGATGCATCTGCACATTGTTGACAGCGAGGGCATCAACGCCTACTACGGCAATACGGTCAATCTGTACAACGCCGCGGGCGTGCTGGTGGCCTCACAGATCATCAACGCCCAGTCCGGTATCGGGTCGAACGATACGTCCGCGCTGGTGAGCTTCTACGGGCTGGATCCGAATGAAACCTATTCGGCCGAGATCCTGAAGATCACCAACGGCGTGTCGGATAACGTCACCTGGAGCGGTCTGGAGGCGGGCAACGGCAAAGAGGGCTACGTCCTGACGGCCGAAGCGGCCACCGGCGGCCACAGCGGAACCATTACCGGAACCGGGTATAACGACACCTTTATCGCCGAAAATGGCACGTATACCTACAACGGCTCCGGCGGCTGGACTACCCATTCCGACCATGACACCTGGAGCAACACCGGTGGGATGGACGTGGTGGATTACCGCAACGCGACCTCTGGCGTGACCGTGGATCTGCGCCTCTCAACCGCGCAGGACACCGGCTTCGGCACCACGCGTCTGCTGAACATTGAAGGGATTAACGGCTCGGATTACGACGACGTCATCACCGGCAACAGCGGTGATAACCGGTTCGAAGGCCGCGGTGGAAATGACACCTTCAACATCGGCAGCGGCGGTCACGATACGCTGCTCTACAAGCTGATCAACGCCTCGGACGCCACGGGCGGTAACGGTCACGACGTGGTGAACGGCTTTACGGTCGGTACCTGGGAAGGGACGGCGGACACGGATCGTATTGACCTGCGCGATCTGCTTTCCGGCAGCGGCTATACCGGCACGGGCTCGGCGAGCTACGTGAACGGCGTGGCCACGCTGGACAGCGGCGCGGGGAATATCAGCGATTACATCCGCGTGGTGCAGAACGGCAGCAATACCGAGATCCAGGTTGACCTGGACGGTACCGGCGGTCAGTTCTCGCCAACCACCCTGGTGACGCTGAACGGCGTGCAGACGGATCTGGCGACGCTGCTGGCGAACCATCAACTGTTAATTGCGTAAAACAACGCCGCGGGGAGCGATCCCCGCGGCCTTTTGGCGTTTCTTTAGACGAATTGCGTTACCCCGGAGATTATGAAGACACATCCACAGTACGAACCCTGGCTGCAGGGCATGCTCATCATCGCGAAGCACTACCGGCTGGACTTTTCGGTGGAGCACGTTCGGGTCACGATTAACCATGAAAGCCAGTCGCCGCGCCAGCTGGTGCTGGAGGAGATGGCGCGCCAGCTTGGGCTGGGGATGCGCGTGGTGGCGGCAGAAGCGGCATACCTCGATCCGTGGCGCCTGCCGCTGCTGGCAGAATTCACCGGCGGGCAGATTGCGGTGATCAACCGCATGGACAACGAAGGCAACGTCAGCCTGCATTTCAGCGGCGACGGCGGCCTGGAGACGACGCTGACGCGCGAGGCGCTCGGGTCGCGATTAAAGGGCCTGATGGTGCTGCGCCCGCTCGAGTCCACGCCGGATGCCCGCGTGGATGACTACATCAAACCGTATGAAAAAAACTGGTTCTGGCAGCTGGCGCTGAAGGACTGGCGACGCTACGGCGACATTATGCTGGTGGCGCTGGTCGCCAACGTGCTGGCGCTTTCCGGCATGGTCTTCTCCATGCAGGTCTACGACAGGGTGGTACCGTCGCAGTCAGAAGCCACGCTGTGGGTGCTGTTTGGCGGCGTGATGATTGCCATCGTGTTCGAATTCATCATGCGCATGCTGCGCGTGCACATTTCCGACGTGGTGGGGAAGCGCGCCGATCTGCGCATCTCTGAACGCGTCTTTGCCCACGCGCTGCGGATTAAAAACGGCGCACGCTCAAAATCAACCGGATCGTTTATCGCGCAGATCCGCGAGCTGGAGTCGGTGCGCGAGCTGATCACCTCGACGACCATTGCGGCCCTCTCCGATCTGCCGTTCTTCCTGCTGTTCGTCTTCATTCTGTGGATCATTGGCGGTCCGCTGGTGCTGGTGGTCCTGCTCGCCGTGCCGCTGTTGCTTATTCCGGGCCTGCTGGTGCAGCGCCCGCTGGGGAAACTCTCCAGCGAAGGGATGCGTGAATCCGCCATTCGTAACGCCACGCTGGTGGAAGCGGTGCAGGGCATTGAAGACATCAAGCTGATGCGCGCCGAGCAGCGTTTCCAGAACCAGTGGAATAACACCAACGACGTCGCCGCCAGCGTCGGCATGAAGCAGCGCTGGCTGACGGGCCTGCTGCTCACCTGGACGCAGGAGGTGCAGTCGATTGTTTACGCGGTGGTGCTGCTGGTCGGCTGTTACCTGGTCATCAGCGGCGACATGACCACCGGTGCGCTGGTGGGCACCTCGATTCTGGCGTCGCGGACCATTGCGCCGCTGTCGCAGATCTCAGGCGTGCTCTCGCGCTGGCAGTCGGCAAAAGTGGCCCGCAAGGGGCTGGACGACCTGATGCAGCGGCCGATTGACGATCCGCAGCACGGCAAGAAGGTGCACAAAGCCCACCTGCGCGGCGACTATGCGCTTGAGGACGTCGGGTTTTATTACGACGAGGAAGAGAAACTCACCGTGCTCAACATCAGCAAGCTGCAGATCCGCGCCGGAGAACGCGTGGCGGTGCTCGGGCGCAATGGCTCCGGCAAAAGCACGCTCCTACAGCTTCTGGCGGGCATGCAGGAGCCGCAGCAGGGCAGCATTCTGCTGGACGATATTGCCCTTAACCATCTCGACCCGGCCGACGTGCGTCGCGACATGCAGCTGCTGAGCCAGCAGGCCCGTCTGTTCTTTGGCTCCGTGCGGGACAACATCCTGATGGGCAACCCGCTGGCGACCGACGATGAGATTCACCAGGCGCTGGTCAACAGCGGCGCGCTGGAGTTTGTGCGCAAACAGAAAATGGGGTTGAACACTATCATCAACGAGGGCGGAACGGGCCTCTCCGGCGGTCAGCGTCAGGCGCTTTTGCTGGCGCGCGCCCTGATCACCTCGCCGACTATCCTGCTGCTGGACGAGCCTACCGCGTGGCTGGACGAAATGAGCGAGAAGCAGTTTATTCAGCATCTTCACACATGGCTGGGTAAACGCCGGACGCTGGTGGTGGCCACGCATCGCCTGCCGATTCTGGATCTGGTCGACCGCATCATCGTGCTGGAAAACGGCAAGGTGGTGATGGACGGCCCGCGCGACGCCATCCTGCACCAGCACGGCATGGTGCCGCAAAAGACAGCACAGCGCACCGTGACCATGAAACCGGCGGCGGTTGCAGAGGAGGGCGCGGCATGAATGATTTCTCCCGTTTTAATAGCCGACTGAAAGAGCCGCGCCTTCCGCGCGCCACGCTGGTGGCATGGTCGCTGTTCGCCCTGCTGGCGGCGTTTATCGCCTGGGCGAGCCTGTTCCATCTTGATGAGGTGACGACCGGCAGCGGTAAGGTGATACCGTCTTCTCATGAGCAGGTCATCCAGTCCCTGGAAGGCGGCATTATCCACAGCCTGATGGTGCGCGAAGGCGACATCGTCGAGCGCGGCCAGCAGCTCGCGCAGCTTGATCGGACAAAAACCGAGTCGAGCGTGCTGGAGAGCGAGTCGCGTCTGAATGCGGCGCTGGCCACGGCGGCACGCCTGAAGGCCGAAGTTAACGACACGGAGCTGACGTTTCCCGAGGAGCTGGATGACGACGTTGAGCTGGTTAAGCAGGAAACGGCGCTCTATCAGTCCCGTCGCGAGAGCCTTGAAAAGGGGCTGGCTGGTTTACGTCAGGGTGCCGAGCTGGTGCAACGCGAGCTGTCGTTGACCCGTCCGCTGGTGACCCAGGGGGCGGCCAGCAAGGTGGAGGTGCTGCGTCTTGAGCGTCAAAAAAATGAGCTTGAGAATAAAATCACCGAGATGAAAAACCAGTATTACGTCCGCGCTCGCGAAGAGCTGGCGAAAGCCAATGCGGAGATTGAAGCCCAGCGTTCGGTGATGAAGGGTCGGGAAGACTCCCTGACCCGACTGACCTTCAATGCGCCGGTTCGCGGGATCGTGAAGGATATTGACGTCACGACCGTGGGCGGCGTCATCCCGCCGAACGGCAAGCTGATGAGTCTGGTTCCGCTTGACGATCAGATGGTGATTGAGGCGAAAATTTCGCCGCGCGATGTGGCGTTTATCCATCCTGGCCAGAAGGCGCTGGTGAAAGTGACGGCCTATGACTACTCCATTTACGGCGGGCTGGAAGGGGAAGTGACCATGATTTCGCCGGACACCCTGCAGGATGAGGTGAAAAGAGATGTTTATTACTATCGCGTCTATATTCGTACCGACAGTAACCATCTGACCAATAAGCAGGGTCAGGAATTCCCGGTCTTTCCGGGCATGATTGCCACTGTTGATATTAAAACCGGCAGCAAAACCATTCTGGATTATCTGTTGAAACCGCTGAATAAGGCAAAAGAGGCGCTGCGGGAACGATAGGTGAAGGGCGTTCGGAACACCGAACGCCTGGTGAATTATACGGTTGACGTCACGTTGTGAGCGTGGCGTCGCTCTTTAGGAACCACGTTGATGTAATGCGTGACATACGCAAAATATAATCCGGCATAATTTTCGACGAGTTCGATAAACGCCGGATAGACCGATAGCCGACCATCACCCCGATCTTTCAGATAGCCCGCCTCCTGAGCTGATTTGATAATCCGGTTGACGTGGATGCGCGATACAAAAAATTCTTTTGCGAGCGTGCTGGCTGAATAGTCAATAACGGCACCATGGGCGGATTTGTTTTTCATAGCCTGCAGGTAAAGATAAAGCATAATCATACGGCCACCATCTTTATCAATAAATAATCCTACTTCAGGCAAAACCTTTCTGAACGTTAATCCCCGAAAAAGATATTCTGCCGCGCGGCGGAAGAAGTTACTTCTCAAAATATCATTGTCCAGCAGGTTTACATTAATATTAAATGTCGGATAAAGAATGCTGACGGGCAAAAAAGCGCCGGACATATAACGCTTTAGTTCATTCAGGCCTTTTTCGGTTGGCGCGATTCTCGTCTTTCGTCTGTCTTCCGTACAGCGCCAGGTTCTGATGCGCCCGGTGGTTCTGAGTATCGTAATGATCGCAATAACGCTGTTGGGGCTGGCTATCTTATAGCGAGAACATAACTCTTTAATTTCAGAAACTGACTCGGCTTGATTGCCAAAAATAAAACAACACATGGAGAGGATAATGTTGAACCGTGATTCCTGTAGCATTGTCTTGTAGAACAAAGGTTGTTTTTTGTAGATGGTGTCATTAATTGTGTAGTGCTCTAATATTGCCTCACCGAATCGTGGATTGCTCTTTATGACATCCCTTCGTTGTAGCAAGGCCCTGGATGAGATATGATTATCCATAGCATTTTTCTCGTATTTGAATGAGCCGATAGATGAAGTGTCCAGTCTTCTTTTTCGGAATTTTCATTATACCCTGAGAATAAAACATTTGCCGTGGTTATTTGAAAAGAAAAGTATAGTTAAACGTTTGTGATTAACGCAAAGATGTTCCGGTGAATTAGGCTGATAACAGTTTCTTAACCCTGGGTGCTACTGTAAAATTATAGTTAGCAACACATGCAATAAATTTTATGCATACTCAAACAGAAATGGCGCTTTGGTGCCCAGGAGCAGGTTATGACCCAAAAAATGTCTCTCAAAAATGGGGTTTGCGATAAACATAAATTTGTCATCTCAGCCTGCGGCTTCACATTTCAGGGGTATTGTTCGATCCTCAATAAGTACGGGATCCACGCTTCCCAAATTCACTTTAACGGAGATGAGGCATCCCAACAGGATGTTGAAAATATCCTTAAAAATCAGGATGCCCATATCGTGGTGTTCCTCGGGAAAGGTGTCGTCAATCTCCTGGAAAGCCTGAAGCGACTGGCCTCGGTACTCAATGCACTCCCCGTTATTCGGCATGTCACCCTGTATGGTGATATTCCTGACGGCTGGCTGTACCGTACGCTGGGCAGTCTTTTAAATAACAGTTATCAATTATCATTGATTCGCGTTGCCAGCGTTTCGGATGTAGTAGGCTGTTTTAATACCCATTACAAAAGCTTTAAGGATCGTTCACGTGTATTACGCGAACGCTACATGGATTTTGGCTCTGAAGAAAATCTAAAGTGGTTAACAAGAAGAGAGATTGACGTTTTATTAAATTTCTATCGTGGTATGTCCGTAAAGGAAATGTGCGATAGAATGGGATTGTCGAATAAAACGGTTTATACCCACCGAAAGGAAGGAGTGCTTAAATTACGTTTAATTAAGCGCTGGTTACACGATCCGCACAATTTTAAAGCAGAGAAACCAGATAAACACCCGCGTCAAAAAGTGGGGTTCACGGAAAAAGAAGCCGAAATTTTTAATGCGTTACGTAATCGGGAAATATTCCCGGCATATCAGATTATTACCGATCGAGATAAAAAAGGGGTTGGGTTTGAAATCCTGATTCGCTGGAATAAAAACGGTAAAATTGTCAAGCCTGCCAGTTTTTTAACGGATGTTTCCAATCATGAAATCTGGCTGAAAATTACGGCGTTGGTCATCCATGCCGCCGTTTCAGGTATTAATAAGTATAACGGGAAATACTATTTTTCAGTGAATATTCCGCCTCGTCTGGCGTCCGGGAATGCTTTGCCTGATATGGCACGGAAAGCCATCGGCATGCTGCTCAAACCGCAGTGGGCTGAAAAGCTGGTTTTTGAATTTGCAGAAGATATTGACGTGACGAAGGACAAAAGGATCCCTGAAACCATGCGGCATTTACGCAATACGGGGTGTCGATTGTTCCTGGATGACTGCTTCTCTAACCATCAAACCATGTTCCCGGTGCGCCAGGTGCATTTCGATGGGCTTAAGCTGGATCGGGACATCGTTGAGCATTTTGTGGCAAACGACAATGACTATAATTTGATTAAAGCGATACAGGTTTACAGCGACATGACCGGAACGGACTGTATTGCAGAGGGGGTTGATAGTGAAGAAAAGTTTGAGAAATTAGTCGAGCTGGGCATCAAGAACTTTCAGGGATATTATTTATCGCGCGCCGTGAAAGAGGAGGAGTTAGACCGCATGGTCAGATTGTTTAGTTAAGAAAAAATAAAGCCCCGAAGGGCCCTGGGTTATTTCCGGCCCAGCAACAAGCCGAGAACTATACCGATTGCACCCGCGGCAACGAGGCCGGTGAGGGGATTATTTCTGACGGCTTCAGTGACATCGGAAACGGCATCGCTGGCCTGAGCGGCATATTTTTTAGCAGCACCTTTAACCTGATGTTTTGGTGAATCAACGAATTCACCAAACTGCTGCTGCGCTGAACCTGCAAGTTCATCAAATTTATTTTTTGCTTTGTCTTCAGCAAACTGGGTGTTTTTATCAGTACCGAAATCAGACATTTTTGCCTCCTTTTGTTGATAGTTAAAGGATAGCCGCTCTTTGTGGATACGGCAGGCGAAAGGCTAAATTCGGCACCTGAAAGGGCGGTTTTCGGATATATCTCTATACCCGGAACCCGTTATTTCTCATTGTCATCCTGACCGTAAAACAGTTTCCCAATGCGGATTAGCGGGCGGCCCTGTGACTTACGGTGCAGGTTACTGTCCCTGAGCGAATAAACGCAGCCGCAGTATTCCTGCTGGTAAAACTGTTCTCGCTTGCTGATCTCAATCATGCGCGAGGAGCCGCCCTGTTTACGCCAGTTATAGTCCCAGTACACCATACCCGGATAGCGCGCCGCCGCACGCTGGCCGCAGTCATTTATCTGCTGCATGTTCTTCCAGCGGGAGATCCCCAGCGAGCTGCTGATGACGCTGAATCCATTTTCTGCCGCATAGAGCGCCGTACGCTCGAAACGCATATCGAAGCACATGGTGCAGCGGACGCCGCGCTCGGGTTCCCATTCCATACCTTTTGCGCGCTCAAACCAGTTATCGGTGTCGTAATCGGCATCAACAAACGGCACGCCGTGCTTTTCCGCAAAGCGAATATTTTCCTCCTTACGAATGAGGTATTCCTTTTGCGGATGGATATTGGGGTTATAGAAGAAAATGGTGTACTCAATGCCCGACGCCTGGATAGCCTCCATCACTTCACCGGAGCAGGGGGCGCAGCAGGAGTGCAGCAGCAGTTTGTCAGCGCCGTTTGGCAGGGTGAGTTGAGGGCGGATAAAAGGGGCTGTCGTCATGGCGTTCTGCACTATGTTTATGAAATTTATGGAAGGGTAGCATAAATTCATAATCTGTTGAGACGGGATCGACGCAGGAAAGCGCGATCCCGCGGGGCGGGATCTTCTCGGGGATGACGTGCCGCTATTCGGCAAATTTGAGCAACGCTTCTCCGTCAAGACGGTAGCGCACCCATTCGGACTGCGGCAGCGCGCCAATGCTCAGATAAAAATCGATGGCGGGCTGGTTCCAGTCCAGCACGCTCCATTCAAGGCGACCGCACTGCCGTTGTACGGCGAGCTGGGCGATATGTTTCAGCAGTGCTTTTCCCGCCCCCAGGCCGCGATAAGCTGGGGAAACATACAGATCTTCCATATAAATCCCGTTGCGGCCAAGCCAGGTTGAATAGCTGGTGAAGAACACGGCATAGCCAGCGATCTTGCCTTCACACTCCGCGATCAGCGCTTCGGTTTTAGTACCTGCGCCAAAGAGCGTTTCCCGGATCTCCTCCGGTGTGGTAACCACTTCTTCCGGGGCTTTTTCATACACCGCCAGCTCATAAATCATGGCGTAAATGGCTGCCGCATCTTCGGGGCGTGCCTGACGAAGGGTGATGCTCATTGTTTTTCCTGCTTTTTAGCGTGCGTCTTGATTGATGGCGTTAAGCATACGGCGTATTGTCTGAAGAATTAAGTGCAATGAAATCAACAAATGATGAATACTATGCATCCGGCCCTGAGACGTCTTGATTTAAACCTGCTGCCCGTTTTCGACGCGATTTACCGCCACCGCTCCGTTCGCCTGGCCGCTGACGAGCTGGCGATGAGCACATCCGCGCTCAGCCATGCGCTGTCGCGTCTGCGTGCCACCCTGAATGACCCGCTGTTTTTCCGCGAAGGGCACCGCATGTCCCCCAGCGTGTATGCCTCTCAGCTTGCGCCTTCCATTGCTTCCGCACTGTCGTTCCTGAATCATGAGCTGACTCCGCAGCCGGAGTTTGATGCAGCCAGCAGTTCGGAGTGCTTACAAATTGCGATAACGGACTTTACCGCGCTGTGCATTTTCCCGGCGCTAATGCACAGGCTGCAGCTTGCGGCCCCGGGTTTGCGTTTCGAATTGCGCTATCTGCCGCACAGCCCGGCGCTGACGGAACTGCTGGCGGGTGAAGTGGATCTCGCGCTGGGGTTCAGCACTCAGGATGATATCCGGCACCCGGAGCTGGAAGAGATCGACTGGTTTGAAGATGAGTATGTGGTCATCAGCAACGCGCGCCGGACGCGTCTCACGCTGGAGGAGTATCTCGCGGCCCGACACCTGGTGGTGACGCCATGGAATGAGAAGCAGGGCGTTCTTGACGTACGGCTTGAGCAGCTGGGCTATACCCGACAAATCGCGATCAAAACGCCGTCAATGCTCAGCGCACCGTTTATCGTAGCGGAAAGCGACCTGCTGATGGCCATCCCTCGATACGCCGCTGAGAAGCTGGTTGCGGCAGCAGGCCTGAGGATTTTTCCTTTACCGTTCTCGATACGCACGTTTGAAGTGAAAATTTACTCGCATAAACGCAGCGGCCAGCGGGGCGCAACGCGCTGGCTGAAGGAGGAACTGCAAACGCTGGCGCAGGCTGCCAGGGGACGGTAGGCCGGGTAAGCGCAGTGCCGCCCGGCAGAAAGGACGGTCAGTAACGGATCGTCAATTTAACGGCAGGCTATTTGTTAGCGGACAGCCCAACCCGCGCTTTCATGTAGAGCAGAGTGAGTCTGTCCATAGAAGCTTAGGTCCGGAAGATTTTATTCATCCAGTAACGGTTTTCGATTATCTTTCGCTGGCTCTGGCTTGAGTTTTTCAACGGGAATACTGCACATGCTTTCCGCTATTATCCCAAAAAGAGAGTCTTTCGGATAACTTTCCCATTGTCCCACATCCTGTGTCACATGTACGACATCGCCTTCCGCGAACGGTTTCGAAAAATAGGTTCGCGCCATAACGGCACGCTGGTTTTTGTCGCAGTTAATCACGTCGATTGCCCGTGAGCTCGCTATGTAGACGGGAGGATTTTTTATAATGAGTGTCTGCTCGGCGTAGTTATTGATGAAATAAAAGCGGCGTAAGTGGTCGTTACCCTGATAAGTTGAAATCACCCGAAAATCGATATACGAAGCAATTTTCTTATCTTCAAGGATTTTTATGACGCCTGCCGGTGGCTTGGGGGTAGACTGCGGCTGGGGTTTACTTGTCCCGGTACAACCTGTCAGCATAAGTAATACCAGCCATGTTAGCTTTTTCATTTCGCATCCCCTGCGGATAAATCAGGTCGTAATGTCGTCAGCATGTCAGGCGTTACATTTCCCTGAACGGTACAGAGCAATAATGTCCCGTCTTTGCTTTTGCTGAGCATTAACAGCTTTTCGGTACTTTCTTTTGCCGGAGCAATACCTGACACCGCCTGCGCGTTGTCTTCCCAGTCACTGTTTGGGTTGATTTTAATCATCGTCTGAGAAACATAATCATCTCCCGCCTTTTTCCAGGACAAATGATCAAGTCTGGACATCACTTCTTCTTGTGACTCTTTGAAAATGAGTCCCCAGTAATAGTACTTACCGTAATTGATTTCATCGAGATTGCTGGTTTGCAGGTAATATCCCGATACCGTCAGATTTAATTCATGCAGCGGTTGAGCAAACCAGATGGTGCGATTGCCGTCTTCAGGGGCTTTGAACCAGGCCTGCGAATGCTTGTTGAGCGTTAAGGGGGCTACGCGGCTGAGTTTGGCTCGCTGATGATAAATCTCGTTGAAAAAGGTTGAGTCGCAGCGGGTCAACGTTTGTGTCAACGTGCTGGCGTGAACCGCGGGTGTGGCTACAGCCATACCTGCTATGAGCCCAATGGAGGAGATGAGTTTACGCATGTAATATCCCTATATTAAAAAAAGACCCTGTTTTTATCGGCTTATCAGAATGAGACTTTACGCTTTTTATTTTGCTTTGTTATCTGGCGTATTCAATGCCTCCCCCGAGTTTTGTACAAAACCTCAACCCTCTCATCTTTAGGTTTACACAGCGGTAACAAAATAGGTACCATACCCCCCTATAGTATCAGGAGGGCGTATGCCGCATTCACCCGAAGATAAAAAACGTATTCTTACCCGCGTCCGCCGCATTCGGGGCCAGGTTGATGCCCTGGAACGCGCGCTGGAGTCGGGCGACCCCTGTCTGGCCATCCTGCAGCAAATTGCCGCCGTGCGCGGGGCTGCCAATGGCCTGATGGGCGAAATGGTTGAAATTCACCTCAAAGATGAGCTGGTAGCGGGGGACACCACGCCGGATCAGCGTGCCGTTCGCATGGCGGAAGTCGGCCATTTACTGCGCTCTTATCTAAAATAAATCCACATACCTGACAAGAAGGGAAGACATATGAAATCTCGCGCTGCAGTTGCATTTGGCCCCGGCCAGCCGCTCAAAATCGTTGAAATTGACGTGGCACCGCCGAAAAAAGGCGAAGTGCTGATCAAAATCACCCATACCGGCGTATGTCATACTGATGCGTTTACCCTCTCGGGCGACGACCCGGAAGGTGTCTTCCCGGCGGTGCTCGGCCATGAAGGCGGCGGGATTGTGGTAGAAGTGGGCGAGGGCGTGACCAGCCTGAAGCCGGGCGATCACGTGATCCCGCTGTACACTGCGGAATGTGGCGAGTGTAAGTTCTGTAAATCCGGCAAAACTAACCTCTGCCAGGCCGTTCGCGCCACCCAGGGGAAAGGGCTGATGCCCGACGGGACGACCCGTTTCTCCTACAACGGCGAGCCGGTTTATCACTACATGGGCACCAGCACCTTCAGCGAATACACCGTTTGCGCGGAGATCTCGCTGGCGAAGGTGAACCCTCAGGCGCCGCTGGATAAAGTCTGCCTGCTGGGCTGCGGCGTGACCACCGGTATTGGCGCGGTGCATAACACCGCAAAAGTCAAAGAGGGCGATACCGTGGCGGTGTTCGGTCTCGGCGGCATTGGTCTGGCGGTGATTCAGGGCGCGGTGCAGGCGAAGGCCGGTCGTATCATTGCGGTCGATACCAACCCGGAGAAATTCAGGCTGGCGGGTGAAATGGGCGCGACCGATTTTGTGAACCCGAAAGATCACGAGAAGCCGATTCAGGACGTCATCGTCGAGATGACCGACGGCGGCGTGGACTTCAGCTTCGAGTGTATCGGCAACGTCAACGTGATGCGTTCCGCGCTGGAGTGCTGCCACAAAGGCTGGGGCGAGAGCATCATCATTGGCGTGGCCGGTGCGGGTCAGGAGATTAAAACCCGTCCATTCCAGCTGGTCACCGGGCGCGTATGGCGCGGTTCCGCGTTTGGCGGCGTGAAGGGCCGTACCCAGCTTCCGGGTATTGTTGAAGATGCGATGGTCGGCAAGATTCAGCTCGATCCGTTCATTACCCACCGCTTACCGCTGGAGCAGATTAACGAGGCGTTTGATCTGATGCACGAAGGAAAATCCATCCGTACCGTTATCCATTTCGGCGACAAGTAACTCTTCTGCCAGCGGTTTTTCGCCGCTGGCATTTCTTTAATAATCTTCTCTAAAGTGTGACCAGTGCGGCGTTTTTAGCCGTAATCTAAATCTCTGCCGTGCCGATGACTATTTAACAGGCGTGTTTTTACGCATCTTACCTACAAGAGAGTCGACGGTCATGGACAACACTACTTCGATGCTGGCGCAGCGCAGGCTGGGCTTCTTGCATCACATCAGGCTGGTTCCGCTGTTTTCCTCCATTCTCGGTGGCATTATTCTTCTGTTTGCCTTGAGCTCGGGTCTGGCAGGGTATTTCCTGCTGCAGGCCGATAACGATCAGCAGGATGTCACAGCTGAAATTCAGGTGCGTATGGGGCTGTCGAACAGCTCAAACCATCTGCGAACCGCGCGTATCAATCTGATCCACGCCGGTGCGGCAAGCCGTATCGCAGAGATGGATGCGATGAAGCAGAACATCAGCGAGGCGGAAACGCGCATTAAGCAGTCTCAGGAGAGCTTTACCGCCTACATGAATCGCGCCGTGCGTACCGCCGAGGGCGCAGCGCTGGATGCGGAGCTTAAGACCCGGTATGACGCCTATATCGCGGGCATGCAGCCGATGGTCAAATTCGCCAAAAACGGCATGTTCGAGGCGATCATCAACCACGAAAACGAAACGGCGCGTCCGCTGGACGACGCGTACAACGCCGTACTGCTGAAGGCGATTAAGATCCGTACCGACCGTGCCAATGCGCTAACGGCGCAGGCGCACAGCCGCACGCAGCTGGGCCTGATGTTTATGGTGGGCGCGTTTGCGCTGGCGCTGGTGCTGACGGCGATGACCTTTGTCGTGCTGCGCCGCACGGTAATCAATCCGCTGCAGCGGGCAGCGAAACGTATCGAGAATATCGCTAAGGGCGACCTGACGATGCCGGACGACGTGGCCGGGCGCAGCGAAATTGGCCGCCTGACGCGGGATCTGCAAACCATGCAGCACTCGCTTGAAAAAACGGTCGGCACCGTGCGTCAGGGGGCGGAGGAGATTTACCGCGGCACCAGCGAGATCTCTGCCGGTAACACCGATCTCTCTTCCCGCACCGAGCAGCAGGCTGCCGCCATCGAGCAGACCGCCGCCAGCATGGAACAGCTTACTGCGACGGTGAAACAGAACGCCGATAACGCCCATCATGCCAGCAAGCTGGCGGAAGATGCCTCCGGGAAAGCCACCCGCGGCGGCCAGATGGTCTCCGGCGTGGTGAAAACCATGGGCAATATCTCCAGCAGCTCGAAGAAGATCTCTGAAATCACCGCCGTGATTAACAGCATTGCCTTCCAGACCAATATCCTGGCGCTTAACGCGGCGGTAGAAGCGGCGCGGGCGGGTGAACAGGGGCGCGGATTTGCCGTGGTGGCCAGTGAAGTGCGCACCCTGGCAAGCCGCAGTGCGAATGCCGCAAAAGAGATCGAAAGCCTGATCAACGAATCGGTTTCGCTGATCGACCAGGGGTCCGGTGAAGTTGTTGCCGCCGGTAACACCATGAATGAGATCGTCGACGCGGTGAAGCGCGTCACCGACATCATGCTGGAGATCGCCGCGGCGTCCGATGAGCAGAGTCGCGGTATCGTCCAGGTGAGCCAGGCGATTTCGGAGATGGATAAAGTGACCCAGCAGAACGCCTCGCTGGTGGAAGAAGCCTCCGCGGCGGCGGCGTCTCTGGAAGAACAGGGCGCGCGTCTGACCGAGGCGGTTGGGGCGTTTCGTCTGAGCGGTGCGAAGCCGAACCGCGCGGTGGCGTCAGCGCCAGTGGCGACGAGCGCGCCGTTGCGCCCGGCGGCGACAGTTTCGGGGGATAACTGGGAGACGTTCTGAGTCGCGTGTTTTGTCGGGTGGCGGCTTCGCCTTACCCGACCTACTTGTATTTGTAGGCCCGCGTAAGCGAAGCGCCACCGGGCAAAAAAAAGGGACCAAAAGGTCCCTTTGTTCATCGGTTATTTCTTATCAGGTAACGCGTACGCGATAACGTAATCACCGCGATCCGGCGACTGGCGGGCACCACCGGCGTTAATGATGATGTACTGCTTACCGGTTTTCGGCGACACGTAGGTCATCGGCCCGGACTGGCTGCCGACCGGCAGGCGGTCTTTCCAGATCTCTTTCCCGGTGGCGGTATCAAACGCGCGCAGGTAGAAATCCTGGGTGCCGGCAAAGAACAGCAGGCCGGACTGGGTCGAGAGCGATGCCCCAAGCGTCGGCATGCCGATTGGGATTGGCATGTGCATGCGAATGCCCAGCGGGCCGGTATCTTCCACCGTACCAACAGGAACCTGCCACACCAGCTTGCCGGTTTTCAGGTCAACGGCCGACATGGTGCCAAACGGCGGCTTCTGGCACGGAATGCCCAGCGGCGACAGGAAGCGTTCACGCATCGCACCGAAGGGCGTGCCGTCCATCGGGACAATCCCCATCTCGATGCCGCTGGCATTTTTCGCCACGTTCGCGCGCGGCACCATATAGTTTGCCAGACCCAGGCGCATATCGTTGACGAACATCAGGCTGTTGTTCGGGTCAACGGAGACGCTGCCCCAGTTCATCCCGCCGAGTGAGCCCGGGAACTGCAGGGAACGATCGAGACCAGGCGGGGTAAAGACGCCCTGATGACGCATCTCTTTAAACTGAATGCGGCACAGCAGCAGGTCGACTGGCGTCGCGCCCCACATGTCGGACTCGGTCAGCGTCTGGTTGCCAATCATCGGCATGCCTACGGAGTACGGCTGGGTTGGGGAGTAGCGTTCACCTTCAACGTTACCCGCCGGGACAGGGCGTTCCTCGACCTTCGCCACCGGCTTGCCGGTTTCACGGTTAAGCATGAAGATCATGCCCTGCTTGCTGGTCTGCACCAGCACAGGCGTGGTGCCGCCCTTGCCGTCAGGCAGGTCGTACAGCAGCGGCTGGGAAGGCAGGTCAAAGTCCCACAGGTCATGGTGGGTGGTCTGGAAATGCCAGCGGACCTGGCCGGTGGCCGCGTCGACGGCGACGATGGAGGAACTGTACTTATCGTCCAGCGCGGTACGCTCGCCCGCCCAGAAGTCTGGCGTGGCGTTGCCGGTTGGCAGGTAGATCAGGTTCAGTTTGGCGTCGTAGGACATCGCAGACCAGACGTTCGGCGTACCGCGGGTGTAGGTCTGGCCTTCCGGCGGCAGGCCGGTCAGGTTCGGATTACCCGGATCCCACGCCCAGGCCAGCTTACCGGTGTGAACGTCGTAGGCGCGGACCACGCCCGGCGGCTCGCCGGTCGAGTAGTTATCCGCGACGCGACCGCCGACGACAACAACGTTTCCGGCCACCAGCGGCGTGGAGGTCTGCTGATAATATCCGGGCTTAATCTCACCCATGCCGACGCTCAGATCCACGGTGCCATGGTCGCCAAAGTCGTCGCAGACCTTGCCGTTATCCGCGTTAATGGCAATCAGACGGGCGTCGGTGGTGGGGAGGAACAGGCGGCGAGGGCATGCCGCAGGCTGTGTTTCTGCCTGTGACGTTGTCACGGTGGAGTGGTCTTCAAAATAGCCCAGACCGCGACAGCGCTGCCAGTTAGGGGCCGTGGCTTTGGAATCGTAGCGCCATTTTTCTTTACCGGAATCCACGTCCAGCGCCAGCACTTTACTGTACGGCGTACAGACATACAGCGTGTCGCCAACCTGCAGCGGCGTGTTCTGATCTTCCGCACCCGAGCCGTTGCTCTGCGGAATATCGCCGGTGTGCGCAACCCACGCGACTTTCAGCGAGCTGACGTTTTGCTTGTTAATCTGGTCCAGCGCGGCGAAGCGGTCGCCGTGGGTGGTGTTGCCCCAGTGCTCCCAGTTCTTTTGCTGCTCGCCGGGTGCGACGGGTTTCACCGGCACGGGCTCGTTCGCTGCCACAAGGGTTTGCGGCTTAAACATCCAGCCGAGGCTGACCAGCATGGCCACCGCGAGCAGCGCCGCGACGCCAAAAGCGGGGGCTTTGTTTGGTGCAGTGTGGTTTGCCGCACGCAGGAAGGGCCAGACGATGGCGCACAGGAACGCCAGCACGGCAAAGGTAAACAGGCGGGAGAAGAGCGGCCAGAAATCCCAGCCCGCATCGCTTACCGCCCAGAACAGCGAGGCAATAAACGCGATGCCGTAAAGCAGGATCCCGCTGGTGCGGTTGAGGAAAATCAGGATCGCGGCAATCACCATTGCCACGCCCATTATCAGGAAGTAACTACTCCCGCCTACGGTGGCGAGCTTAAAGCCCAACCCGCCGACCGCCAGACCGATGAGCATCATCAGTCCGGCAAGAAGCCACTGCAGAATACGCGGTATTCCACGTGGCGCGCTGCCAAATACCATTTCTCTCTCCTTTAGATCCCGCCGCCGTGTCGGGTATGTACCAGTTGGGTAATAAATGCGGTGGGATTGATGATTAGTACGGGTGAATTCGTTTTTATCAAACCATTTGTGAACCATTTGGTGAATTCGCGGCTATGATAAAACTGTTAAATTGTTTTACGCAATTGTTAATGAATGATTTCGCATTATTTGATTAACGCGCAGGTCTGTTCCCTCGCCCCTTTAGGGGAGAGGGTTAGGGTGAGGGGTATTAAACCGGCATCGATTTACGGATGGCGCTCAGCAGCGTCTGCGCGCCTGTGGAAAGCGGGGTATCTACCCGGGTCAAAATGCCGATAGGTTCACCGGCGCCGGGGGCCGTTACCGGGAGAGCGGTCAGCGTGCCCTGGCGCAAATCATCTTTTACCGCGCCGGAGGGAACGAACCAGACGTAGTCATAGTCGAGGGTGAGCTGGCGTGAAAGCGAGGCCGACAGCGTTTCGATACACCCTGAGGGCAGCGTACACCCCTGCATTTGCAGCAAGGTTTCGGCGGTCTGACGTGGGACGGTCCCTTTCGGGCACACCACCACCGGCCACTCCATGACGCGGCTTAACGTCACCGTGTCCTGCAGCAGCGGATGATCGGGACGAACCACCAGCTTCAGGGACTCCAGGAACAGCAGCTCGTAATTGAGACCGCCCATCAGTTCAGGGTCGGACATGCGGCCAATCCCGATATCCAGCTCGCCCGATTTCAGCCCCGCGAGCAGCATGGTGTTATTCATGGTGGCAACCTGAATAGTGGTATGCCGTTGCTGCTTGTGGAACTGGCCAATCACCGGCGGAAGAATGCCCAGCGCGGCGGTGGGCAGGGCCCCGACGCGGACGACCTCGCTGGCGTGTTCTTCTTTTCGATGCAGCGACTGGCCTGCGGTATTGAGCGCATCCAGCACTTTGACGGCGTGCGTAAGGAACTGTTCGCCCACGATGGTAAGCTGCGCCCCCAGCCGACCCCGGTCAAAAAGACGGGCGCCGGTCAGCTGTTCAAGCTCGTTGAGGGTTTTCGAGAGCGCAGGCTGGCTCAGGTTAAGAGTTTCAGCCGCACGCCCCAGCGTTCCCTGTTGAGCGACGGCCACAAATGTATGCAAATGGCGCAAGCGTATGCGCTGACTGAACAGACCATTTTTTTCCATAGGCGATGTTAAAAACAGAGCGATGCGGGTGACAAGCTAAGTTGTTTAATTTTGATAACTTGATAGCAAAATATTTTTAACATTTGATCTGTTTGAGTTACAACATGTTTTTCGGCAGGGGAAGAAATGTGAACGTCCTTGTTCATTTATTGCTCATTGCATAGAGGGAGGGGTAAGGGGTTAGATCACGCCGTCACCGCCGTCAGAACACCATACCTGGCCGGAGGTAAATGAACATTCATCCGAAGCCAGCGTGACGTAAAGCGGGGCAATCTCGACGGGCTGACCCGGACGTCCCTGCGGGGTATCGCCGCCAAACTCCTTCACTTTTTCCATCGGCTGGCCGCCGCTGGATTGCAGTACCGTCCAGTAAGGTCCGGGAGCGACCGCGTTGACGCGAATGCCTTTCGGACCCAGCTGCTTGGCTAAGGATTTGGTAAATACCGCCAGGCACGCTTTGGTCTGGGCGTAGTCCAGCAGCACCGGGCTCGGCTTCACGGCCTGAACGGAGGAGGTATTAATGATAACGGACGAGGCTTTCAGGTGGCGCAGCGCCGCCTTCGTGATCCAGAAGGGGGCATAGACGTTGGTTTTAAACGTCGCGTCAAAATCTTCGGTGGTCAGCTCTTCAAGGGATTCACGGAACTGCTGACGACCGGCGTTATTGACCAGAATATCCAGCCCGCCCAGCTTCGAGACGGCTTCTTCGACCAGATTCTGGCAGAAGGTTTCGTCCCGAACGTCCCCCGGCAGCGCGACGGCGTTCCGGCCTTCGGCTTTGATCAGGTCGATGACCTCCGCGGCGTCTTTTTCCTCTTCAGGCAGGTAGTTAATGGCCACGTCTGCGCCTTCACGGGCATAGGCGATGGCCACTGCGCGACCGATACCTGAGTCACCGCCGGTGATCAGGGCTTTTTTACCGGCCAGGCGGCCATGCCCTTTGTAGCTAGTTTCCCCGTGGTCGGGTACAGGTTGCATTTCGGATGCCAGTCCCGGTGGCGTCTGTGGCTGTTCCGGGAACGGGGGCTGCGGATAAGCGTTCGTACGTTGTTGGGTATCACTCATAGCTGACTCCTTAAGCCAAGGGGTGAGATTTGATGGATAACTGCAGCGTTAACGCTTCGCTGAATTATTTCTGCAAACGATCGACACGGACGACGGCAGGAGATGATTTTTTATCAAGCGAACCGTTGATGCTGATCATCTGGTCGGGTTTTACCGTTCTGCCGTCGAAGACTGCCTGGGGAATAATAACGTCGATTTTTCCGGTTTTATCCTGAAATACAAACTTATCGCCGCTACCGTCAATAAGATTACCGCGTAATGAAATGGTCGCACCGTCGTGCAGTTGTTTTGCCTGATCGATGGTCATAATACGCGCGTCATCGGTTCCGCGATATCCGCTATCCAGGGCGTGGGGCGGCGGCGGGGCTTCACCTTTTTGTAACCCGCCGTTATTATCTGCCCATGCGGCCGGAACCAGAAATATCAAAAAAGCGGAAATAAGCGATAATTTCATCGGATATCCTTCATTTTGGGTGTCTTGACTTATTAAGTATTGTTGCTATTCCTTTATGTGGCAAATGTGATAAGTCCTAAAAACATTCGCGTTAGAAATCAAAATTATCGGATAATAAGCGAAACGGTGACGATGGCCATGAAGCGTGAAAATGAAAAGTTACCCGGGATTGAGGAAAGATATCGCTTGCTGACGTTTGAATACGCGTTTCGTCAGGTGGGGTTTATCGTTCTGTTAGGTATTATCGTTGCCGCCATTGCCGGTCTGTTTTCAAGCGGAATAGTCAGCGATACGGTAAAAACAAATTCCGCCAAGTCGCTGACCATAAACTATGAGCGCTTCGGGCGGCGGGAGACGGAGACACGGATGCAGCTTGCGTTTCCGGTGAAAGCGGAGGGGGCCTATACCCTCAGCGTCACCAGCGAGAGTAGCGATGCGTATGATCCAGGCAGCGTCTGGCCCCAGCCGGACGCCATGTTCAGCCACGGAAAAAGCCTCTATTTTGTTTATCACAACCTGAAAAAGACGGACAACTTTTCGGTATTACTCTTTACCACACCGTCCCGGGCCGGTAAATGGAACTCGGTCATCCGCGTAAACAACGAGCCGGAGATCACCCTCTGGCAATTTATTTACCCGTAGGAGGCTGATATGGATATGGTCTTTCGTGCGCTGGCTATTTATTTGTTCCTCGTGGTGGTATTTAAAGTGGCCGGGCGACGCGCGCTGCTGCAGATGACCAGCTTTGATCTCATTCTTCTCCTGATAATTAGTGAAGCCACGCAGCAGGCGCTTCTGGGGCAGGATTTTTCCGTCACCGGCGCGATGATTACGATTACCACCCTGGTGGTAGTGGATATTATTTTTGGCCTTATGAAAAAGTATTTTTCCCCGGTAGAGAATATTCTGGACGGCACGCCCGTGATTCTGGTGGAAAACGGCGTTCCCCTGGCGGATAAACTCAAAAAGGTCGATGTCTCTTGCGATGATATTCTGGTTTCCGCGCGTCAGAATAATGGCATTACCGAAATAAGCCAAATTAAATATGCCATACTTGAGCGCAATGGACATATTTCAATCATTCCTTTCGAGAAATAAGAGGCGGCAAGATGAGCAATCTTTTGCACGATAACCATTACACCGTCGGTGAGCTGACAAAAAAACTGGCGAGCAAGTTAACCGATGCCGGTCTGCGCTTAACCACGGCGGAATCCTGCACCGGGGGAAAGCTCTCGGTGGCGCTCTGCGCTGAAGAGAACACGGCCGATTTTTATGATGTCGGGCTGGTAGTGTTCAGCGATGCCGCGAAAGCGCGGATCCTCGGCGTGCGTCCTGAAACGCTGGCGCGCTATACCGCCGTCAGCGAACAGACGGTGACCGAGATGGCCGCCAGCATCCGCGACATTGCCCAGGCGGATATCAGCATCGCCATCAGCGGATACGCTGGCCCGGAAGGGGGCGACGACGGCACGGCGGCGGGGACGGTCTGTTTTGCGTGGAACATACGTGGCGAGACGAAAACCCGTACCGTGCTTTTCTCCGGAGACTGTCAGGACGTGGTGGAAAAAGCGGTGCATTTTTCGCTGGCAGAGCTGGTAACAACATTGTCGGACGGAAATAACGGTTGAGTTCACGTGGAGGTTCTATGGCTGTCATAGTGATTACCGGTGGGACGGCGGGCGTGGGAAAAGCCACGGCGCTGCGCTTTGCAAAAGCAGGTTACGATGTGGGCCTCATCGCCCGTGATGAGGCCAGCCTGCACTCCACCCAGGAAGAGTTGCGCCGCTTCGGCGTAAATGCGCACGCCGTGCAGGCGGACGTCGCCGACAGTCAGGCGGTGGTGGATGCGGCTAACGAGATTGAGTATCGCCTCGGTGCGATTGATGTCTGGGTCAACAACGCCATGGGGGCCGTGCTGGCACCGTTTCGTACCCTTACGCCGGACGAGTTTCGGCGCGTGACCGAGGTGACATACCTCGGCTACGTGAACGGCACCCGCGCGGCGCTTGAGCTTATGGTTCCGCGCGACAGGGGCGTGATTATTCAGGTAGGGTCCGCGCTGGCCTACCGTTCCATTCCCCTGCAGTCCGCCTACTGCGGGGCCAAAGCGGCGATTCGCGGGTTTACCGATGCGGTGCGCACCGAGCTGATGCATGAGAACAGCCGGGTTCAGCTTTCGATGGTGCAGATGCCGGGGCTCAATACGCCGCAGTTCGAATGGGCAAGGAACAAGTTCGCGTGGGCAATGCGGCCGGTACCGCCGGTGTTCGAGCCTGAAGTCGCCGCCAGCGCCATCTTCAGGGTGGCGCAAAAGCCGGTGCGCGAGCTGTGGGTAGGCAGCAGCACCATTCAGTCGATTGTCGGGCAGTTCCTCTTCCCGGGTTTTCTGGACAGGCTGATGGTGAAGAAAGCCTGGGAAGGTCAGATGACCGACGATCTGAACGCGCCGGACCGCCGGGATTATCTCGACCAGCCGGTTAACGATCTGCACAAAATCCATGGCCGTTTCACTGACGAAGCGAAAACCCGCGCGTCGTCCGTGACCTCCGGTATGCCGGGCAAAGTGGTGTTAGGGGCCCTTGCGGTGGCGGGTATTGTGTTGACGCGTTTGATAACCCGCCGGAAACCGTAATCAGCGCAGCGCGCTGCGGTGCGTCCAGAACCAGCGATAGCCGTAGCCGCCAAGGCTGAGCTCGACGGTTTTACCGCAAACCAGCGCGTCATCGTAGCGTTTGTCCGCGAGACAGGCGGTCCAGGTCGTGTTGCGGATCCCCTTCACGGTGAACTGCACCGGCTGGTCACTGAAGTTAACAAAGGTCAGGATGCTGCGTTCTTCGGTCTCGTAATAGATCCCCAGCACCGCGTCACTATCGATCGTGAGGAGCCGAAAGGGCGCAACGGCAATTTCGGGGAACTCCGAGCGGGTATTGGCGATATCAATGATGCGGTGCAGGAGCGAGTTGCGGTGGAGCAGCGAATCAGCGACGTTGATTTTTTGATAGCGGTAAGGGCCGCGGTCGATAATCGGCGCGATAAATTTTTCCGGGTCGGCTGCCGAAAAACCGCCGCCTTGCGATCCCGCCCACTGCATGGGGGTGCGCACAGCGTAGCGCTCCTCCAGATCGAGGTCATCCCCCATGCCGATCTCATCGCCATAGCGCATCACCGGAACGCCGGGCAGGGAAAAGAGTACCGCGTGGCAGAACGCCAGCCGCTTCAGATCGCCGTTGAGCATCGGTGCCAGGCGGCGGCGGATCCCGCGCTGATAGACGTTCATCTCCTCATCAGGGGCGAAGGTATCGAGGACAAACTGTTTGTCTTTCTGGCTGATGCCCTCCAGATCCAGCTCGTCGTGATTGCGCAGCCAGTTGGCAAAACAGCATGAATCGGGCGGGACGATCATTTTCTTCACCGCGTTGCGCAGCGGACGGGCGCTTTTGCGGGCCAGGCTGACGTAAAAATACTTGTTGAGCCAGAAATTGAGCACCAGATTCAGGCGGTCATTATTGCCAAAGTAGTCCTGATAGGCCTCCACCTCGACGTCCACTTCACCCAGCAGGATCGCGTCCGGATTATGTTCCTCAATCAGACGGCGCATATGTTCGAGGATCCACAGGCCTTTTTTTTCATCACCGTTTCCCGCCTGCGTGGTCAGATGGGAGGCGGCATCCAGGCGGAACCCCGACACGCCCAGCTTGAGCCAGAAGAGGATGATGTTCTCGATCTCTTTCAGCACCGCGGGCGAGGTCAGGTTCAGGTCCGGTTCGTGGCGATAGAACATGTGCCGGTAGTATTGTCCCGCTTCGTCGTCCCAGGTCCAGATGCTCTCCTCCACGCCGGGAAACATGGGGGGCGTATCGTCGTCGTCACTATCTGACCAGAGGTAGTAATCCCGGTAGGGTGACGCCGGGTTACGGCGGGCCTGCTGGAACCAGGGATGCGCGTCAGAGGTGTGCTGGATCAGCAGTTCAATAATGACCTGCATGCCCAGCTCGCGGGCCTGTTCGATAAAGGCGATGATATCGGCCAGCTTTCCGAAGCGGGGATCCACCTGGAGATGGTCGCTGACGTCATAGCCTTCATCGAGAAAGGGCGTGAGGTAAAACGGGGTGATCCAGATAACCGTCGCCCCCATGCGGCGAATGTACCGCAGCTTGGCCGTTATCCCGGCGATGTCCCCGCAGCCATCGCCGTTCAAATCATAAAAGAGTGCGGTATCAATCTGGTAAATAATGGCCCGTGTATGCCAGTCCGTCATAGCGTGCCTCAGTGATAGCCTTCAGTATCCGAAACCTTGCCCCGGAACACGTAGTAGCTCCAGGCGGTGTACACCAGGATCACCGGAATAATCAGTAACGTCCCAACCAGCATAAACAGCTGGCTGGCAGGCGGGGCCGCGGCCTCCCACAGAGTGATACGCGGCGGAATAATGTTCGGCCAGAGGCTGATACCCAGTCCGCTGAACCCGAGGAAGATCAGCCCCAGCGTCAGGAGGAAAGGGCGCGCGTGGCTGGCCGGATTGCGGGTCAGGCGCCAGATCAGCACGCTGAAGATCCCGACCAGCAGCGGAACCGGCAGGAACCAGAAGAAGTTGGGCAGGGTAAACCAGCGGTCGGCGACGTACTGCCAGCCGAGCGGCGTCCAGACGCTGACCACCGCGATAACCACCATCAGCGCCAGCAGCACGTGGCGGGTCAGTTCGCGCATGCGTTGTTGCAGCGCGCCTTCGCTTTTCATGATGAGCCAGGTGGTGCCCAGCAGCGTGTAGGCGACGACCAGACCGATGCCGCAGAAGAGGTTGAAAGGCGTGAGCCAGTCCAGCGAAGAGCCGACAAAACGTCGGCCCTCCACGTCAAAGCCGTTGATCACGGCGCCCACCACCACGCCCTGGCTGAAGGTGGCGAGCAGTGAGCCGCCGGCAAAGGAGTAGTCCCAGAATTTGCGGTGTGAAGGGGTGGCTTTGAAGCGGAACTCAAAGGCAACGCCGCGAAAGATGAGGCCGATCAGCATCGCGGTGAGGGGGATGGTCAGCGCATCAATGATCACCGCATAGGCCAGCGGAAACGCGCCGAACAGCCCCGCGCCGCCGAGCACCAGCCAGGTCTCGTTGCCGTCCCAGACGGGCGCCACGCTGTTGACCATGACATCGCGCTCTTTGGCATCGCCCACGAAGTTAAACAGCAGGCCAATCCCCAGATCGAAGCCGTCCATAATGATATACATCAGCGTGGCAAACACGATGATGGCAAACCAAATCACTGAGATATCGACGCCCATCAGATTCTCTCCTCTTCCGGAACAGACTCCGCGGCTGACAGCGGACGGGCAGGCGTGCCCGAGGTGTTTGACGTCAGCGTATCAACGGGCTGAGGGCCTTTCTTAATCAGCCGGATGAGATAAACATAGCCCACGCCAAATACGGATGAGTAGACGACGAAGAACGCCAGCAGGCTAATGCTCATCTGCAGGGTGCTGTGCAGCGATACCGCGTCGATGGTGCGCAGGTAGCCATAGACAACCCACGGCTGACGGCCCACTTCGGTGGTCACCCAGCCGGCAAGCAGCGCGACCAGCCCCGCAGGCCCCATGCAGAGGGCAAACCACTGGAACGGACGCGAGTGGTAAAGTCGATGGCGATAGCGTAGCCAGAGGCTGAGCAGACCGAGGGTAATCATCAGCAGCCCCATCCCTACCATAATGCGGAACGACCAGAAAACGATGGTCGAGTTGGGTCGATCCTCTTTCGGGAAGTCTTTCAGGGTCGGGACCTGTTTATCCAGGCTGTGCGTCAGAATCAGGCTGCCGAGCGCGGGGATCTCCAGGCCGTATTTGGTGCGTTCTTCCTCCATATCCGGCAGGCCAAACAGCAGCAGCGGGGTGGCCTCGCCGGGCGGATTTTCCCAGTGACCCTCAATAGCGGCGATTTTGGCTGGCTGATGCTCAAGCGTGTTCAGGCCGTGCATATCGCCTACCACCGCCTGGATAGGGGCGACCAGCAGCGCCATCCACATCGCCATCGAAAACATGGTGCGAACGGCGGGCGTATCGTTACCGCGGAGCAAGTGCCAGGCGGCCGACGCGCCGACAAACAGCGCGCTGCTCAGGAACGCGGCGATAGCCATATGAATAAGACGGTACGGGAAGGAGGGGTTAAAGACGATCGCCAGCCAGTCCTGCGGGATCACCTGCCCGTTTTCGATAGTGAAACCCTGCGGCGTATGCATCCAGCTGTTGGAGGCGAGGATCCAGAAGGTCGACATCAGCGTGCCGAGCGCCACCATGCAGGTCGAAAAGAAGTGCAGCCCCGGGCCGACCTTGTTCCAGCCGAACATCATGACGCCGAGGAATCCGGCCTCCAGGAAGAAGGCGGTTAATACCTCGTAGGTCAGAAGCGGGCCGGTAATGCTGCCCGCGAACTGGGAGAACCCGCTCCAGTTGGTGCCAAACTGGTACGCCATCACCAGCCCGGAAACGACGCCCATGCCGAAGTTAACGGCAAATATCTTTAGCCAGAAGTGGTACAACGATCGCCAGACGTCGTTTTTGGTGCGCAGCCACATGCCCTCCAGCACCACCAGGTAGCTGGCGAGACCGATGGTGATCGC
Source organism: Enterobacter sp. SST3 (assembly GCF_000286655.1). Classification (NCBI taxonomy): domain Bacteria; kingdom Pseudomonadati; phylum Pseudomonadota; class Gammaproteobacteria; order Enterobacterales; family Enterobacteriaceae; genus Enterobacter; species Enterobacter sp. SST3. The sequence goes on along the minus strand of NZ_ALNS01000026.1, from coordinate 38,281 downwards.
AGGAAACAGGATGTGGAACGAGACGGTAAAAGCGAACTGAATTCTGGCCAGATGAAACGCATCGAGTTCGAACATGGTCCGTACCTCTGAGACGATGGGGCACGCGACTTGCCGGGCAGGTCAGGCCTGCCCGGCAAACCGATTACGGTTTAGTCTTACCGGCACCCAGCTCGGCACCGGTCAGCGGGTCGGAATGTGGATCGGACTTCGTGCGGGCAGACATCGCCTTAACCAGGGTTGCCTGCTCGGTTGTGAGCGTCACGCTGGCACTGCCATCGCCGCCATCCACCGCAGGCTGGGGGGACTCAACGTAATCGAAATGTTTATCGCTGTTCCAGCTTCCGCGAACCTCTCCACCTTCAGACATATTGTAGTACTTGTTGGTGAATTCCTCGATTGGCGGCAGTTTTCCCGGCGGGAAATTATTACGGATGGACTGCAGCGCCTTCTCAAAGGAGAGCTGATGCGCCGCCTCACGCGTCATCAGAAACGCCAGGGCATCTTTAACGCCAGGATCGTCAGTCACGTTGATCAGCCGTTCATAGATGATTTTGGCTCTGGCCTCGGCCGCCACGTTCGAACGCAGATCCGCCGTCGGCTCGCCGATGGTGTCGACGTAGGCCGCCGTCCAGGGTACGCCCGCTGAGTTGGTTAGCGGGGTTCCGCCGCCGTAGAGCAGGGAGGTGATGTGGCTGTCATTCCCGTTTTCGGTCATGGAGCGATACAGCTCGGCCTCATTTTCCACCCCTTCCGCCAGCGCGCCCTTGGCACCTTTATTCAGCATACCAACCAGGGTACCGATGATTTCGAGGTGGCTTAACTCCTCGGTCGCGATATCCATCAGCATGTCTTTACGGCCCGGATCGTCATCGCTCAACCCTTGCGTAAAGTAGCGGCAGGCGGCGGCCAGTTCACCCTGCGGTCCGCCAAATTGTTCCAGTAAAAGGTTCGCCAGGCCGGGATTCGGTTCGGCGACGCGAACCGTGTATTGCAGCTGTTTGACGTGTCGAAACATGCTCACTCTCCTGTGGGTTATTTTTTCGCTTCACACCCGACGCGTCTGAACGCAGCAGGAACTGTTCCGTCGTTTGCGGGATATGACGAATCAGCCAGTCGGCCATTTCGCGCTCTTCGGCGAGGATCGTCTCAATAGCGGGTATCGAGGCGGTGTCACCCGCTTTTTTGGCCGCCGCCAGCAGGGAGGTATAGCAGGCGATTTCAAACTGTTCGAAAACATAGCCGCTGATCGAGCCCTTCACGATTTCGTCAGAAGGGAACATGCCGCCGATGGATTGTCCCAGCGCCGCCATTTTGCTCATCGAGTCTTTTAAGACCGAACGAGAAATATCATTACGGTCGAGGATTTCCTCCAGCAATGTGATTTGCCGTTTTGTCTCATTAATATGTTGCTCAATTCTAGCGCGAACATCAGGATAATTATCGATACGGCTGGCCATGGATTCCAGCATAGATTCGGCTTGCTTTTCCATTGCATGGGCATCGCGTAGCCAGTCATGGTAGTGTTCTACGTGATTCATCATTGTATCCTCATTAGGGGTTCGCTTATTTGGTCTCACTTTCAGCAGCCTGATCGGCACGTGCGGCACTGTAGCCAGATAAATGGCCGACAATATTGGCATAAATACTGATGATAATGACCCATAGCACGCTGTTCTTCCACCAGATGACGGAAGGGATAGCGAGAATGAACCATATTATCGCTGCCGCTAAATGGCACCGTTTAATTGTCCTGGGACTGATGCTCATTTTATTTAACCTGTATTATCGCGTCATTTCTGCGCTTTTTGGTTAATATTGCCAACGGCCAGGTCGGTGAGTTTAAGGTCGGTCTCTTTCTCTTCTTCCAGCGTTTCGGCAAGAAGCTTAACGGCTTTTTTATAGCCGAGCTGTTCTGCCAGAGTGGCAAGGGTACCGTAGCTGGCTATTTCGTAATGCTCCACTTTTTGCGCAGCAGCAATTAATGCGGCGTCACGGACTTCATTTTTTTCCGTGCTTTCGATGACTTCATTAGCTTCTTCAATTAAGCCTTCCATTGCGACGCATTTCATGCGCTTGAGCTTGATGCCGTCTTCCTGTTCCACGATCTGGTCGATACGTTCGATCTGACCTTGCGTCTCTTCAAGGTGTGCGGTAAAGGCGGCGCTCAGCTTCTCGCTGGAGGCGGCGCGGGCAAGCTTGCTTAACGCTCGGGTAAGCTGCTTTTCTGCGCTGTAGGTATCCGACAGAAGATGAATAAATACATCCTCTACACTTTTCATATTCATAATTATTACGCTCCGGTAAAATAAAGAAAGGGTACTGCGAGCTTTTCAGCCCGCAGCATGCTCTCTGGTTTTATTAAAAGAGTACTAAATAAGATCAGGAGTTATCAGATTTACGGCCTCCGCCGTGACTGTTCTGTCCCCCTTTCTTACCCGCTTCAGATGCGCGTTGCGGATCGTTTTTAAAATTACCACCGCTGTGCTGGCCACCTTTACGTCCAGCTTCTGATGCTTTTTCACGGTCTTCAGCGAAATTACCGGAACCACCACGATGCTCTGCCATATTAAACCTCATAGTCATATATTGGTTATGTCAGTACGATACGAAAATATTCCGTATCACTCGTCGTTCGAGTAATAACTCTAGTCGCTGTGTGCGATCCGTCAAATGCGTTTTGCTATTTGCGGTTGCGTTATTTTTAAATATTTGTAAATTTGCGCTTCGCTTGCGTTGGAAATATGGATAGACAGGAAGGACTTGTAAACAACTGTTCAGATTATTCCTAACTTTGAGCTAAAAATTTGAAAGCTGAGGATAAAAATAATGACGCACTCAAATTGGTTGATTTGCAGCCAGGGGAAAATAAAAAATACTCCTTTATAGCTAGAAAGCGAAACCATAAATAATTATAAGGAAAATCCTGGATAAAAAGCGCCAGGCGCGAAAGGGCGGTTTCGTTAAGGCTTGTTCAGAGGCCAGTCGCACACGGTTTGACCACTGTCGTCTTAAGATCACAAATCAGAAATCTTTCCCCCCGGAAGGAACGGGTTTCTCTACACTCCAGGTAATATTCACTGGAGGCATGACATCATGGCGAACACCATCACGGCTGATGACATTCGGGAACACTTTTCGCAGGCTATGTCGGCGATGTACCAGCAGGAAGTTCCGCAGTACGGCACCTTGCTTGAACTGGTAGCGGACGTAAACCTGGCGGTGCTGGAAAATGATCCACTATTACATGAACAACTGGCAAACGCCGATGAGCTTGCGCGTCTGAACGTCGAGCGTCACGGGGCAATCCGCGTCGGCAGTGCGCAAGAACTTTCAACCCTGCGCCGTATGTTTGCCATTATGGGGATGTACCCGGTCAGCTATTACGATCTCTCCCAGGCGGGGGTGCCGGTCCACTCAACGGCATTTCGGCCGATTGATGATGCGGCGCTGTGCCGTAATCCGTTCCGCATCTTTACTTCGCTGCTGCGCCTTGAGCTGATTGAAAACGTCGCGCTGCGCGAACGTGCGGCGGAAATTCTGTCTCACCGAAACATCTTCACCCCACGCTGTCTGGCGCTTCTCGATCTGTATGAATCGGAAGGGCAGTTTACCGTCGAGCAGGCGCAGGAGTTTGTGCAGGAAGCGCTGGAAACCTTCCGCTGGCACCGCCATGCGACGGTCGATCAGGAGACCTATCTCGCGCTGCATAACGAGCACCGGCTGATCGCCGATGTGGTCTGCTTCCCGGGCTGTCATATTAACCACCTGACGCCGCGCACGCTGGATATTGACCGGGTGCAGGAGCTGATGCCGAAGTACGGTATTGAGCCGAAAATTTTGATTGAAGGGCCGCCGCGTCGCGAGGTGCCCGTCCTGCTGCGTCAAACCAGTTTCAAGGCGCTGGAAGAGCCGGTGCTGTTTGCCGGTGAACACAAAGGCACCCACACCGCGCGCTTCGGTGAGATTGAGCAGCGCGGCGTGGCGCTGACCCCGAAAGGCCGGGAACTGTACGATAGCCTCCTTGCCCAGGCCGGCACCGGCAAAGATAACCTGACGCACCAGCTGCATCTGCAGGAGATCTTTAGCGCCTTCCCTGACAGCGAACTGTTAATGCGCCGTCAGGAGCTGGCGTATTTCCGCTACCGTCTGACGCCAGCGGGTGAAGCGCATCGCCATGCGTTCCGGCCGGGCGACGATCCGCAGCCGCTGATCGAGCGCGGATGGGTCGTCGCACAGCCGATCACCTACGAAGATTTCCTCCCGGTCAGCGCCGCGGGGATTTTCCAGTCCAATCTCGGGAATGAAACCCAGGCCCGCAGCCACGGTAACGCCAGCCGCGATGCGTTTGAAGCGGCCCTCGGCTGCCCGGTGTATGACGAATTTACCCTCTATGAGGAGGCTGAAACGCGCAGCAAACAGCGTTGCGGTTTGCTCTGAAAGCGTTACTCTGCTGGGGTGTGATGGAAAAAATAAGGTCGTTATGCAAAATCCTTCCGCCCCTGTGGTTGAAACGCGCCAGGGCGCACTCTCTGGCTTAACCGATGAAAATGTCCACGTCTGGTGCGGTATTCCTTATGCCGCACCGCCCGTTGGCGAGTGGCGCTGGCGCTCCCCGCGGCATCCTGAGCCGTGGGATGGCGTTCGCGAGGCTACCGCCTTTTCGGCCTCAAGCTGGCAAAGCAGCGAATATTGCCAGGAGCTGGGCGGGGGCGATCCCGGTCAGTTCTCGGAAGACTGCCTCTATCTGAACGTCTGGTCTCCCACAGAGCGCGCCGGGGCGCTTCCGGTTATGGTCTGGCTGCACGGCGGCGGCTTTACCATCGGTGCGGGTGGCTTACCGCCCTATAACGGCAAAGCGCTGGCCACGCGCGGCGTAGTTGTGGTGACGATCAACTACCGTCTCGGTCATCTTGGCTTTTTTGCCCATCCCGCGCTGGAAGGCGAGGAAGATCGCGTGGTGCATAATTTTGCCCTGCTGGATCAGATCGCCGCCCTCGAATGGGTAAGGGACAATATCGCCGCATTTGGTGGCGACCCCGCTAACGTGACCCTGTTTGGCGAATCCGCGGGCGCGCGCAGCGTGCTCTCTCTGCTGGCCTCTCCGCTTGCAGAAGAATTGTTCCATAAGGCGATTGTGCAAAGCGGGTACACCTTGCCGGACACGCCGCGAGAGCAGGCGTTGCAAAAAGGGGAGGCGCTGGCCGCCCATTTTGGCCTGGAAAAGGCGACAGCCGAACAACTGCGCGCCATTCCGCCGGAGGCGTTCTGGCCGCTCACCGCGCCGCTGAACATTGCTCCGGCCCCCATCGTCGGGGATTGCGTTCTGCCTGAAGCGATGCTGGACGTCTTTTTCGCCGCTCGCCAGCACCCCGTGCCGGTAATGATCGGCTCGAACAGCGATGAGGCCAGCGTGATGGCGGTGTTTGGCATCGATCTCGCCGGGCAAATCCAGAAGCTTCGCCGGGAGCGACGCTTCGGGCTGGGGCTGATTAAGCTGCTCTATCCGGGCGTCAAAGGCGATGAGGAGCTGGGCAGGCAGGTGTGCCGCGACATGGCGTTCACTACGATGGGCTACGTCGTGATGCAGGCGCAGCAGCGCGTCGGCGGATTGTGCTGGCGTTACTGGTTTGACTATGTTGCGGAAGCGGAACATGCCACCTATATCAACGGCACGTGGCACGGCAATGAAGTGCCTTACGTCTTTGATACCCTCGGCCAGGTGGAGCCTTCACGCCACTATGTCAACGAACGGGATGTGCAGTTTGCTGCTCAGGTGGCCGATTACTGGGTGAGCTTTGCGCGAGACGCAGGACCTCGTGAGATCCTGCCCGGGCCGACGCACTGGCCCGCATGCCGTAAAGGGCGGGACGTTTTATTACGCATTGGCGTGAATAAACATGCAGGTTTCAGGCTTGAAAACCGCTTTATGCGCGCCCGGATGAGCCTCTTCAAACGGGTGATGAAGTACCACGTCAGCCTCGATTAAGCAAACAGGCGCGAAACGCCGCCAGCCCATTTTCCTCCCCTGGCGTTTCGCGCAGCACCAGCCGGTAGCTCGCGCCGGTTTTTATGCTGGTTTCATAAGGCCGCATCAGTCTTCCCGCGCGGACATCTTCGGCCACCAGCGTTTCGTCGGCAATGGCGACGCCCAGCCCCTGAATGGCGGCCGTGATGGCGAGATCCATCGTGTCGAAGTGTTGATTTTTGTGCATGGCAAAGCCCGGACCTTCCTGTTTCGTCAGCCACAGCGACCAGTCTGTCTTATCCCTTGTGGGGTGCAGGAACGTCAGCGATCCCAGCGCTGCACCCGCCCGCACCGGGCTTATCACCGGGGTGAGCGCCTCTTCGAACAGCAGGTCGCCTGCGCTCATGTGCGTGCCGAACACGATGGCCGCGTCGTAAGATTCGGTTTTGAAATTGACGTTATGATCGGTGGTGGTGGTCAGGGCGATCTGCAGATCCGGTTGCTCACGCTCCACCTCCAGCAGGCGCGGCACCAGCCAGCGCATGGCGCAGGTGGGCGCCTTGAGCCGGATCACGGTTTGCTGGCTGCGGGCCTGGTCGGCCACGGTCAGCAAGTGTTCGAACGCAGACTGCAGTTCCGGGAGCAGGGCGCAGCCCTGTGAAGAGAGGCGCAGGCCGCGCGCGTGGCGTTCAAAAAGCGGAAAGCCAAACCAGGCCTCGAGGGAGGCTATCTTGCGGCTCACTGCCCCCTGCGTCAGACAAAGCTCTGCGGCAGCATGGGTGAGATTCAGGTGACGCGCGGTGACTAAAAATGCGTCGATGGCATTGAGCGGGAGCGAACGGCGCGACATGAAAACACCTCAGCTATGCATTTTTCTCATGGCTATTATGACAACAATTCGATTGTCCCGACAACAGAGATGTTGTTTGAATAGTTATGCAATGTCCATGAGAAGGGAAAGAGGATGACTTTACAAACGCCTGTGCAAACGCGCTCCAAACTGCCCGATGTGGGCACCACGATCTTTACCGTTATCGGCCAGCTCTCGGCGCAGCATAACGCGATAAACCTTTCTCAGGGCGCACCGAATTTTTCCTGCGACCCGAAGCTTGTTGCGGGCGTCACCCGTGCGATGGAGGCAGGGCATAACCAGTACGCGTCGATGACCGGCCTGCAGACGCTCAAAGAGCGCATTGCCGATAAAATTGCCACGCTTTACGGCACGCAGTATGACCCGGGCCGCGAGGTGCTGGTGACCGCCAGCGCCAGCGAAGGGCTCTACTCGGCAATCAGCGGGCTGGTGCATCCGGGCGATGAGGTGATCTATTTTGAGCCGTCATTTGACAGCTACGCGCCGATTGTCCGCCTGCAGGGGGCAACGCCGGTTGCCATCAAGCTCACCGTGCCGGATTTTGCCGTCAACTGGGACGAGGTTCGCGCCGCGATCACCCCGCGCACGCGCATGATCATCATCAATACGCCGCACAACCCGAGCGGTCAGGTCTTTTCCGCCGACGATCTGCAGCAGCTGGCGGCGCTGACCCGCAATACTGACATCATTATTTTGTCTGACGAAGTGTACGAACACGTGGTGTTTGACGGTGAGCCGCACCACGGGATGGCTACGCACCCGCAGCTGGCGGAGCGTAGCGTGATTATTTCTTCTTTCGGAAAAACGTATCACGTCACCGGCTGGCGCGTGGGTTACTGTGTTGCACCGGCGGTACTGATGGACGAGATTTGTAAAGTCCATCAATTTTTAATGTTCTCTGCCGATACGCCAATGCAGCACGCGTTTGCTGAACATATGGTCGACCCGCAAACCTGGCTGTCGCTGTCGGCGTTTTACCAGCGCAAGCGCCATCTGCTGCACAGTCTGCTGGCCGATTCTCCGTTTACGCTGCTGCCAAGCGCCGGCTCGTTCTTCATGCTGGCGGACTACAGCCAGTTCAGCGACGAGCGCGACAGCGAGCTGGTGAAACGGCTGATCGTTGAGTACGGTGTTGCCACCATTCCGCTGTCGGCGTTTTATGCGGACGGTACGGATAATAAATTGATTCGTCTCTCTTTTGCGAAAGATGAGGCGACGTTACGGGCAGGTGCCCAGGCCCTGTGTCGGGTTAAACCACGCTAAGGAGTTTGAGATGAAATTACGCGCGCTAGTTGTCGGCATGGGATTGCTGTGTACCTTTTCCTCCTTCGCAGCGTCCGAGCTGCGTTACGGTCTGGAAGCCGAATATCCGCCGTTTGAAAGCCGCAATGCGGCAGGCGAACTGGAAGGGTTTGACGTTGAGCTGGGGAATGCCATCTGTGAAGCGGCAGCGCTGAAATGCAGCTGGGTGGAAACCTCGTTTGATGCGCTGATCCCGGGGCTGGTGGCGAAGAAATTCGACGCCATCAATTCGGCGATGAATATCACCGATCAGCGCCGCAAGAGCATTGATTTTACCCAGCCGATCTACCGTATTCCGTCGCAGCTGGTCGGCAAGGCCGGTACGGCAGTCGAGGCGACGCCTGAAGGGCTGAAGGGCAAAACCATCGGCGTGCTGCAGGGCTCCATTCAGGAAACCTATGCCAAAGAGCACTGGGAAAAGCAGGGTGTCACCGTGGTGTCGTATAAAGATCAGAATATGGCCTGGGGCGATCTGCTGAATGGCCGTATCGACGCCTCGCTGGTCATGTCCGCGGCCGGGCAGGCAGGTTTCCTCAGCAAGCCGCAGGGAAAAGGGTTTGGCTTCATCGGCAAACCGGTATCTGACGACACCATCCTCGGCAGCGGGATCGGTTTTGGGTTGCGCAAAGGTGATGAGGCCACCAAAAAGCAGCTTGATGCCGCAATTGATAAGGTACGTGCCGACGGCACGATCGCCAAACTCGCTGATAAGTACTTCCCGGGTATCGATGTCAGCGTAAAATAACCGCCTCATTGGCCCCGTCAGCTGATGTCCTGACGGGGCATTTTTATACACATTTTCCAGGCTTTCTTTACACCACTTTCGGGCCGTTCTGGTCGACAGAAAATATTTCTCACTTTGTTCATATAATCACCGGCCAACAATTGGATTCTTAACCATTTTTGTTTAGGCTGTGCGTTCTTTCTTGCCGTCATTTCGCCGAGCGCGGAACACATTCACACGACCATAAGGACGTTTTTCCAGGCATGAATCGCAGACGTTTTCTAAAAGGCTCGCTGGCAGTGGCAGCCCTGAGCGGCACATCCGGCCTTGCTTCCCTGTTTTCCAAAGCGGCATACGCTGCCGACTCTGACATTGCTGACGGCCAGAGCCGTCGTTTTGATTTCTCCGTACTGCAATCCATGGCGCATGACCTGGCGAAAACCCCGTGGGGTGGCGCGCCGCGTCCGCTGCCGGAGACGCTGGCAACCATGACGCCGCAGGCGTACAACGCCATTCGCTACGACGAAAAGCAGTCTCTGTGGAACAACATTGAAGGGCGTAAGCTGGACGTGCAGTTCTTCCATATGGGAATGGGATTCCGCCGCCGCGTGCGGATGTTCTCGCTGGACCAGTCGACCTCTATGGCGCGCGAGATCCACTTCCGTCCTGAGCTGTTCAGCTACGGTGAAACGGGCGTGGATACCAAACAGCTGGAAGGGCAAAGCGATCTCGGCTTTGCGGGCTTCCGCGCGTTTAAGGCGCCGGAGCTGGCGCGTCGCGATATCGTCTCTTTCCTGGGGGCCAGCTATTTCCGCGCGGTGGACGACACCTACCAGTACGGCCTTTCCGCCCGCGGTCTGGCGGTAGACACCTTTACCGACACGCCGGAAGAGTTCCCGGACTTTACCGCCTTCTGGTTTGAAACCGTCAAGCCCGGCGACACCACCTTTACCGTCTATACGCTGCTGGATAGCCCGAGCATCACCGGCGCCTATAAGTTCGTGATCCACTGCGAGAAGAGCCAGGTGATCATGGAGGTGGAAAACCACCTCTATGCGCGTAAGGACATCAAGCAGCTCGGCATTGCGCCGATGACCAGCATGTTCAGCTGCGGCAATAACGAACGCCGCATGTGCGACACCATTCACCCGCAAATTCACGACTCCGACCGCCTGGCGATGTGGCGCGGCAACGGGGAGTGGATTTGTCGTCCGCTGAACAACCCGCAGAAGCTGCAGTTCAACGCCTATATGGATAAAAACCCGAAAGGGTTCGGGCTGCTGCAGCTCGATCGCGATTTCTCGCACTATCAGGACGTGATGGGGTGGTACAACAAGCGCCCAAGCCTCTGGGTGGAACCGCGTAACGACTGGGGTAAAGGCGCGGTTGGCCTGATGGAGATCCCGACCACCGGCGAAACGCTGGATAACGTGGTCTGCTTCTGGCAGCCGGAAAAAGCGGTGAAAGCGGGCGACGAGCTGGACTTCAAATATCGCCTCTACTGGAGCGCGATGCCGCCGGTGCGCTCCCCGCTGGCGAACGTTTATGCGACCCGCACCGGCATGGGCGGCTTCCCGGAAGGCTGGGCTCCAGGGGAAAACTACCCGAAAGTGTGGGCCCGTCGCTTTGCGATTGACTTCGTCGGCGGCGACCTGAAGGCCGCTGCGCCAAAAGGCATCGAGCCGGTGATTACGCTCTCCAGCGGTGAAGCGAAGCAGGTAGAGATCCTCTACGTTGAGCCGTTTGACGGCTATCGCATTCTGTTTGACTGGTACCCGACGTCGGATTCGACGGAGCCGGTGGATATGCGCCTGTTCCTGCGCTGTCAGGGCGACGCCATCAGTGAAACCTGGCTGTACCAGTATTTCCCGCCGGCGCCGGATAAACGTCAGTACGTTGACGACAGGGTAATGCGTTAACCCTTGTGGGATTGTGCCGGGTGGCGGCTTCGCCTTACCCGGCCTACAGTTTCGAAACGCAGGCCGTGTAAGCGCTAGCGCCACCCGGCAATTGAGAGGCACCATGTCTTCAGAAATCATCCCCGTCACCCAGGATATCGAACTTCGCGCCGTCGAGGAGCGCTACACCGCCGACCTGCACAATCTCGTTCTTAAAAACAGAGCCTTTCTGCAAACCGCCTTTGACTGGGCGCAGCACGTGGGCAGCGAAGAGGACACCCGCCGTAACGTGCAGAGCAACCAGATGCTGCATCAGCGCGGCTACGCCAAAATGTTTTTGATTTTCAAGGATGATGCGCTGGTTGGCGTCCTGTCGTTCAACACCATTGAACCGACGAACAAAGCCGTCTACATCGGCTACTGGCTGGATGAAGCCCACCAGGGGCAGGGCATTCTCTCTCAGTCACTGCAGGCGTTTATGCGCTACTACGCTGAACGCGGTGAGATCCGCCGTTTTGTGATCAAGTGTCGGGTGGCGAATCAGCACAGCAACAGCGTTGCCGTGCGCAACGGTTTTACGCTGGAAGGGTGCCTGCGGGAAGCGGAATACCTGAATGGCCGCTTTGACGACGTGAATATCTACGGCAGGATTTATACCCTATAACGCACCCAGCAGCGGCGTGCGGGTGATGCGCTGGTCGCCGTTTATCACTTTTTCGCCGCGCAGATGAATGCTCTCGCCAGCAAACGCTTCTATGACCGCATCGTCGGTGATTTCAACCCGATGCTCGATAAGCACATCCCCGCTGATTCGCGCGCGCCCCTGGATCACCACTTTATCATCCAGCATGATCGGCCCGCCGCGCAGCCATGCGTGACCGCCAATCAGGACGTGATGCTTGATGACGCAGTTGCCTTCAACCACGGCATTCTCCGTAATCTGCGAGCTGTAGCGCACCGTCGGGATGGCATCGTCGTCGAAACCGGCTATCACGCGGGCGTTGCCGTAGACTTTCGCACAGTCGCACACCCAGACGTTGTTGAGTTCGTTACCCTCGAGGATCGCGTTGTCGAAGACTTCGGCCCGGTGTTCAACGAAGGCAAAATTAACCATCGCCTCGCCGTAGATTTGCGCCTGGTGCACAATGCGCGACTGGCTCACCGTCGCGTTATCGTAAATTTGGAGGATCTGTTCATGATCCGGCGTCAGCCCTTTGGCGGCAATGACCACGCTGTGATGCAGCACGCGCGCGTCGCCGTAGATATGGCACTCGCCCCGTACGCAGGATTGCTGAATGGTGACGTTGTCACTTATTCGCGCCCCGTGACTGACCTCCGCGCCGTCCAGCCAGCAGCTGCCGCCGATATGCGCGTCATGGCTAATGATGCATGGAAGGGTAAGACGCGCGTTGCCGGATACGGTTGCCCCGGCGAACACCACGCTGTTTTCATCGTAGATCCAGCAGTCGCCGTCCTGTGCGAGGGCGCGCTCATCGTCAATCCAGCCGCCTCTCGTGCCGACCGTCACGTCGTTAAAGTCCGCCGTGGCGATGATCTGCCGCAGCGTAGCGGCGTGGGTGGTTTCGCCGTTTTTCCATTGCCAGAGGCGGGTTTCATCGCTGAGCCGGTACTTTTTCATCGTTTGATCTCTGGTTAGCATCTCAACTAAACGTAGCAAATTTTCGGCTTTTCGTTTTGCTGGCATCCGCTGCAGAAACCGCTTAAAATGGCATTTAAAATACATTTTAAAAATTAAAATTAATGAATAAATTTAACAAACCCCAACAGGTACTTAACCTGCCCGCAGGGTATTTTGGCATGGTGCTTGGCATCATCGGGATGGGTTTCGCCTGGCGATACGCCAGCACCCTCTGGCCAGTGACGCGTTGGCCGGGTGAGGGCCTCGTAGCCCTTGCGGTGATATGCTGGTTTCTTTTAACGGTCGCGTTTGTGACGCGTGCGATCCGTTTCCCCCGCAGCGTGCTGGCAGAGATGCGACACCCGGTGATGAGCAGTTTTGTCAGCCTTTTCCCGGCCACCACGATGCTGGTCGCCATCGGCTTTGTCCCCTGGTTTCGCGCGGTGTCACTGGCATTGTTTGGCATTGGCGTGGTGGTGCAGCTTGCATACTCCGCCTGGCAAAGCGCCGGGTTATGGCGCGGGAAACATCCGCAAGAGGCGACCACGCCTGGATTATATCTGCCTACGGTGGCGAATAATTTTATTAGCGCGATGGCATGTGGTGCCCTGGGCTTCAACGATGCAGGGTTAGTCTTCCTTGGCGCGGGCGTCTTTTCCTGGCTCAGCCTGGAACCGGTTATTCTTCAGCGTCTTCGTAGTGCAGGAGAACTGCCCTCCGCACTGCGTACTTCATTGGGTATTCAACTGGCGCCCGCGCTGGTGGCATGTAGCGCCTGGTTCAGCGTAAATGGCGGTCAGGCGGATACGTTTGCGAAAATGCTGTTCGGCTATGGCCTGCTGCAGCTGCTATTTATGCTCCGCCTGATGCCATGGTATTTGTCCCAGCCGTTCAATGCCTCATTCTGGAGTTTTTCCTTTGGCGTATCGGCCCTGGCAACCACGGGTCTGCATCTGGGACAAAGCAGTCCGACGGGCTTTTTTCACGCCATTGCCGTGCCGCTGTTTATCTTCACCAACGCGATTATTGGGTGGCTGTTGGTGCGTACATTGATTCTGCTGCTTCAGGGCAAACTTCTGGTTCGTGCTGATAAAGCGCAGCTTATGCAATCCGAGGAACAATAATGACCGTCGATGAGAATTACTTCACTGAGAAATATGGCTTAACGCGTACCCATTCAGAAGTGCTGTACAGCGCGGAGATCGTGAAGCCCGGTAAAACGCTGGATCTGGGCTGCGGCAACGGCCGTAACAGCCTTTATCTTGCAGCCAACGGCTACGATGTCACCGCGTGGGACAAGAACCCGATGAGCATCGACAATATCGAGCGCATCAAGGCGGAAGAAGGGATCGCTAATCTGCATACCGCGATTAAGGATCTGAACAACCTGAGCTTTGACGGCCAGTACGATTTTATTCTCTCTACCGTGGTGCTGATGTTCCTGGAGGCAAAAACCATCCCGGGCCTTATCGCCAATATGCAGCGCTGCACGACGCCGGGCGGTTACAATCTGATCGTTGCCGCCATGGATACGGCAGACTACCCCTGCACGGTCGGCTTCCCGTTTGCGTTCAGGAGCGGTGAGCTGAGCAACTACTATGAAGGCTGGCAGTTGCTCAAATACAACGAAGACGTTGGCGAACTGCACCGCACCGATGAACACGGCAACCGCATTAAGCTGCGCTTTGCCACGATGCTGGCACGAAAGCCCGCTTAACGGGCGGCCAGCAGGCAGATCTGCAGGGCTGTCTTATAAGACGCCTCAAACGACGACAGCGGCAGGAATTCAAACTTCGAGTGGAAGTTATGCGCCCCGGTGAAGAAGTTCGGGGTGAGTAGCCCTTTAGCCGAGAGCGCCGCGCCGTCGGTGCCGCCGCGCATCGGCGTCGGTTTCGGCGTGATGCCGAGCGATTCCATCGCCTCGAACATCAGATCGATGGCGCGTCGGTCTTCGCCAATCGCATTGCTGATATTGCTGTAGGTATCTTCAATGCGATAGTCCACTTTGGCCGTCGGATATTGGGCGGCAATCAGCGCGGCCACGTCGGCAATCTGCTGCTTGCGCGCGGCAAAGCGCTCCTTGTCAAAGTCGCGGATATTGGCCTTAAGAACGGCCTCGTTCTGTCCGGCCTGAATGCCGTTAAACCAGATATAGCCTTCACGTCCCTCGGTGCACTCGGGCGTTTGCTGGCGGTCAAAATGGCTGATGTAATCAGTCGCCATCAGCAGGGGATTCACCAGCACGCCTTTGGCGGACATCGGGTGCGCCGTCACGCCGGTAAAACGGATTTCCGCGGCTGCCGCATTAAAGTTCTCGTAAACAATCTCACCCAGCTCGCAGCAGTCAATGGTCCAGGCAAAGTCGACGTCGAAGCGCTTAAGATCCAGCGCCTTGGCACCGTTCAGGCCGATCTCTTCGTCAGGCACAAACGCCACGACGATATCGCCATGCTGGTGTTCCGCCGTCAGGTTTTCCAGCACCGTCATGACCACCGTGACCGCCGATTTATTATCGGCGCCCAATACGCTGGTTCCGTCGCTGAAAATAATCTCCTCGTTCGGATAAGCCAGAATTTCAGGGTGCTCCTCTACCCGTAGCCAGATGTCTTTCTCTTTATTCAGACAGAGATCTTCACCGGTAAACGTTAATATTTGTGGATGAATATCCGGTGAAAGTCCCACGTCGACGGTATCAATATGGGTAATAAAGCCGATGCGCGGCGCACCGGGCACGTTGCCTTTTTTTACCGCCGTTACCGTGGCAAATTCATCAATCACAATATCGTCTAACCCCAGCTGTGCCAGCTCCTGCGCCAGCTCGCGCGCCATGTCGTGCTGGCCCGGCGTTGAGGGCAGAGTTTTGACTCTGGGATCGCTCTGGCTGGTGATCGCGAGATAGCGGAAAAAACGGTGCGTTAATTGTCTGGAAAGCGTCGAGCCCATAGTGATTTGTTCCTTATTTATTTTTCGGGTGTTTGCCACTTCACTTTAATGTTATTTATGAAATGGCAAAAGAATTAATTAGCCGTCGAATTAAAAAGACAGGAATAAATGATGACAAGCAAACTCACAACTATTGCGCTGGCGCTTGCGGCGCTCACGGTCAGTTCCGCCGTCGCCGCGAAAACGCTGGTGTATTGTTCCGAAGGATCGCCGGAAAACTTTAATCCTCAGCTTTACACCTCGGGAACCAGCGTCGACGCCAGCGCCGTGCCGGTCTATAACCGTCTGGTCGATTTCAAACCCGGCACCACGGAGCTGGTGCCGAGCCTGGCGGAGCGCTGGGAGGTGAGCGACGACGGCAAGGTTTACACCTTCCATCTGCGTCAGGGCGTGAAGTTCCAGAGTAATAAATCCTTCACGCCAACCCGCGACTTTAACGCCGACGACGTGATTTTCTCGTTTAGGCGCCAGAAAGACGTGAATCATCCCTACCATAATGTCTCTAACGGCAGCTACTCCAACTTCGAAAGCCTGGAGTTCGGCAGCCTGATAACCGCCATTGATAAAGTCGATGACCACACCGTGCGCTTTACCCTGGCGCACCCGGAAGCGCCGTTTGTCGCCGATCTGGCCTGGTATTTTGCCTCAATCCTTTCGGCGGAGTATGCCGACGCGATGCTGAAAGCGGGCACGCCGGAGAAGGTGGATATGGAGCCCATCGGCACCGGGCCGTTTAAGCTGGCGCAGTATCAGAAGGATTCCCGGATCCTGTTCACGGCGTTTGCCGACTACTGGCAGGGGAAATCGAAGCTGGACCGACTGGTGTTTAGCATCACCCCGGATGCCTCCGTGCGTTTTGCCAAAATTGAGAAGAACGAATGTCAGGTGATGCCGTTCCCGAACCCGGCCGATCTGCCGCGCATGAAGGCCAATAAAGATATCAACCTGATGAGCAAAGCCGGACTGAATACCGGCTTCCTGGCGTTCAACACGCAGAAGCCGCCGCTGGATAACGTGAAGGTCCGTCAGGCGCTGGCGATGGCCATCAACAAACCGGCCATTATTGACGCGGTGTTCCACGGTACCGGAACGGCGGCAAAGAACCTGCTGCCGCCTGGCGTCTGGAGCGCCGACAGCGAGCTTAAGGATTACGACTACGATCCTGAAAAAGCCAAAGCGCTGCTGAAAAAGGCCGGCTTTGCCAGCGGCGTCAGCATCGATTTATGGGCGATGCCGGTCCAGCGTCCCTATAACCCGAATGCGAAACGCATGGCGGAGATGATTCAGGCGGACTGGGCGAAAATTGGCGTACAGACCAAAATCGTTACCTACGAGTGGGGCGAATACCTTAAGCGTGTGAAGGGCGGGGAACATCAGGCTGCGCTGATGGGCTGGACGACCGCAACGGGCGATCCTGACAACTTCTTTGGTCCGCTGTTTACCTGCACCTCGGCAAACGGTGGATCAAATTCGGCGAAATGGTGCTATAAGCCGTTTGATAAGATCGTTGCTGAAGCCAAATCGATAACCGATCATGATAAACGGGTGGCGCTGTATAAACAGGCTCAGCAGATGATGCATGACCAGATGCCTGCGGTGATGATTGCGCATTCAACGATTTTCGAACCGGTGCGCAAGGAGGTGAAGGGCTATGAAATCGATCCGTTTGGCAAACATCTGTTCTGGCAAGTGGATATAAATCAGTAATTTTTCACTGCCCGGCATGCGTCCGGGCAATCTTTTTGCAATTTGTGCTCCTGGCATCATTTTTTGTCACAACAAACCCGCCAGACTTTTGCTATAACTTCAAATGCATACTTGCAGATAACATGGAAAACTATCATGCGTACTCAAACTTTTTTTAAAGTTGCAGTGCTTACTGGTCTGTTGGCGTTGGCGGGCTGTTCTTCAAAAGTCGCCGCTCCGGAACAATACTCCGGCTTTTTAAAAGATTATTCAGGCTTGCAGCAAACGACCTCGGCGACGGGAAAACCAACGCTGCGTTGGGTCGATCCTTCGTATAACGAAGCCAATTACGACAGCATTCTCTGGACGCCAATTACCTATTATCCAACGCCAAAACCCACCACGCAAATTGGGCAAAAAACGCTTGATGAGTTGTTGAATTACACCAATAACAAAATGAAAACGGCGATTGGTACGCGTAAGCCAGTTGTCACCACGCCGGGTAAACACAGCCTGATTTTCCGTGGCGCGATTACCGGGGTGAGTTCGCAGAAAGAGGGGCTGCAGTTCTATGAAGTGGTGCCTGTGGCGCTGGTGGTTGCCGGGACGCAGATGGCAACCGGACACCGCACCATGGATACGCATCTCTTCTTTGAAGGTGAGCTGATCGATGCGGCCACCAACAAACCGGTTATGAAGGTGGTACGTAAAGGCGAAGGTAAAGAGCTGAATAACGAAAACACACCAATGACCTTTGCGACGCTGAAGCAGGTTGTTGATGACATGGCGACGGACGCCACCATGTTTGATGTGAAAAAGACCGCGAAATAAAATAAAACGGCCTGCGTAATGCAGGCCTTTTTATTTATGCCATTCGTAAGCGTCTGAACCAGGTTTCCGGTTTGGTAAACATCACCATATTTCCTCCCAGAATCAGCACTAATCCCACGATACCGTTGACATGCCAGACGTAGCCTTCATACACCGTGGAGATGGAGAGCGCCACCAGCGGGAAGAGCAGCGTGCTGTAGGCCGCTTTGCCCGGGCCAATACGTCCCACCAGCGTGAAGTAGGCGCCAAAAGCAATCACCGAGCCAAACAGGGCCAGATACACCAGCGCGCCGAGATAGCTCACCGTCCATTCCGGTACAAAGCTATCGCCTCTGAACAGCGCAATGCAGCCCATCACCAGCGTGCCATAGAGCATCGCCCAGGCGTTGGTGGTCATGGTTTCCAGGCCTCTGCGCTGATGGCGCATGCTGATCATATTGCCCAGCGAGAAGCCGTAGGTACCCAGTGCGGAAAGCCCAATACCGGTCAGGAGTGACGCGCTCCAGCCGCTGGCCAGCAGATCGTCCCAGAAGAGGGTGACAATCCCGACCAGCCCCAGCGCCGCCGCCGTCCAGAAACGCGCGGGCGGGCGCTGGCCGAAGAAAATAAAGCTGTTAATGGCGTTATAGAGTACCGCCATGGAGAAGATCACCGACTCCAGCCCGGTATTGATATGTGCCGCTGCCGTGTAAAAACACCAGAAGTTAAAGCAGAAAACACAGCATCCCTGAAGCAGGCAAAAAAGATGATCCCGAAGCGCCAGCGTGCGCAGGCGACGCAGGGCGAGTAACACCACCATCATGGTGAGGCTGGCGACGGCGAAGCGCCAGAAAATGGACACCGGCGCCGCGACGGGGCCCTGCTGCAGGAAAATCGCAATCCAGGTGGTTCCCCAGATAATGACCACGAGTCCGTATAATAATGCGTTCATAGTTGTCTCTTCTTAAACCGCGGAAGCCCGCAGTATGACGCTGAGATGCGTAACGGGCTTTCACCCGCTTGCGGCAGACTTGCAAAATCTTGCGCTTTTTTCTTCTGGAGGGACTGGCAACGGGCGACAACTCTTCTTAGACTGATATTCCGATTCTTCACGCGCTAACGGTTATGTCTCACGCTTACGATACCTTTGAAACGCTTTGCCAACAGAATGCAGTCCTGCGGGAAACCGTCTCGCTGAATTCGGGTATTCAGCTGGCCGCGTGGTACAACAAGCACGACACGATCACCGTAAAGAGCAACCATCATACCCTCAGCCTGTACGTGGCGGACGGCTACGAAAGCTATCAAAAAACGCCAAGAGGCTGGAAGAACGGCGGGGGGCCGGACCGTTTCTGCCTGATGCCCAAAGAGAGCGAATCGACGTGGGATATCCGCGATGACCTGTCGTTTGTGCATCTCTACTGCACCGATGAACACCTGCGCGACGTGGGAGAAAAAATCTGGGATAAGCGGCCGCTTTCGCTGACCCTGGACGAGCGTATTTTTGGCAGCGACCCGAAGATCACCACGCTGTATCGCCAGTTTTTACTGGGCTGTGACTGGCAGCAGCACGCCAACCAGCTCACCCTGAGCACGGCCTCCACGCTGCTGCTGACCCATCTGCTGCAAAACTACTCAAACGTGCAGTGGAAGCTGCCGGTCGTCACCGGCGGGTTATCGCCGTTTGTTCTGCGCAACGTGCTGGCCTTTATCGAAGAGAACCTGGGGCAGCCCCTGACGCTGGCCGAGCTGGCGGCGCAGGCTGCCCTCAGCGAATACCATTTTGCCCGCATGTTCCGCCAGTCGACGGGGCTGGCACCGCATCAGTACGTGATGCACAGGCGTATGGTCAAAGCGAAAGAGCTGGTGCAGCATACCTCCATGCCACTGACGGACATTGCGCTGGCCTGCGGGTTTAACTCCGCCAGCCACTTCAGCAACCGCTTTCGCAGCGCGACGGGCATGACGCCGTCGCAGCTACGCGCGGCGAGCGCGTGAAAACAGGGCGTAACATACCCCGCCCAGCACCAGCCCCCAGAACGCCGAACCGATGCCCAGGATCGTGACGCCGCTTGCGGTCGTCAGAAACGTGACGATGGCCGCGTCGCGCTCCGCTTCGTGACTCAGCGCCTGGTATAAACTCCCGCTGATGGTGCCCAGCAGCGCCAGACCGGCGAGCGTCTGGATCCAGCTGAGCGGCAGGGCGGCCATCAGCCCGGTAATAGAGCCACCGAAAATTCCCGCCAGCATATAAAACCCGCCGGCTGCGATGGCTGCCAGCCAGCGTTTATCCGCGTCCGGATGTGCATCCGGGCTTTGACAAATGGCGGCGGTAATGGCCGCAATGCAGATAGAAAAGACGCCAAACGGAGAAAACAGCAGCGCCAGTCCACCCGTCACGATGATGAGCGGTGAGGCCGCCAGCGGGTAGCCGGAGGCTTTCATGGTGGCGAAACCCGGCGCATTTTGCGAGGCCATGGTCACGAGGAAGAAGGGCAAGCCAATACTCACCAGGCTGGTGAAGGTGAAGGCGGGCGCAATAAATTCGGGTTTCACCAGTGAAAGGGTGAACTTATCCGTGACAACGTCACCACCGGCCCAGGCCACGATACCGCCCACCAGAAGCGTGACCACGATGGCATAGCGCGGCGACAGCGCTTTTGCGATCAGCCATGCCGCAATCATGCTGCCGCACAGCAGAAAGTGCCCCTCAAGATGCGCAAACGCGTGCAGGCCAAACTGCAGCAGTACCCCGGCGAGCATGGCGGCAGCAAGCGAATGGGGGATCAACGTCATCAGACGGGCGAAAAGCCCGGTGATGCCGCAGAGCAAAATTAGCGCGTTGGCAAAGATGAACACGCCGATGGTTTCCGCCAGCGTGACGCCGTGCAGGCTGGTGGCGAGCAGCGCCGCGCCGGGCGTCGACCAGGCGGTCAGCACGGGCGCTTTGTACCACCAGGAAAGCACCAGCGTGCTGACGCCCATCCCAATCCCCAGTGCGGTCATCCAGCCTGCGATCTGCTGCGCGCTGGCGCCAGCCGCGGCGGCGGCCTGCCAGATGATGGCGGCCGAGCTGGCGTAGCCCACGAGAACGGCGACAAATCCAGCCAGTACGACCGGAACAAGATGAGAGGAAGGGCGCATGAAAACTCCGTTGTGCGTTATAACGTCCGGAGTAAGGTAACACTGTGCGTTATAGCGTACAAGTGGTATGCTCGTCGTCAGGAGGAAATATGGACATCACACAACACCTTGCAGCAACACTGAAAACATTACGCCAGGCACGGGGCTGGAGCCTGTCGAAGCTGGCGGACGAAACCGGCGTATCAAAGGCCATGCTCGGGCAAATCGAGCGAAATGAATCCAGCCCCACGGTGTCGACGCTGTGGAAAATTGCCACGGGACTGAACGTGCCGTTTTCCGCCTTCATCACACCGGAGGCGGACCGGCAGGCGGTGTTTGACCCGCAGCAGCAGGCGATGGTCGTCAAGCCGCTCTTTCCGTGGGACGAGGCGCTCCGGTTTGATTATTTCTCCATTACCCTGGCCCCCGGCGCCCTGAGTGAATCCACGCCGCATGAGGCGGGGGTGATTGAACATGTGGTGGTGGTCAGCGGCGAGCTGGAGATGAAGCTCGAGGGCAAATGGCAGACGATTTCAGCCGATTCCGGCGTCCGTTTTGCCGGCGATAAACCGCACGCCTACCGCAACAGCAGCGACCGGACGGTGCATTTTCACTCCCTGATTCATTATCCCCGCTGAGGCTACGCAAAACTGTTTCGCTGACGCAGACTTCTGACTACAATAGCCGCCATTTTGACCATAACGGATAACGACGAAGTATGCGCCTGCAATCCCATCATCTTGAACTTTTAAGCCCGGCCCGTGACGCCGCCATTGCCCGTGAAGCGATCCTTCATGGCGCAGACGCCATCTACATTGGCGGCCCGGGCTTCGGTGCCCGCCATAACGCCAGCAACACCCTGAGCGATATTGCTGAGCTGGTGCCGTTCGCCCACCGTTTCGGGGCGAAGGTGTTCGTTACCCTGAACACCATTCTTCATGATGATGAGCTGGAGCCTGCGCAACGTCTGATTACCGATCTCTACCAGGCCGGGGTGGATGCCCTGATTGTTCAGGATATGGGCGTGCTGGAGCTGGATATTCCCCCCATTGAACTGCATGCCAGTACCCAATGTGATATCCGCACGGTAGAGAAGGCGAAGTTTCTCTCTGACGTCGGCTTTTCGCAGATCGTTCTGGCGCGTGAGCTGAACCTGAATCAGATCCGCGATATTCACCAGGCGACAGACGCGACGATTGAATTCTTCATCCACGGCGCGCTGTGCGTCGCCTATTCCGGCCAGTGCAACATTTCGCACGCGCAGACGGGCCGCAGCGCCAACCGCGGCGACTGCTCTCAGGCCTGCCGTCTGCCGTATACCCTGAAAGACGACCAGGGCCGCGTGGTGGCATTTGAAAAACACCTGCTCTCGATGAAGGATAACGACCAGACCGCCAACCTGGGCGCGCTGATCGACGCGGGCGTGCGTTCCTTCAAGATTGAAGGGCGCTATAAAGATATGAGCTACGTGAAGAATATCACCGCGCACTATCGCCAGATGCTGGACGCCATCATCGAAGATCGCGGTGACCTGGCGCGCGCGTCGGCCGGTCGTACCGAGCATTTCTTTATTCCGTCGACGGACAAAACGTTCCACCGCGGCAGCACGGACTATTTCGTGAATGCCCGTAAAGGGGATATCGGCGCGTTTGACTCACCGAAGTTTATCGGTTTGCCGGTGGGTGAAGTGCTGAAAGTGGCGAAAGATCACCTTGATGTTGCGGTGACGGAACCGCTGGCGAACGGCGATGGCCTTAACGTGATGATTAAGCGTGAGGTCGTGGGCTTCCGCGCCAACACGGTGGAGAAAACCGGTGAGAACCGCTACCGCGTATGGCCGAACGAAATGCCGGCCGATCTCTACAAGGCGCGGCCGAACGCGGCGCTTAACCGTAACCTCGATCATAACTGGCAGCAGGCGCTGCTGAAAACCTCCAGCGAGCGTCGTATCGCGGTGGATATTGAACTGGGCGGCTGGGAAGAGCAGCTGATTCTGACCATGACCTGTGAAGACGGCATCAGCGTAACGCATACGCTTGATGGCCTGTTCGAGGTGGCAAACAACGCGGAGAAAGCGCTCAACAGCCTGAAGGATGGCGTCGCAAAGCTGGGGCAGACGATTTACTACGCCCGCAACGTTGAGGTCAATCTGCCGGATGCCCTCTTTGTGCCGAACAGTTTGCTCAACCAGTTCCGCCGTGAAACCGCCGAGATGCTGGATGACGCGCGCCTGGCGAACTACCCGCGGGCTAGCCGTAAAGCGGAAACCGTTCCTGCGCCCGTCTACCCGGATACGCATTTATCCTTCCTCGCCAACGTCTACAACCATAAAGCGCGTGAATTCTATCATCGCCACGGCGTGCAGCTGATCGACGCGGCTTATGAGGCGCATGAGGAGAAGGGCGATGTGCCGGTGATGATCACCAAACACTGCCTTCGTTTCGCGTTTAACCTGTGTCCTAAGCAGGCGAAAGGCAACATCAAGAGCTGGAAGGCCACGCCTATGCAGCTCGTAAACGGTGACGAAGTGCTGACCCTCAAATTTGACTGCCGTCCGTGCGAAATGCATGTAATTGGCAAGATGAAAAACCACATCTTCAAAATGCCGCAGCCCGGCAGTATTGTGGCGTCCGTCAGCCCGGACGATCTGATGAAAACCCTGCCAAAACGCAAGGGCAGCTAACTACCGAACGTGCGTGTCCGGTTTGCGCGATTTCTGCCACAGGTGGTGTTCGCGCAAACCCTCCGCCGACTCCTCCGCCGCGCTTCGCAATTCATCGCTATCGGCTTCATGACGCAGCTGATGATCCACATTCTTTACCCACAGATATTCATGTCCTTTGTGCCCGGCCATAAGCTGGCCTGAAAAGAGGGCACAGATAAGCATCACGAGAGATAAACCTTTTTTAACCATGAGGTCACCGCCGAATAACGTTGCGGCTTAATGATGCCGATTATTTATTATTGTTATTATTCAAAAGTTCAAATTAGCGCAAAGGGAATGTCAAAGAGTATGATTTCGGGCGCGCTGCATCTCATCAGAGAACATTACCAGTGCGGGTTAAAAAGGCTGTTTAACCTTCGTTAAGATAACGAGTGTTAGGTTGTATGGGATCCGCAGCCCGGCCATGGAGTGTCGGGACGTAGAGACCAAAATACAAATCTATCCATGCAAGCATTTACCGCCATTTTTTGGCGGTTTTTTTTGCGCATAACGTAGCGGTGTTGGCCGTGGGGTTATGGCGTCACCCGATAGTGCGACTGCACCAGACCCGAAGGAAAGCTGCGGCTGGAGACCAGCGTCAAATCGATATCCCCGGGAAGGGCGCCAAACAGCGATTTTCCCGAACCGAGCAGGACAGGAACGGTTGTGATCACCATATCGGCCACCAGTCCTTCTCGCAGGAACGACTGTATGACTTGCCCACCATCGAGATAGACGCGACGGGCGTTCTGCCTCGCCAGATCGTCGAGCACCTCCTTTGGCGTGCGGCCGGAAAACTGTACTTTGCCCCTCAGCGTGTCGGGTACGGGCGTGTCGACCAGCTGACGGGAGAGCACCAGTACGGGCCGGTCATAAGGCCATGTCTCAAAGGTCCGCACCTTCTCATAGCTCCCACGGCCCATCACGATCCAGTCTTTGTCCGCGATGAACGCCGTGTAGCCATGATCCTCATTCGGGTCATCGCGCTGCAGCAGCCAGTCGATATCATCATTGTGTCGGGCGATGTAGCCATCAAGACTGGTTGCGATAAAAACGTGTGTGGTGACCATCAGGTTCTCCGTATTCCAGCGAAACCAAAAGACTGACGCCTCAGCGGGCAGTACCGGCATGAGAAAATTGTTTACGGTACTGGGCCGGGGAAATCGCGAACTGCTGGCGAAAATGATGACGCAGCGTCGATGCCTGACCAAACCCGGTTTGTTCCGCGATGCTGTCGATGCTTAAACGACTGCTTTCCAGATAATCTTTCGCCCGCAGCAGGCGCTCATTGAGTAACCAGCGGGCAGGCGTCGTTCCCGTTGCCGCTTCGAAGCGACGCAGAAACGTGCGCTGACTCATACCGACACGACGCGCCAGCGAGTCGACGCTGTGCGGCTCGGTAAGATGCGTGTGCAGAAAATCAAACAGCTGACCGAGGCGCTGGCTTTCCCGCAGCTGCGCCACCGGGCGGCTCAGCTGTTGCGGCTGAGATCCATCCCGGTGAGGGGGAATGACAAGCCGCCTCGCCACGCTGTTGGCGGTTTCCATCCCGAAATCCCGACGCACGACGTGCAGACAGAGATCGATCCCCGCCGCGCTGCCTGCGGAAGTCAGGATCTCGCCTTCGTCCTGGTAGAGCACATCCTCGACCACGTCGATGTCAGGGTAGCGGGCTTTAAGCGTCTCAATGTAGCGCCAGTGCGTCGTGGCTTTGCGTCCGTTGAGCAGACCGGAGGCGGCCAGCACAAATACACCCGAGCAGATGGAGAGTAGCTGACAGCCCCGCGCGCTGGCCTGACGTAATGCGTTGCAGAGCGCGTCCGGGACCGGCGAGTCCACCCCCCGCCAGCCCGGCACCACGATCAGATCGGCAGACGCAAGCAGGGAGATATCGCCATCGGTAATGATACGGATCCCGCCGGTCGCCCGAAGCTCACCGTTGTCAACGCTTGCCACGGCAAAACGATACCAGTCGTCACCCAGCTCGGGGCGCGGCAGGCCGAAGATTTCCACCGCCACGCCAAACTCAAAGGTACACAGACCGTCATACGCCAGCACCACCACCTTCGGGCGGGCAATCTGTCTTAACGTTGTCATCTTTTTGATGTTTTCTGGCATAAGCGAGCGCATTCATGAGCTGAATTTGTGGATAGAGTAGTGTTAACACAAACGCCAAAGATGAGGAAGGATCATGAGCTATGTTACTGAATTTCCGGCTGCCGAACCGCAGGAAGCCGTTACCCATTTTCTGCGTCGCCTGAGCGTCGAAACCGACTGCGCCGATGTGCATCATGCCATCACGCATAATGAGCAGGACTTTGTTTTGCTGCACGTGGTGGGGAGCCCGGAGCAGTTTGCCCGTCGCCATGTGCCGGGCGCTCTGCATATGCCGTGGAGCCAGATGACCGCTGAGCGCATGGCCCAATGGCCTGAAGGGACGCTGTTTGTCGTCTACTGCGCAGGGCCGCACTGTAACGGCGCGGACAGAGCCGCGCTGAAGCTGGCCCGTCTCGGGCTGCCGGTCAAAATCATGCTCGGTGGGATCACCGGCTGGGAAGATGAACGCTACGCGTTTGCCAGCGAGGCGTCCGTCGCCGCGCTGTGAAGATGAATTTTTTTCAACATACGTGAAATTTTCTCGTTTGCCGGCACCGGTGAGGTATGACATTGTTTTTGGACATTTAGACATCCAGAAGTCTAAAGCTTCAAATAATGAATTATCACTGCGGGCAATTATCGCCGGCAGACTGAGGAGATTTCCATGCAACGACGCCACGCCCCGTACCGCGCCGACGTAGTCGGCAGTTTTTTACGCCCGGATGCCATCAAGCAGGCTCGCCTGAAATTTGCCAGCGGTGAGATTGATGCCGGGCAGCTTCGTGCGGTGGAGGACGAGGCCATTCGCCACGTCGTCGAGCAGCAGTGTGCGTGCGGCCTGCATGTGGTGACCGACGGTGAGTTTCGTCGTGCCTGGTGGCACTTCGACTTCTTCGACGGTCTTCAGGGCGTTGAGCGTTACGATTCCCAGCAGGGCATCCAGTTTAACGGCGTGCAAACCAAAGCCCACGGCGTGCGCGTCACCGGCAAGCTGGGCTTTGGCGAGCACCCGATGCTGGACGATTTCCGCTATCTGAAAAGCATCAGCGGTAACGCCCAGCCAAAAATGACCATTCCGAGCCCAAGCGTGCTGCACTTCCGCGGCGGTCGCAAAGATATTGATGCGACCGTGTATCCGGACCTTGACGTCTATTTCGATGACCTGGCGACCACGTGGCGCGATGCCATCCGGGCCTTCTACGACGCGGGCTGCCGTTATCTGCAGCTGGATGACACCGTCTGGGCCTATCTCTGTTCGGACGACCAGCGCCGTCAGATCCGCGAGCGCGGCGACGACGCCGATGAGCTGGCGCGCATCTATGCCCGCGTGCTGAACAAGGCGCTGGAGGGCAAGCCGGACGATCTGACCATCGGACTGCACGTCTGTCGCGGCAATTTCCGTTCCACCTGGATTTCCGAAGGCGGCTACGAGCCGGTAGCGGAAGTGCTGTTCGGAACGGTCAACGTTGACGCCTTCTTCCTCGAATATGATAACGACCGCAGCGGGGATTTCGCGCCCCTGCGCTTTGTTCGCCCGGGCAAACAGCAGGTGGTGTTGGGTCTTATCACTACAAAAAACGGCGAGCTGGAGAATCCGGAGGGAATTAAAGCCCGTCTCGAAGAGGCGGCGAAATACGTGGCAAAAGAGCAGATTTGCCTCAGCCCGCAGTGCGGTTTTGCCTCGACCGAAGAGGGCAACAGCCTGAGCGAAGCCCAGCAGTGGGACAAAGTCCGGCTGGTCACGCAGATCGCCAGCGAAGTCTGGTAACCCCGTTATACGGCGCTGCATTATAAAAGTGCAGCGCTGTACCATTCTGAGTCGTTCTCTTTACATCCGGCGTTCCCCTCCCAGAAATAGCGCTATCTCCATTCTGGCACTCTTTTTGCTCCTGCTTCGCTGACACTTTTTTTTCCGCGTCCACGCCGTACCGGACGTTTTCGCACAGCGTTCTTTTTCAGGAGTGAAAATATGCAGCGTCGTACCTTATTAAAAGCTTTTGCGTTATCCGCGTCCGTCGTGGCGATGGGGATGAGTTTTGGCGCGCAGGCGGCCGATACCATCAAGGTGGGGATCATGCATTCGCTGTCCGGCACCATGGCCATCTCCGAAACCCCGCTGAAAGACGTCGCGCTGATGACCATCGATGAGATCAACGCCAAAGGCGGCGTGCTGGGCAAGAAACTGGAGCCGGTGGTGGTGGATCCGGCCTCAAACTGGCCGCTGTTTGCCGAGAAGGCGCGTCAGCTGCTGAGCCAGGATAAAGTGGCGGTGGTATTCGGCTGCTGGACGTCGGTGTCGCGCAAATCCGTACTGCCGGTCTTTGAGGAGCTGAACGGCCTGCTGTTCTATCCGGTGCAGTATGAAGGCGAAGAGATGTCGCCAAACGTCTTCTATACCGGCGCGGCGCCGAACCAGCAGGCGATCCCGGCGGTGGAATACCTGATGAGTGAAGACGGCGGCGCGGCGAAGCGCTTCTTCCTGCTGGGCACCGATTACGTTTACCCGCGCACCACCAATAAGATCCTGCGCGCGTTCCTGCATTCGAAAGGGGTGGAGGATAAGGACATCGAAGAGGTTTACACCCCGTTTGGTCATAGCGACTACCAGACCATCGTTGCCAACATCAAAAAATTCTCCGCGGGCGGCAAAACTGCCGTGGTGTCGACCATCAACGGCGACTCCAACGTGCCGTTCTACAAAGAGCTGGCTAACCAGGGGCTGAAGGCGACGGACGTGCCGGTGGTGGCGTTCTCCGTGGGTGAAGAAGAGCTGCGCGGGATCGACACCAAACCGCTGGTGGGTAACCTGGCAGCCTGGAACTACTTTGAGTCCGTGGATAACCCGACTAACCAGGCGTTTGTAGCGGATTACAAAGCCTATGCGAAGGCGCACAAGCTGCCGAACGCCGATACCGTCGTAACTAACGATCCGATGGAAGCCACCTACGTAGGTATTCACATGTGGGCGCAGGCGGTGGAAAAAGCGGGCACTACCGATGTGGACAAAGTGCGTGCGGCGATGGCCGGTCAGTCCTTTAAGGCGCCGTCAGGCTTTACGCTCACCATGGATGCCACCAACCATCATCTGCACAAGCCGGTCATGATCGGCGAAATCGAGGGCAACGGCCAGTTTAACGTGGTGTGGCAGACGGAGCAGCCGGTACGCGCCCAGCCGTGGAGCCCGTTCATCGCCGGGAATGACAAAAAGCCCGACCAGCCGATGAAAACCGCCAGCAACTAAGCCATCACCGCAGGGAGAAACGTCATGAACGCCATGCGCCTGTTCATCGCTCTTGTATGGCTTTCCGGACTGCTGCCAGGGATGGTGCAGGCATCGGATGCCGATCGTTTTGTTGCCGCCAGCCGCAGCCAGCAGGCGGATTTGTTGACGCAGTGGGCCGCCGCGCCGGATGCGTCAAGACTGCCGCTCCTTGAGGCGCTACAAAAGGAAAATCTCTACGTCGATACGCAAAAGCACGCCTTTGCACAACGCGATGGCAACGTCATCCCGCTGGGGGAGAGTCAGACGGCAGAGGGCCCAACCAAAGCCGTGCGCCTGACGAACCGGCTGCGCGTGCTGGCTGCAACTGCTATCGCCACGCATCAGCTGGTGAGTGACAGTGTCACCGAAAGACGGGCGGCGGCGCGTCAGCTGCAGCGCGATGCCCAGCCCGGGATGCTCGCTTTTCTGGAAAAGCGTGTGAACGATGAGACGGACGCCGTGGCGCGTCAGGCGCTGCTGCTGGCGGTCGCGAATCTCCAGCTGGCCAGCCCGCAGCCGGAAGTGCGTCGCAAGGCCGTCGAATTGTTAGGCCAGTCAGACGATCCGGACGTGCAGTCCAGGCTTACCCCGTTTACCCTGCCACAGACGGAGCCGGATAGCGCGGTGCGCGCGGCCGCAGAAGAGAGTCTTAGCCAGATCCAACACCGCCTGATGTGGGGCGACCTGCTGGGCAAGGCGTTTATGGGGCTGTCCCTTGGGTCGGTGCTGCTGCTGGCCGCGCTGGGGCTGGCTATCACCTACGGCCTGCTGGGCGTGATTAATATGGCTCACGGCGAGATGCTGATGCTGGGGGCATATGCGACCTGGATGGTGCAGCAGGCGATGGCCGGGCTTGCGCCCCAGTGGCTGGCGCTCTATCCCGTTATCGCCTTGCCGGTCGCGTTCTGCCTGACGGCGGGCATTGGAATGGTGCTGGAGCGCACGGTGATCCGTCATCTGTACGGTCGTCCGCTGGAAACGCTGCTGGCGACGTGGGGCATCAGCCTGATGCTTATCCAGCTGGTGCGCATGACCTTTGGCGCCCAGAACCTGGAGGTGGCGAACCCGGCATGGCTCTCCGGCGGGGTGCAGGTTTTTGCTAACCTGACGCTGCCGTGGAACCGCATCGTGGTGCTGGGCTTCGTGCTGCTGGTGCTGTTCTTTACCTGGCTCATTCTGAATAAAACCCGTCTGGGGCTTAACGTGCGGGCGGTGACGCAAAACCGCAGCATGGCCGCCTGCTGCGGGGTACCGACATGGCGCGTCGATATGCTGGCGTTTGGGCTTGGCTCCGGGATTGCGGGGTTAGGCGGCGTGGCGCTATCGCAGCTCGGTAACGTCGGGCCTGAGCTGGGCCAGGGCTATATCATCGACTCCTTCCTTGTGGTGGTGCTCGGAGGCGTAGGCCAGCTGGCAGGCAGCGTGGCCGCGGCGTTTGGTCTGGGGATCTTTAATAAAATCCTTGAACCCCAGATGGGGGCGGTGCTGGGCAAGATCGTGATTCTGGTGGCGATCGTGCTGTTTATTCAGAAACGCCCGCAGGGGCTGTTTGCGCTGAAAGGGAGGGTGATTGACTGATGAGCCAGCCGCTGACCTTAACGCTGGCGCGTAAAGCGCCACGCACAACGCAACTTGCAGGCAGCCTGCTGGTGGTGTGTCTGCTGATATTGCCGTTTTTCGCCTTACTGCCTGCGACGCATCCGCTGGCGCTGTCGACCTGGATGCTGACGCTGATTGGCAAGATCCTCTGCTATGCCATCGTTGCGGTGGCGCTGGATCTGGTGTGGGGCTACGCCGGCATGCTGTCCCTTGGGCACGGGATCTTCTTCGCGCTGGGCGGCTACGCGATGGGCATGTACCTGATGCGCCAGGCTGCAGGTGACGGTCTGCCCGCGTTTATGTCGTTTCTCTCCTGGAGCGAGCTGC
The DNA here is from genome assembly GCF_000286655.1 of Enterobacter sp. SST3. Taxonomy (NCBI): domain Bacteria; kingdom Pseudomonadati; phylum Pseudomonadota; class Gammaproteobacteria; order Enterobacterales; family Enterobacteriaceae; genus Enterobacter; species Enterobacter sp. SST3. Next base: position 7,331 of record NZ_ALNS01000026.1, on the reverse strand, counting down.
CCTGGTTCTGGTGGGGCACCCAGCACTTTGCCTGGGCGCTGGTGCTGATTGTGCTTGTGCCGGGCCTGCTGGCGCTGGTGTTTGGCTGGTTTGCCTTCCGCTCGAAGATCAAAGGGGTCTATTTCTCGATTATGACCCAGGCGCTGACCTATGCCGGGATGCTGCTGTTCTTTCGGAACGAAACCGGGTTTGGCGGCAATAACGGCTTTACCGGTTTTACCACGCTGCTCGGGTTTTCGGTAACGGAAACGACCACCCGCATCGCGCTGTTCCTGGCGACCGTGCTGTTGCTGCTTCTGGCCCTGGGCACCGGGTTTGCGCTGGCGAAGAGCAAGTTTGGCCGCATCCTGACCGCCGTGCGCGACGCCGAAAACCGCCTGACCTTTTGCGGCTACGATCCGCGCGGGTTCAAGCTGCTGGTGTGGACGCTTTCTGCCGTGCTGTGCGGTCTGGCGGGGTCGCTGTACGTCCCACAGGTCGGCATTATTAACCCCGGTGAAATGTCGCCGACGAACTCGATAGAGGCCGCCATCTGGGTGGCGCTGGGCGGGCGCGGCACGCTGGTGGGGCCGGTGATTGGCGCGGCGCTGGTGAACGGGGCGAAAAGTTTCTTCACCGTCGCGATGCCGGAGTACTGGCAGCTGTTTCTGGGGCTGATTTTTATCGCCGTCACGCTGTTCTTGCCGCGCGGCGTCTACGGTCTGTTGCGTAAGGGAGAGAAATGATGCAGCCAACGGAAGGATTATTTACCCGCCAGCTGCCCGGCGATCGCTACCGGGACCAGACTGACCCGGTGCTTCAGCTTGAATCCATTAACGTCAATTTTGATGGTTTTCAGGCCCTGACCGATCTCTCGCTGAATATCGGCGTGGGCGAGCTGCGCTGCGTGATTGGCCCCAACGGTGCGGGTAAAACCACGCTGATGGACGTCATCACCGGCAAAACGCGGCCAAAGAGCGGTAGGGCGATTTACGATCAGTCCATCGACCTGACCGCGCTGGAGCCTGCGGCCATCGCCCGCCAGGGCATCGGGCGTAAATTCCAGAAGCCCACGGTTTTTGAAGCGCTGACGGTGTGGGAAAACCTGGAGATCGCCATGAAAACGGATAAATCCGTCTGGGCGAGCCTGCGGGCAAAACTCAATGGGGAGCAGCGTGACCGGATCGACGAGATGCTGGTTTTGCTGCGCCTTAGCGCGGAGCGCGACCGACGGGCCGGGCTGCTTTCCCACGGACAGAAACAGTTCCTGGAGATCGGCATGCTGCTGGTGCAGGACCCGCATCTGCTGCTGCTGGATGAACCCGCCGCCGGAATGACCGACGCGGAAACCGAATACACCGCAGAGCTGTTCAAAACGCTGGCGGGCAAACACTCCCTGATGGTGGTGGAGCACGATATGGGCTTTGTTGAAACGATTGCCGACCACGTGACGGTGCTGCATCAGGGGCGGGTGTTGGCGGAAGGGTCGCTGCGTGAGGTGCAGGCCAACGAGCAGGTGATTGAGGTCTATCTGGGACGTTAAGGAGAGGGAATGCTACAGGTCAACGAACTGAATCAGTATTACGGCGGCAGCCACATCCTGCGCGGCGTGAGCTTTGAGGCCATCACCGGCGAAGTCACCTGTCTGCTGGGGCGCAACGGCGTGGGGAAAACCACGCTGCTGAAGTGTCTGATGGGGCTGATCCCGGCGAAAACCGGGGAGGTCATCTGGCAGGGGAAAACGATTACCCACAGCAAACCGCACCAGCGGGTGCAGTCTGGCGTGGCGTATGTCCCGCAGGGACGCGAGATTTTTCCGCGCCTGACCGTGGAGGAGAACCTCCTGCTGGGGCTATCGCGGTTTTCCGCCCGCGAGGCGAAGCAGGTGCCGGAGGAGATCTGGCAGCTGTTCCCGGTGCTCAAAGAGATGAAGCACCGTCGCGGGGGCGATCTCTCGGGTGGTCAGCAGCAGCAGCTGGCGATTGGTCGCGCGCTGGCGAGTCGTCCGCGGCTGCTTATCCTGGATGAACCGACCGAAGGCATACAGCCTTCCGTTATTAAAGAGATCGGCCACGTGATCCGCACCCTGGCAAACAGAGGCGACATGGCGATCCTGCTTGTTGAGCAGTTTTACGACTTTGCCGCCGAGCTGGCCGACAGCTATTTGCTGATGTCCCGCGGCACCATTATTCAGCGCGGGCGGGGTGAAAATATGGAGCAGGAGGGCGTTCGCGGGCTGGTTGCGATCTGAAATGTTATAATATAACATTCTCATTCTTATAAAACGGAATGAGGGCGTTACTTTGGCTGCACATATTGGGAAATTTGCCATGACTCTGGGGGCGCTGCTGGTCAGCGGCCAGCTGTTTGCTCACTCGCACGGCCACCAGATGACCGAAGCAGAACAGAAAGCGGCGAACGGCGTGTTTGAGGATAAAGACGTGAAGGACAGAGCGCTGTCTGACTGGGACGGCACCTGGCAGTCGGTCTATCCGTTCCTGCTCGATGGTTCGCTGGATCCGGTCTTTAAGCAGAAAGCGCAGAAGGATAAAAGCAAATCCTTTGATGAGGTGAAAGCCTACTACCGCACGGGTTATGCGACGGACGTGGATGCCATCGGTATCGAAAATAACGTGATGGAATTCCATCAGGGGAAAGCGGTCAGCCGCTGCCAGTATGATTACAGCGGCTACAAAATTCTGACCTACGCGTCAGGCAAGAAAGGCGTGCGCTATCTCTTTGAGTGCAAGGACGCCAGCAGCAAGGCGCCGAAGTTTGTCCAGTTCAGCGACCATACCATCGGACCGAAGGCCTCTTCGCACTTCCATATTTTCATGGGCAATACCTCCCACGAGGCGCTGCTGAAAGAGATGGATAACTGGCCGACCTATTATCCGAACGAGATGTATAAAGAGCAGGTGGTGGAGGAGATGTTGCACCACTAGGTTTTTGCTTTTGCCGGGAGGCGGCTTCGCCTTGCCCGGCCTACATTTGCTACGCCGCTTTGGGTGACTCGCACCATGCCTTCACGCTCATCCCGCGCAAAATCATCAGCCACGCCACAATAATCGCGGCCATCATAATCACAAACAACGACCAGTGCGGCAGGTTGGTCAGGATGATACCGGTGATCATCGGGTTTGCCGCCGCGCCGAGCCAGCCCAGCGCCTGCGCGGAGAAATAGCTCGCCTTCATTCCCGGTGGCGCAATGTTGTCGATCAGCATGTATTCACCCGGCGCATAGATAATCTCACCCAGCGTGAAAATAGCGGCAGCGATGCCCCAGTAAACCAGGTTTTCCCCGGAGAGCATAAAGCCGCCCAGCCCCACGATAAAAAACAGGGTGGCGAGGGACATCAGCGGGCGGATATTGCTGGCTGAGATTTTGCGGCCCAGCGCATATTGCAGCGTTACCACCACGGCGGCGTTGACGGGCAGTACCACGGCGACCACCTTTTCGGCGAAATCGCTGTCCGCATGTGCAGCGAGAACGTATTGCGAAATACAGCTCGCGAACGACCCGCCCACGTACGACGCCAGCAGGCCAGAGAGCGTGTACCAGAACAGCGCGCGATCTTTCAGCAAGACCGACGGCTGCCACGGCGTCTTCTCCTCGGCGGTATCTAACGCCACGCTTTTCTGCACAAAGAAGTGGATAAAGCCCAGCGGCAGGGCGGCACAGAAGGCTGCCAGCCAGAACGGCAGCTGCAGGCTGTACATCACCAGCAAGGTGCCAATCGGCGGGCCGACCGTCCAGCCAATGTTCAGGAAGCTGTAGTTCAGCGAAAAGACCCGCGCCTTCTGGCTGGAGGTGAGGACGTCGGAGAACCAGGCTTTCAGCACCGTCGAAAAGACGGAGTAGGCGCAGTTGATCAGCGCAAAAAACAGCACCACCAGCGTGACGTTATTGACCAGCGGGATCGCCACAAATCCGGCGATAAACGCCACAATCGCGATCAGCATGTAGCGTTTTTTATCAAACTTATCGGCAAGAATGCCAAATCCCAGGCTGAACACCACGCCGATAGTCAGCGCAATCGTCAGGGCATAACCAATATTCTCGACGCTCATGCTGTAGACGCGCGTGAGATAGATGGTCATAAACGGCAGCGTTGCCCCTCGACCGATGGTTAATAACAATGACGATGCCAGCAGCGCTGCGGTTGAGCGCCTGAGAGATGGTTTCATATTCCTGCCCGACAGTTGCTTATGCTTTTATTCGATGTGTGTTAACAGGATTACCATGACATAAGGGGCTTGTATAGCACCCGATTTATCCCTAAGTGCTTCAGCTGCCTGCCAGAAATAATGATCTTCTCGTGACGCACTTTTTTCTGTTACCTTGAAGTGTTAACAAATTATTAATAATTCAGGGGCGGGATATGACGCGGAAAGACGGGCTGCTGGCACTGCTGGTGGTCGTAGTATGGGGGCTCAATTTTGTGGTCATCAAGCTGGGGCTGCACAACATGCCGCCGCTGATGCTGGCCGGCTTACGTTTTATGCTGGTCGCTTTCCCGGCCATCTTCTTTGTGGCGCGTCCAAAGATCCCCTTTAAACTGCTGCTGGGCTACGGTCTGACCATCAGCTTTGGCCAGTTCGCGTTTCTCTTTTGCGCCATCAAGTTCGGTATGCCTGCGGGTCTGGCCTCGCTGGTGTTACAGGCGCAGGCGTTCTTTACCATTATTCTCGGGGCGTTTGTGTTTGGCGAGCGCCTGCAGGGCAATCAGCTGGCGGGGATCACGCTGGCGGTGTTTGGCGTACTGGTGCTGATCGAGGCCAGCCTGAACGGACAGCACGTGGCGCTGCTCGGGTTTATGCTGACGCTGGCGGCGGGGCTGAGCTGGGCCTGCGGAAATATCTTCAACAAGCTGATCATGCAGCACGAGGCGCGCCCGGCGGTGATGTCGCTGGTGGTGTGGAGCGCACTGATCCCGGTTATCCCGTTTCTGCTGGCGTCGAGTATTCTGGACGGTCCGGCGGTGATGCTGAACAGTCTGGTCGACATCGATATGACCACGATCCTGTCTCTCGTCTATCTGGCCTTTGTCGCCACCATTGTGGGCTACGGGATCTGGGGATCGCTGCTGGGGCGTTATGAGACCTGGCGCGTCGCGCCGTTATCTCTGCTGGTGCCGGTGGTAGGGCTTGCCAGTGCGGCGATATTGCTGGATGAAACGCTAAGCGCGCTGCAGCTGTTGGGTGCCGTGCTGATCATGGCCGGGCTGTACATTAACGTGTTTGGTCTGCGGGTTCGTCGGACGACGCGGGTAAGCGAAAAGGCATAAAAAAGCCCCGCGTCTGCGGGGCAAAAACGAATCAGAAGCCGTGCTGATTATAATAAGGCACGCCTAATTCGTCGGATTTGTCGCTACCAGCACCCATGTGGTTGAAATCATAGGGCGACTGGTCATGTGCGGACGGCAAAATCATCGTATCCGGATTATTTTGCTGCGTTGCACGAGGGGTTTGCTCCGCGAAGGTCTGGCTGGAGAACAGCACCAGCAAGGCGAGGGCGGCGGAGGCGATAACTTTCATGATTTCCTCGGTTACGTCTGTGACAGGCGATGATTAACTACAGTGTTTTAACGGATACAGGTATCGGGATTCGCCCGGCACGCTGGTGATTCGGTACTTATGAGGTGGCACGTCAAAATAGTTCTTGAACGTACGCGTCAGGGTTTGCTGCGATTCAAAACCGTAACGCTCCGCCAGATAAAGGATCGGCTCATTGCTTTCTTTCAGTTTCTGGGCAATCTCCGTCAGCTTGCGGCTGCGAATATATTGACCTAATGAATGGCCGGTCTCTTTTTTGAACATCCGTTGCAGGTGCCATTTGGAGTAACCTGAACGCTCTGACACTTTTTCAAGGGAGAGCGGCGATTCCAGGTTATCCTCGATCCAGTCCAAAATGCTATGAATGGTGATAGCGTCAGTATTGCGTCTGGACATCGTCATACCTCTTTTTTCTGTTTACGGCAGGATTTTCTTCAGCAAAAGCTCAAGGGTTGCCACTTCATCTGCCGTTAAGTTTTTTGTTAGTTCCTGATGCAGTGTTTGTCCTACTAATTGATGACATTGCTCGCACATGGCCGCGCCATCGCTGGTCAGCTTCACCAGTACGCCGCGTTTGTCATTCGGGTTAGGGCTTCGTTCTATCCATCCTTTGCAGACGAGACGATCGAGCATGCGGGTTAACGCACCCAGATCGACAGAGAGCACCTTTTTCAGCTCAACCGGCGTGATACACACTTCGCAGCGAATGGAACACAGCACTTTGAACTGTGTTGCGGTGATATCCAGCGGTGACAGATAGTCATTGAGCAGGCGATCTTTTTTCTGATTGACCATATGAATAAGACGACCCAGCGGAACAACGTCGTTAAAGATATCACTGGTGCTTTTCACAATGGTTGCCCTGGCAAGTAATTAGTCACGGCAGATATTATTGCTCAGGCAAGTATAAGTCAACTGAATGAATCAGCCGATGCCACGAATTGCTAAAACGTTTCATGAACTTTTTTTAAGGTGTTTCAAATCATAGGGATAACTTCCTGTTATCTTTTCAGAAGGAAAATAATCGTTACGTTGCGCCCATGGCTGAATGTCACACTTTCCCCCTATAATTGCTGTGTTAAATATGGATAAGGACGACAACGCACTATGTTGGATTTGATTAAAGCAATCAGCCTTGGGCTGGTGGTCTTGCTGCCGTTGGCTAACCCGTTAACGACGGTGGCGCTTTTCCTCGGGCTGGCAGGGAATATGAACAGCGCCGAGCGCAATCATCAGTCGATGATGGCCTCGGTGTATGTGTTTGCCATCATGATGGTGGCTTACTACGCCGGGCAACTGGTGATGAATACCTTCGGGATTTCCATCCCTGGCCTGCGTATCGCCGGGGGGCTGATCGTGGCCTTTATTGGTTTCCGCATGTTATTCCCGGCGCAAAAAGCGCATGAGTCGCCGGAAGCGACCAGCAAATCGGAAGAACTGGAAACCGAACCGAGCGCGAATATCGCCTTCGTGCCGATTGCCATGCCGAGCACGGCGGGGCCGGGGACCATCGCGATGATCATCAGCTCCGCGTCGACGGTGCGTGACAGCGCAACCTTCCCGGACTGGGTGCTGACGGTGGCACCGCCGCTGATTTTTGCGATTATCGGGATTATCGTGTGGGCATCGCTGCGCAGCTCCGGCGCCATCATGCGCTGGGTAGGCAAGGGCGGTATCGAGGCGATTTCCCGTCTGATGGGCTTCTTACTGGTCTGTATGGGCGTGCAGTTTATTATTAACGGCGTGCTGGAGATTATTAAGACCTATCATTAAGTTCATTGCCGGGTGGCGCTGCG
>NZ_ALNS01000025.1:0-45437 GCF_000286655.1 Enterobacter sp. SST3 | reverse complement strand
ACTTGTTCGCACCTTCCTTAGGATTTTCGCCACTGAATAAATTATAATAAATTGATTTTATAAGATATTCGTCATGGGCTATATGACCAGTACGAGTTGCATGCTCTAATGTTTCAGATGCCAGTATATGTGCGGCTTCAGCAAACATCCCAGGCCAACCCTTACTCAGCATAGACAGTCCTTTAAGGACTCTTATCTGAATCTCCCTCATACTCGCACCATCACGTGCAACAGGTAAGAAAAAGTCTTCCAGTAGGTCTTTGATCTGAAGTGGCGCAACATGTACTGAAGGATATATCACTTCAGTTTCATCTATTTTATTCTGCGCGTAAGCGGAGAGTATTCGAACACCTCTGCCAATGACATCAATCGCAGTACCGGGATCGTTTACTGCGGGCGAAAGGGCCCTGCAGGCTATTTCGGCCATGACGCTGAGACAGAATCGGGGATCCTGAGCAAATGAACGCACATCCGAGACAATGATCGTTTCAAGTAAATCGGTACAGATTGATGACTCCTGACCAGAACTCAGGTACAAAACTGGCATCGATGGATGTATGAAACTGCCTGGCTGCGCCACAAGATATACATGACGAGGATCATTGCTCAGCAGACTGCCGAGCTTGACCATGTCAATATATTCAACATAGCCAATTTTCTCCGGATATACGGCAACAGTTCCTTTTGGTTGTTCATTGTTCTCAAGCCATGGATATCCGCCAAGACATGGACTTTTTGCTCTCGCAATAAATGTCTCGATCGCCGCCTGTTCTACTTTTGCTGTTGTCTCACCTACCCTGCCCAGAGAGGTCAAATGCTGTATCCAGCGAAGCAATGTGATGATTATTAAGGCAATGACAACCAGTGTTACAATGAATAAAATGACTCTACCCCTTTCTCCGTAGGCTCCCATATTGAGGGCAATAATCCCTACCAGGCTGAAGAGAAAAGAACCGATAAAAGTGGCCAGTACATTTTGTGTGGTTACGTCTTCTACAACTAAACGCGTGGCTCTGGGCGTCACATTAGTAGTGGCTGAACCGTAAGCGGTGACCATGATACTCAGTGAAAATGTGGTCACCGCCAGCATACTCGATGCCAGTATGTTCAGAATATTATCAACTGCTTCCGCACCAACCTTCACTGATACTGACTCTGGGATCATTGATCTAAAAAGAATAGATAAAAGGGCCGTTATTATTGCTATCATTGCAAATAACGTTGCCCTGAACCATAGTTTTTTAAGTGTCTGCCTGAGAATCCATTGCCAGCGTAAAATCATTCAGCATATCCTTGTATTAAGTTCGGGAAAATAAATGCCGCCCGGCAGGACGGCATTTTTGTATTAACGAACGAGGTGCAGGAAGTGCAGGTGTTTTTCGTACTGGTCCAGTATGTCATTAATCAGCTGTTCCTGATTCCAGCCCATCACATCATAGTTTTGACCGCCTTCTTTCAGATAGACCTCAGCGCGATAATATCGATGTTGCTCAACCTGCTGCTCGTCATTGTCCATTGCAGCCATGGCGAAAGCCGGTGAGTTATAGCCACGAAGTCTCACTTCATAAATAAAGTTCAGCTCATTGCCCAAATCGACTTCAAGCCGAATTCGTTCGTCATCAGTATCACTTATATGGCTTATCGTTCCCTGTTTATTCAGTTCTTCCTGAACCAGCGTCATGGCGGGCTGGATAACGTCGCCCATAAAGCGTTTCACAAGAGAGCGCTTTGGCAGATAAGCGATATTGCGCAAGCGTCTCTGCCATGGAATCGGGTTACGCGCTGCAGTCGGAGCAATAGTCGCCATGCTCAGGCTTTCACGCTTGGTCAAATCCCGACGCAGGGCTTTTAATAATCCGTATATGGATATCAGTAAAATCACTGAGAAAGGTAATGCGCTCGCTATTGTCACGGTTTGCAGCGCGCTCAGTCCCCCCGCAATCAGCAGTGCGATTGCCACAATCCCTATGAGCGAGGCCCAGAAAATTCGCTGCCATACAGGCGTGTTAGCGACGCCACCCGATGCCAGCGTATCAACAACCATTGCCCCGGAGTCAGCCGAGGTGACAAAGAAGACAATGACCATCGCCATTGCAATAAATGACAGCACGGAAGAAAACGGGAAATGCTCCAGGAAATTAAACAGGGCCAGCGCGACATCCTGCTGAACGGTATTGGCGAGATCAGCCGCCCCCTGGTGCATAATGAGATAGATTGCGCTGTTACCAAACACCGTCATCCACATGAGCGTGAAGCCGGCGGGAACAAACAGCACGCCGGTGACAAACTCGCGAATGGTTCGACCGCGCGAGACTCTTGCGATGAACATCCCCACAAACGGCGACCATGAAAGCCACCATCCCCAGTACAGTAATGTCCAGCCCCCCAGCCAGTTGCTCGACTTAGGTTCATACGCATAAAGGTTAAAAGTTTTACTCACCAGTTCAGAAAGATAACCGCCCGTATTTTCCACAAATGACTTCAGCAGAAGCACGGTTGGTCCCAGACACAGGACCAGCGCCAGCAGCAGCACTGCCAGGCCCAGGTTGAGCTCAGACAGTATACGTATTCCCTTGTCCAGGCCGGACACCACCGAAATCGTCGCTAAACCAGTGATGACAACGATTAGAATCACCTGCACCGTTTCATTAATAGGCACCCCGAAAAGATGATTCAAACCAGCATTCACCTGCAAAACACCGTACCCCAGCGATGTCGCAACGCCAAAGACGGTGCCAATAACGGCGAAAATATCAACCGCATGGCCTACAGGTCCGTATATGCGCTCGCCAATAATGGGATAAAGTGCGGAACGCAGCGTTAAAGGCAGACCGTGACGGTAACTGAAAAAGGCCAGGATCAGTGCCACAATGGCATAGATTGCCCATGCGTGCAGGCCCCAGTGGAAGAACGTCAGGCGCATTGCTTCCTTCGCTGCCGCAACGGTCTCTGGAGTGCCGACAGGAGGTGAAAGATAATGCATCACAGGTTCAGCAACGCCAAAGAACATCAGGCCGATCCCCATCCCTGCCGAGAAAAGCATCGCAAACCAGGAGTGATAGCTAAAATCAGGCTGCGCATGGTCCGGACCCAGTTTGATATCACCGTAGCGTGAGAGTCCCAGGAACGAGACACTCAGTAGAATCAGGGCCACTGCAAGGATGTAGAACCAGCTGGCATTCGTGAAGATTTGTTGCTGAAGTAGTTTAAAATTTTTGTCGGCGACATCCGGGAATACAGCGGCAAAGGCGACAAGAAGGAAAATTAACAAAGCAGATGTAAAGAATACCGCTTTGTTAATCTGGCTTTTAGACTTCTTTTGGATTGTATCATTTTCACTCATAATCATTTATTCCATTAATTAAAATCCGCACTGTATAGAGGGTACTACATCTCAAAGATTAGCAAACTTCAACTTACGATGCGGCGTCAATCGGAATGCAGAGTGCAAGAGTGGCCATACAGATATCCTGTTGATAGTCTGCCAGCCGTCTTCTGGAGCATTTGATTTGCATAAATTGCATCAGATCTGGGGATTCACTTTGATTAGAGCAATATTGAGAATGACTTACTAACGTCTGATGTTGCGTAAAGCGGGCTTTAAGGATGGTCGCAATGTCAGAGGTAAGGACAGACGTTCAGGATGCAAATAATCAGTGCCGGTTCGTCGCTGATTTTCCTTCAGGCTGACTTGTCCAAAACGAGTAACAATCGCCGGTGATGCTGCCAACTTACTGATTTAGTGTATGATGGTGTTTTTGAGGTGCTCCAGTGGCTTCTGTTTCTATCAGCTGTCCCTCCTGTTCAGCTACTGACGGGGTGGTGCGTAACGGCAAAAGCACTGCCGGACATCAGCGCTATCTCTGCTCTCACTGCCGTAAAACATGGCAACTGCAGTTCACTTAGGGGTCCGCTTGGAAAAAGGAAATTATCCTACGCTAAGCGCATTTTTTGCACAGATGGCTACCGACTGAACGTAACGTGTGAGTCATGATCAGAAATGTGTTAACTCTAGGAATTGACACGACTTACTGTTTGATGGGGAAATCATGTTTAGCTATCTCAAGGCTATGTATCATCAATCAAAAATTCAGGCTGAACTCAAGGTACAGATACATGAACAAACTACGGTTAATGCTATCTGTCATCACCCTGAATCAATCGAGATCATTGCGGTTTTTTCGACTGATGCGTATTACCGAAAACGTAAGGACGCTGCTTTTCTGACAACCTGTTCTGTGCTCATGCGTACTTTAAAAGATGAATCCGTACCGATGGTACTACGGAAAACAGCATGGCGATTATTGAACGAAAGATACCAACGAATTAAGTTAAATCAGGCTTATAGGATAGAAAATTTCTTGCTTGTTGCCGATTTTGAATATGCTCTCGAAGAACATGATGAACTAGCAGAGTAGTACTAGTGAGGCGATGAATACCGACAGTTAACGTGCATGTGACTTAAACGTCCGAAACCGGTCGGTTTCGTACACCGCTTACAGCACATGTCCGAAACTTAGTGAAATTAATTTCGGACACACGTTATAATTCGGACACCTATTTCGTACGGAAAGTTTCCCATGTCACGTGTTTTTGCCTACTGCAGGGTCTCAACTCTGGAACAGACCACAGAAAACCAGCGTCGTGAAATTGAAGCGGCGGGTTTTGCCATCAGATCCCAACGACTTATTGAGGAGCATATCAGTGGCTCGGTTGCTGCCAGCGAACGCCCCGGATTTATCCGGTTGCTAGATCGCATGGAAAATGGGGATGTACTGATTGTCACCAAACTTGACCGTCTGGGTCGTAATGCGATGGATATCCGAAAAACAGTAGAGCAACTGGCGGCTTTAGATATTCGCGTTCATTGTCTCGCACTCGGAGGCGTTGACTTGACCAGTCCGGCCGGAAAAATGACTATGCAGGTAATTTCTGCTGTAGCGGAGTTTGAGCGGGATTTGCTGCTTGAGCGAACGCATTCAGGTATTGCGAGGGCAAAAGCGGCTGGAAAACGCTTCGGTCGCCCTCCCATCCTGAGCGAGGAACAAAAGCAAACAGTGACAGAGCGCCTAAATGCTGGCATCAGTATCAGTGCTATTGCCCGGGAATTTAATACCACCCGCCAGACTATCCTTCGGGTAAAGGCTGGATTGCTGCAAGAGTGAGCGGCTGGGAAGATTATAAAAAAAATCAAATGGTTATTATGAGATAAAACAGCCTTCTGGGTTCTTTTCCCCCTATTTTTTATAAAAGAGTAGACAAAAGAGGTTCGCGATATTAACCTACCAACTAGATGGTTGGCACTGATTACACCAGCTATAACTTTTATCAAGAAATTACAGGAGCCATTATGTCTACTACCGTTAAACCTTCTGCAGACGCAGCTGCGATCCACAATACCCGTGAAGCAGTTCGCAGCCAGCCTGGCCTGGGTAACCTGACTTTCCAGATGAAAGCCCGTTCCAGCGGCGGATTAACCGTTCGCACAGAGACCGGCGCCACAATCCAGAACGGCGTTATCGATACCAGCCGCGTGGGGAAATTTTCTAATATCGGTGATGAACCCGCAGGTTTACTCGGCACCGATACCGGCATGAGCCCGACTGAATACATCATGCAGGCGCTGGCTGGCTGTTATACCGCCACCCTCACCATGATGGCTGCTGAAAAAGGGATCGACCTGGACGGTATCGAGCTGGATCTTAATTTCGATATCAACCTCAACGGCTTCCTTGGGCTGGACAGCAACGTGCGTAAAGGTGCGAAATCTATTCGCGTCGATGTTCACCTTACGAGCAAGACCGCCAGTCGCGAGGAGTTAGAAGCGCTGGTCAGCGAAATGCAAAAGAATTCGCCAATCCACGATACTCTGGCTAATCCGGTTGAAATGATTACACGCCTGGCGTGATGTCAGAGATGTAATGCTGCCATTCAGAATGCAGGATGGCAGTGACGTTCAGCTCTGCACGATACTGAGTCAGTGATACAACTTGCTACGGAAAAATAGCAACAATATAATCTATCAACTAGTAGATTATATGGAGTAATTATGACAACCATGACACGGGAACGGCTGCTCAGCGAAGCAGAACACCTGATGCGCGAAAAAGGGTATTCAGCATTCAGCTATGCTGATTTATCAAAAATAGTGGGTATCACCAAGGCCAGTATTCATCACCATTTCCCGACCAAAGATATTCTGGGTGAGCAGGTGGTAATACAGGCGTTCTCTGATACGCAACGCGTATTTGAGCAGATAGAGGCTACTGAGAAAAGCGCGGAGAAAAGAATTGCGGCCTACATCGATATCTTCGCGCAAAGCCATAAAGCTTCACTACTGCCACTGTGTTGTGCGTTGTCAGCAGAGACCGCCAATCTGCCTCAGGCAATTACTGTACAGACATCACTTTATTTCGATATGCAAATCGAGTGGCTCACAAAAGTCGTCAGGGCGGGCATGGAGTCAGGTGAGTTTTCATCCCATGCCGAACCATCAGATATTGCTTTGATGATCATTAATGTCTGTGAAGGCTCAAGCGTAGTGGCGCATGCAACGGCCAGACCCGAAGTCTTCGCCAACAGCCTTAAGTATATAAAACTGCTTCTTAATACCCCTCATTCAGGAGAATGACACTATGCTGGACTGGAACAACTATCGCTCAGAGTTAATGCAACGTTTAGGCGAGTTGGGCAAACTGACCCCCGAGACCATGAAAGGCGTGGTTGCCCTGGGCAACGCAGGTAACAAAACTGACCTTTTGGGCGCAAAAGTGCGTGAACTCATTGCCCTGGCGTGCGCAGTCACAACCCGCTGCGACGGCTGTATTGCTTTTCACGCCGACGCCGCTGTGAAAGCCGGTGCAACCGACGCTGAAATTGCTGAAGCGCTGGGCGTGGCGATTAACCTCAACGCTGGCGCGGCGGTCATTTATTCAGCCCGCACTCTGGATGCCGTCGGTCAGGCACGCGGTTAAGCATTAATAAATTCCACGTTAAAAGGGCATTACTGCCCTTTTTTTATGTCCGCAATCGCCTGAGCATATACCGATGCAGGTTTCACACCCGGTATGCGTTTAACTAATTGCCCTTCATGAAATATCAGCACAGACGGCAGCCCCCAGATCTCGTATTTGGTTGTCAGCACCGGCGCCTGATCTACATTGACTTTCCCCACCTGAATATCTCCATCGAGCCGGTCTGCAAACTGACTGAACATTTCTTCGCTGGCCTGACAGGGCGGACACCAGGGTGCAGAGAAACGTACCACCGATATTCCTTTGTACTGCTCTATCTGGCGGAAATTATCTTCGTTATAAGCTGTTAATGTACGCATGGTGATGACCTCGCAAAATGAGTGACAATTCAGAAATGGCTGCGTTATGACAAAAAAATACGGCACACCCGTTGACCTACCTACTAGATGGTTGGTATATTGCCATCCATCAGATGTTTATGCAACTCCAGTGCGCGACGTCCGGTCGATGATACTTCCGGGTTGTGCAAATCCCTGCCGGGATACTCCTTTTTGTTTCTGTGAGGTATACGATGAGTAAGCTTTTCACCCCCTACAATCTGTCTGGCCTGGCGTTAAAAAACCGTGTAGTCATGGCACCGATGACCCGCACCCGCACCATGAATGACGTGCCGGATGAGGTCGTGGCTTTGTACTATGCACAGCGTGCTTCTGCTGGCCTGCTCATCACCGAAGGGATGCCGGTTTCAGAAGAAGGCCGGGGTTACCTCTATACCCCTGGTATCTACAACGACGAACACGTCCAGGGCTGGCGTAAGGTGACACAAGCGGTTCACGCCAAAGGTGGCCGTATTTTCGCGCAGCTCTGGCACGTCGGCCGTATGTCTCACGTCTCTCTTCAGCCAGGCCACATAGCGCCGGTTTCAGCGGGCACCGTTCAGGCGGTCAATACCACCGTTTTTGCGCTGACCGAATCCGGAGAACCGGGCCCGGTTGTACCAAGCCAGCCACGCGCGCTGGAAACGCATGAAGTGAAACGCATCACTGCAGACTTCGTGCACTCCGCACGCCTGGCGATGGAAGCCGGCTTTGACGGTGTGGAAATCATGGCTGCAAACGGATTCATCTTTGACCAGTTCCTCAGTAGCGAACTGAACACCCGCACTGACGAATACGGCGGCTCGGTGGAAAATCGTCAGCGTTTCCTGCTGGAGACCATTGACGCCGTGGCGGAAGCCGTGGGTAACAGCCACGTTGCCGTGCGCCTGTCACCGTTCGGCCGCATTTATGACCTCGCGCCGTATGAAGGTGAAGAGCAAACCTGGTCAGCCATCACCGACGCGCTCGGTCAGCGGGAGCTGGCTTACGTACACCTTTACTATCAGCCGGTGTACACCAAAGCGCCACTTCCGGAAGGATTCCGCCGCCGTTTTCGCAACACGTTTAAAGGCACCATCATCGCTGCCGGCGGTTTCACCCGTGATATCGCAGAGCAGGCTCTGGAAGATGATGAGCTGGATCTGGTGGCATTTGGTGTGCCCTACATCGCTAACCCGGATCTGGTTGAAAGAATGCAAAACGGCTGGCCACTGGCAGAAAGTGACCGCGCCACCTACTACGGCGTCAGTGGTTCCCCGGAAAAAGGCTATACCGATTACCCGGTCTGGCAGGCGCAATAAATCCCATACGGTCGCGGTTCTCTGATAAGTGAGACCCGACCGCCCAAGGTCTTTGAGGAATCATTATGCAAACGCTGAAACCCACCCTCACCATCGATATCTGGTCAGATTTGGTCTGCCCGTGGTGCTGGATTGCTAAGAAAAGATTTGAACAGGGTCTGAATCGCTTTGAATTTCGCGATCAGGTGGTGATCCGTCATCACAGCTACCGTCTGGCCGGTGGTACTCCCGCTATGCCTTTTAAGGATGCCATCGTTAAAAAACTGGGCAGTCAGCATTCAGCGGAGCTGATGATGAATCAGGTGGGCACCGCCGGTAAATCTGAAGGTCTGATCTACAACTTTGACGGCATGATGTTTGGTGATACAGAAGATGCACACACCCTGCTGGTTGCCGCGCGTAAGGCCGGAATTGCGGACGCGGTGGAAGAACGTTTTTATCACGGCAGTATCACCGAAGGTCGCTCTCTCTTTGACCGTCAGCAGCTCGTTGCAATGGCCGTAGAAGCCGGTATGGAGAAAGCTGACGCCGAAGCCGCTCTGGAAAATGACGATTTTCGCGCCACCGTTTCCGACGATGAAGCCCACGCACAGTCTATTGGCCTCAGCGGCGTTCCGGTTTTTGTGATGAACGAGAAATACGCCATCAGCGGGGCTCAGGGGGCAGACAACTTTTTGAATGCCCTGCGTCAGGTCTGGGATGAACAGCAAACCGAATTTTCAGCCACAGCGGGTCAGACCTGCGGAACGGATGGCTGCAGCATTTAATCCGTCAACCGCCAGCAGTTTCACGCTGCCGGCAACGTCTTACCCACCAGTAATGGAGTCTGAAAATGAATACATTTTTCAAAGGTAAAAAACTGCTTGTCGTCGGCGGCACCAGCGGCATGGGTCTCGCCGTGGCACGCATGGTACTGGAAGCGGGCGGCAGTGTGGTGCTGACCGGGAATAAAAAAGACAAAGCCGAAGCGGGGCTTTGTTGAATAAATCGAACTTTTGCTGAGTTGAAGGATCAGATCACGCATCTTCCCGACAACGCAGACCGTTCCGTGGCAAAGCAAAAGTTCAAAATCACCAACTGGCCCACCTACAATAAAGCCCTCATCAACCGTGGCTCCATAACTTTCTGGCTGGATGATGAAGCTATTCAGGCCTGGTATGAGTCAGCAACACCTTCTTCACGAGGCAGACCTCAGCGCTATTCTGACCTTGCCATCACGACTGTGCTGGTCATTAAACGCGTATTCAGGCTGACCCTGCGCGCTGCGCAGGGCTTTATTGATTCCATTTTTTCTCTGATGAACGTTCCGCTACGCTGCCCGGATTACAGCTGTGTCAGCAGGCGGGCAAAGTCGGTTAACGTCAGTTTCAAAACGCCCACCCGGGGTGAAATCGCACACCTGGTAATTGATTCCACCGGGCTGAAGGTCTTCGGTGAAGGAAAGTGGAAAGTCAAAAAGCATGGCCAGGAACGCCGCCGTATCTGGCGTAAGCTGCATCTCGCCGTTGACAGTAAAACACATGAAATCATCTGCGCTGACCTGTCGCTGAACAACGTTACGGACTCAGAGGCCTTCCCCGGGTTAATCCGGCAAACCCACCGGAAAATCAGGTCAGCCGCCGCCGATGGCGCTTACGATACCCGGCTCTGTCACGATGAACTGCGGCGTAAGAAAATCAGCGCGCTTATCCCGCCCCGAAAAGGTGCGGGTTACTGGCCCGGTGAATATGCAGACCGTAACCGTGCAGTGGCTAATCAGCGAATGACCGGGAGTAATGCGCGGTGGAAATGGACAACAGATTACAACCGTCGCTCGATAGCGGAAACGGCGATGTACCGGGTAAAACAGCTGTTCGGGGGTTCACTGACGCTGCGTGACTACGATGGTCAGGTTGCGGAGGCTATGGCCCTGGTACGAGCGCTGAACAAAATGACGAAAGCAGGTATGCCTGAAAGCGTGCGTATTGCCTGAAAACACAACCCGCTACGGGGGAGACTTACCCGAAATCTGATTTATTCAACAAAGCCCGTCCGACGATGACGTGGTGCCGTCGCCCCAATGCTCGGCGAAGGGATGTCGGAACTGCGCGTTGACCAGCTCGGCCAGTGCCGCCCCGTAGGTTTCGTCGCGGATGTGCCAGGCTTGCAGCCAGGCCAGCTTGGCGTAGGTCGTGCCGGGGCACGATTCCGCCATCTTGGTCAGGCCCAGGTTGATCGCGTCGGCGAGGATCGTGGTCAGCAACAGGTTTTTGTCCTTGGCCAGGTCGCCTGACTTCAGGTGGGCGAAGTGCCGGGTGAAGCCCGTCCATTCGTCTACCTCCAGCAGCAATTCGGTGATCTTGACGTGCGGTAGGATCATCGCCGTCTGGTCGATCAGGGCCTGTGCGGTATCGGGCACCGCCGCATCGAGCGGCGTGATCTTCAGGCCCGACTCCGTGATGATGGCGTCCGGCAGCTCGTTGGCCAGCGCCATGCGGTTGACGGTGGCGAGCTGCGTTTCCAGCAGCGTCAGCCGGTCATGCAGGTACTGGTCGCAATCGGTGGCCACGGCCAGCGGCAATTCGCTGGCCTGCTTGAGGCTGGCGAATTTCGCGGGCGGCACCAGGTAGTCCTCGAAGTCCTTGAACTGGCGCGAGCCTTGCACCCAGATGTCGCCGGAGCGCAGCGCGTTCTTCAGCTCCGACAGCGCGCACAGTTCGTAGTAGCGCCGGTCGATGCCGGTGTCGGTCATCACCAGCTTCTGCCAGCGCGGCTTGATGAACTCGGTCGGCGCGTCGGTGGGCACCTTGCGGGCGTTGTCGCTGTTCATGCTGCGCAGCACCTCGATGGCGTCGAGTACGTCCTTGGCGGCGGGCGCGGCCCGCAACTTGAGCACGTCGAGAAATTCCGGCGCGTAGCGGCGCAGCGTGGCGTAGCTCTCGCCGATGCGGTGCAGGAAATCGAAGTCCTCGGGTTGCGCGAGCCGCTGCGCTTCGGTGACGCTCTCGGCGAAAGCATCCCAGGACATGACGGCCTCGATGGCGGCGAACGGATCGCGGCCCGCTTGCTTGGCCTCGATCAGCGCCTGGCCGATGCGCCCGAACAGCCGCACCTTGGCATTGATCGCCTTGCCGGATGCCTGGAACTGCTGCTGATGCTTGTTCTTGGCGGCATTGAACAGCTTGCCCAGGATGCGGTCATGCAGGTCGATGATTTCGTCGGTGACGGTGGCCATGCCCTCGATGGCGAGCGCCACCAGGGTCGCGTAACGCCGCTGCGGCTCGAACTTCGCCAGGTCGGCGGGCGTCATCTGGCCGCCCTCGCGGGCGATCTTGAGCAGCCGGTTCTGGTGAACCAGCCGCTCGATGCCGGAGGGCAGGTCGAGCGCCTGCCACGCCTTGAGGCGTTCGATGTGTTCCAGCATGTGCCGCGAGTTCGGTTTGACCGGGGATTGCCGCAGCCAGGCCAGCCACGTCGTCTTGCCGTTGTCGCGGCGCTTGAGCAGATCGTCGAGGCGACGGCGATGCACGTCCGTCAGCGGCTCAGCCAAGGCGTCGTAGAGACGCCGGTTGGCGCGGGTAATCGCTTCGGCGCTCGCCCGCTCGACGGCGTTGAGGGCGGGCACAATGACCGACTGCCGCCGCAGGTGCTCGATCAAGGCTCTGGCCAGCACGATGCCCTTGTCGGTTTGCATGGCCAGCTCGGTCAGCAACTGGACAGCCTGCCGGTAGTGGCCAATCGTGAACGGCTGGAAGCCGAACACCGTTTGCAGCTCGACCAGGTGCTCGCGTCGGGTCTGCTCACGCTGCCCGTACTCGTCCCAGCTTTCGATGCCGACCTTGAGCTGGTTGGCGACCAGTCTCAGCAATGGCGGGAACGGTGGCTCATCAGCGCCAAGGATGACGCCGGGAAAGCGCAGGTAGCAGAGCTGCACCGCGAAGCCCAGCCGATTGGCCGGGCCGCGCCGCTGCCGGATGATGGAGAGGTCGCTTTCGCTGAACGTGTAGTGACGGATCAACTCATCCTTGGTGTCCGGCAACGCCAGCAGGCTTTCGCGCTCGGCGGCGGAGAGGATCGAACGGCGGGGCATGCGGTTTCCTTCTTCTTGAAATTCTATTCTTGATTGCATATCATCTCAACGAGTTTCGATAAGAAAGGATGCGCATGCGACCGTCTGTTGTGCTTGACATGAAGCGAAGCGCAGTGCGTGAAGCGGTAGGCCGCTTTCGCGCCGCGAACCCGCGCGTCTTCGGCTCGGTGCTGCATGGCACCGACCGGGATGGCAGCGACCTCGACCTGTTGGTCGATGCGCTGCCCGGTGCCACGTTGTTGGACTTGGGCGATTTGGAAGAAGAACTGAAATCGCTGCTCGGCGTTGACGTCGATCTGCTGACTCCCGGCGACCTGCCGCCGAAGTTCCGGGCCAAGGTGCTCGCGGAGGCGCAACCGATATGAGCGAGAACCGCCTGCCCGATTACCTCGACCACATTCAGCAGGCCGCAACCGATGCGCGCAGCTTCGTGGAAGGGATGGCCAAGGACGACTTCTTGGCCGACAAGCGCACCCAGCAGGCCGTCATCATGAGCCTGATCGTCATCGGCGAGGCGGCCACAAAGGTGATGGATGGCTACGTCGAGTTCACCCAGGCGCATGCCGACGTGCCGTG
The DNA here is from genome assembly GCF_000286655.1 of Enterobacter sp. SST3. NCBI lineage: Bacteria > Pseudomonadati > Pseudomonadota > Gammaproteobacteria > Enterobacterales > Enterobacteriaceae > Enterobacter > Enterobacter sp. SST3. The sequence continues at coordinate 32,140 of NZ_ALNS01000025.1, read as the reverse complement.
GCGCAGCATGCGCAATATGCGTAATCGCATGGCTCACGGCTATTTCGACATCAACCTCGATGTGGTGTGGGAGACGGTACAGGAATGGCTGCCGGCGTTGCTCCAGCAATTGCCCGCCGTGCGTCAGGATGCCGACGATGAAGACCGTAACGACAACTGTGAAAGAGGGATCTCCGATGACTGTTGAATCGAGAATATTTTCTGTAGCCGAGTATGTTCAGCCGTCCGAAGGCGAGCCTATTCGTTCCGTTGTGCTTGAAACCCGAGACTCAATTATCGTGGTTTGGCATGTCCATCCCGGGCAGGAAATTGCGGCTCACATTCATCCTCACGGCCAAGACACGTGGACTGTTTTGTCGGGAATGGCTGATTACTTTCAGGGCAATGGGATTGTTCGTGCCCTCAGGGAAGGTGAGATAGCCGTGGCAAGACCGGGCCAAGTGCACGGGGCGCGAAATACAGGTACCGAGCCATTTGTGTTAGTCTCGGTTGTGGCATCAGCCAATGCCGGTTTCGTATTGGCTGAGCGATAGAGCCCAATCTCTGGAGTTGGTCCAATGAGCGGTCGGGGAGATAGGTAACAGACATGCAGCGGACACGGCTGCTAAACCAGGTCGCAAACCTCCTTGCGTCGCAGCGTGCCGCAAGCGACGCGATCAATCGAATGGGGTCGGCATGAGACTGAACACCATCCAGTTCCCGACCGCGTAGCCGCCTGTCCTGCCGATCAGGTCTTGACCATCGACGCCTGGGATCAGTCCTGAATGTTCTTGGAGACCACTACGTTATGAGCCGCAGCCGCCGCAAAACACCCATCGTCGGGCACACGACCTGCGGCAGCGAGCGCGAGGACAAGAAGCTCTGGCATCAGCGCTGGCGCACCCGTGAGCGCACGGCGCTGACCAGCGCGTCGCCCGAAGCCCTGAGCGCCCATCTGCCCCTGCTGGAAAACCAGGCCAGCAGCGTCTGGTCGATGGGCAAGGATGGCCGCTCCTACTGGCCCGTCAAGCGCCAGGCCGCCACGGCGGATCGCATCGCCAATCACAAGGGACGCAACCCGCAAGAACGCGCCTCCCTGAAAAAGCGCCTGCTTACACTGTGATTCCTTCAAAATATCTCAACGAAATTTCCCGACACCTGTTTAAGCTATCTTGCTGATATTTCTGTTTTTCGATTTTTGCCGGCGCGATGCCGGCGACGTTGGCCAGCTGCCCCGGGCGCGATACTGAGATCAGTTTCTTTGAACAAAAAAACCGCCTTTTGGCGGTCAGTATTCAGTAGCGGGGTTAGAGGGCCAGTCGTGTAAAAAACCACGTTAGCCGACTATTTATTTGAATAACATAATATTTTAACTGATATGCCAGCGTTCATCCTGACTTATCTGAACAGGGCTCCGCCTGTAAAATGTGAAAGATAGAAAGGTAATTATTTATAATAAAATTAAATAATTTCAATTTTCTCTTCAGAATATACACTGACAGTGTGAAAAAACCCCCGTTATCACGGGGATTTTCCTGTAGATAATACGTTACCTGACTTGCTTAGAAGGCGCAAAGCGCAGTATCAAAATACCGGCCAGAGCGGCCAGTATGGACCCTGCCAGAACCCCCACCTTGACCTCATCAACGAGCAGAGGGCTGCCTGTAAAGGCCAGATTGCCGATAAACAGGCTCATGGTAAAACCAATCCCACACAGTACCGAGACACCATAAACCTGTAACCAGGTACTTTTCTCTGGTCGTTTCGCCAGGCCCAGGCTGACGGCCAGTAGCGACAGGCCAAAGATACCTGCCTGTTTACCCAAAAACAGGCCCAGCGCCACGCCTACCGGAACCGGCGACAACAGGTCATTCATCGTCATGCCCGACAACGCGACGCCCGCATTGGCGAAGCCAAACAGCGGCAGTATCATAAACGTGACCCAGGGGTTGATGGCATGCTCAAGCCTGTCCAGAGGCACTTCATCAGCCGCATTCCTGGTTCGCAGCGGGATAAAGAACGCCAGCAGGATACCCGCGACGGTGGCATGCACGCCTGACTGAAGCATGAAAAACCACAGTACTCCCCCCGTCAGCAGATAGGGCAGCAGGCGCGTCACGCCGGCACGGTTCAGGCTAAACAGCAGAGCAACCATTGCCGCTGCACCACCCAGCATCAGAAGCGAAATGTTGCTGGTATAGAAGAGCGCGATGATAGCCACCGCCCCCATGTCATCCAGAATAGCCAGCGCCGACAGGAAAATTTTTAGCGAGACTGGCACACGACTGCCCAGTAAGGCGAGTACACCGAGCGCAAAAGCAATATCCGTGGCCGCCGGGATGGCCCAGCCGGAAAGGGTTTCGTCATGACCGGCATTAAACCCCACGTAAATCAGGGCAGGTACGGCCAGACCACCCAGTGCGGCAAAGCCCGGCAACGCACGCTGGCTCCAGGTGGCTAACTGGCCGGTGACAAGCTCACGCTTGATTTCCAGCCCGACCATCATAAAGAATACGGCCATCAGGGCATCGTTTATCCAGTGCTCAACGGACAGGCCTGCTGTTTTGTATTTCAGGAGTGTTTCATAACCTTCCCTGAGGGGCGAATTGGCCACGATGATAGCGGCTGCCGAAGCAATAATAAGCACAATACCGCCCGCTACAGGTGAACTGAAAAAATTAGAAACGGGCTTGATAACTTTTCTGGTTAATCCGATTGGGTTTTCTGTCACTTAATCTCCCCCTGAGATGTTGACTTACGAATTGTGAATCAGGCAACCCAGAGACTGTGCACTCCAAAAATGCAATGCACAGCCTGATTGACTGATGTAAGAAATTTAGATAATTAAATTAATAAGTTAAATTCGGTCGGTCTGTGGTTACATTTTATCATGCACCGTCAGGTAAATGGCCGCCTTCAGGTAAATTATCGTAAAGCGAAGCCTTGGCGGGGCTAGGGTGCGTTTCCATTCTGAGAAATTTGCTCAGTCTGTTTCCAGAACATGGCTGAAATTTACTATCCGCCGCGTGTCAGTAAATAGTATCTGTCAGTAAGAGCTGGCAACGTAAACTGACACGGGTAGTGATGGAAAATGATTACACAGGACACCGTTTGCAGACAGATGCTGCTCTGAGCCGCATTATCCTGAAAAGCCTGAACAGCAGCTGATGGATAATTATCCGTCCATGCCGGTGACGAATGGCTGTCAGAAAAGACATACCACAGGTCAAAATGGCGCATTTCGTTAACACTGAGGCCAGAAGTTTTGGGCTGGATATATTTATTGCTTGCCGGATGCTGTGAGATCTTTTACGCGGCGGCCATTCCGCGGACCGACGGGTTCACCCGGTTATGGCCGGGGTCGGTTCCGGCTGAGGGCGAAATGACACCCTAAGCGTTAGCTCTGTGTCGTTGCACGATGTCAGCGACGGTATTCTTGCTGATACCGAGCTCGCGTGCGATCCAGCGATAGCTGCGTCCCTCGGCCCTCATCGCAACCACCTTAGGCAAAAGTCGGTCTGATTTTGGTCGCACTCCGGCCTGACGACCAAGCCTCTTACCACGTGCCTTCGCAACAGCAAGGCCTGACTTGACCCGCTCGCTGATGAGATCCCGCTCAAACTCCGCAATGCCGGAAAGAAACGTCGCCAGCATTCGTCCATACGGCGACGAAAGATCGAACGCCATTCCATTCATGGCTATCACGGAAACCTTCCAGTTCTCCAGTTCACGTAGCGTATTGAGCAGATCGAGCGTCGAGCGCCCCCACCGGGAAAGCTCAGTGACCAGGATTGCATCAATTTGTCTGGACTGGGCAAGCGCCAGGACTTTCTTTCGCTCGGCCCGGTCGAGTTTAGTTCCTGAACCTGTTTCCTTAAATATTCCCACCACGTCGTAGCCGGCACGGCCGGCGAAGGCTCGCAGATCAAATTCCTGGCGTTCACAAGACTGATCCGCTGTTGAAACCCGGCAGTAAATGGCGGCACGATGTCCCAATTGAACCCTCCTGGATTTTTGTATCGGAACGCCCTGATTTATATGGGCTGGCTGTTGTCCAAAACAGACTATACTTCAAAAGGGACGAATTTGTATGTCACGACGCCATATTTTCACCGAACGGCAGCGAGCAGCGCTGTTCGATCTGCCCACGGACGAACTGTCGCTACTGAAGTTCTACACGCTGGGCGATGATGACCTGGAAAACATTAGGCAGCGCCGCAGACCGGAAAACAGGATTGGCTTTGCCCTGCAACTTTGTGCCTTACGATATCCGGGCCGTGCACTGGCTCCTGGTGAGATGATCCCGCGTGAAGTCCTTTCCTTCGTCGGTGCTCAGCTTGGAGTTCCGGCTGATGCGCTTCTCACTTATGCCACACGGCGCCAAACCCGTCAGCAGCACATGGACACGCTGCGCGAAATTTACGGCTACAAGACCTTCACGGGCCGTGGTGCCCGTGATCTGCGGGAGTGGACTTTCGGCCAGGCCGAAGATGCCAGATCAAACGAGGATCTTGCTCATCGTTTTATTGTGCGGTGTCGGGAAACTTCCACCATTCTGCCCGCAGTATCGACAATCGAGCGCTTGTGCGCGGATGCTCTGGTCGCCGCTGAGCGGCGGATTGAAACGCGGATTGCGGAAAATTTAACAGCGGATGTTCGCGATCACCTGGACAAACTTCTGAGTGAAATGCTCGCCGGCAATATCAGTCGTTTCATCTGGCTTCGCAACTTCGAGGTTGGTAACAACTCGGCTGCTGCTAACCGTTTGCTCGACAGGCTCGAATTTCTGCGTACCCTGAATATCAATCATAGTGCTTTGGCCAGCATACCTGCCCATCGCATTGCCCGGCTGCGTCGGCAGGGTGAACGCTACTTCACCGACGGTTTGCGTGACATCACTTCGGACCGCCGCTGGGCGATCCTTGCCGTCTGTGTTGTGGAGTGGGAAGCGGCGATTGCTGATGCCATAGTCGAAACCCATGACAGGATCGTAGGAAAAACCTGGCGGGAAGCGAAGCGCCAGCATGACGAAACAATTTCCGGCTCTAAAGCCACACTCACGGATACGATCCGTACCTTCACCGCGCTGGGAGCTTCGTTGCTTGAGGCCCGCAGTGACGGAACCCCGCTGGAGATGGCTGTCGCCAGTTCGGTTGCATGGGACCGGCTCGCTCAACTGGTAGCGACAGGGACTCAACTCAGCAACACGCTAGCCGATGAGCCTCTTGCATATGTCGGGCAGGGATACCATCGCTTTCGTCGTTATGCGCCCCGCATGTTGCGCTGTCTGAAGCTCGAAGCCGCGCCGGTCGCCGGACCATTGGTAGCAGCAGCTTTGTCGATCGGAGAGATGAAAGGTGTTGCATCGCCAGAAAGGCGTTTCCTGCGGCCCAGCTCCAAATGGAACCGTCATTTACGAGCTCAGGAAAAAGGAGATACCCGTCTTTGGGAAGTGGCGGTACTCTTTCACCTCCGGGATGCTTTTCGTTCCGGAGATGTCTGGCTCGCTCATTCGCGCCGCTATGGTGACCTCAAGCAGGTACTGGTGCCGATGATCGCGGCGCAGGAAAATGCAAAACTGGCCGAGCCTTCCAACCCACAGGATTGGCTGGCAGACAGAAAGGCGCGACTCACGATCGCTCTTAAGCGGCTGGCCCGGGCTGCCCGTAACGGCACTATTCCGCACGGTAGCATAGAAGATGGAACGTTGCGGATCGACAGGTTGACAGCAGACGTGCCGGATGGTGCCGAGGCACTCATACTGGATCTGTATCGCCGAATGCCGTCCGTTCGGATTACCGACATGCTGCTTGAAGTTGATGCAGCCCTTGGTTTCACAGATGCGTTTACCCATCTGAGAACCGGGGCTCCATGTCGCGACCGGATCGGTCTGCTCAACGTCCTGCTCGCTGAAGGGCTCAATCTGGGCCTGCGTAAGATGGCGGAAGCTACAAACACGCATGATTACTGGCAGCTCTCACGCCTTGCCCGCTGGCATGTTGAAAGCGAAGCCATGAACCAGGCATTGGCAATTGTGGTGGCCGCGCAGGGTAAACTGCCGATGTCACGCGTCTGGGGGATGGGCACGTCAGCATCGAGCGATGGTCAGTTTTTCCCGACAGCGCGGCATGGCGAAGCCATGAACATGGTCAATGCCAAATATGGTTCTGTTCCCGGCCTCAAAGCGTATACTCACGTAAGCGACCAGTTCGCGCCATTCGCTTGTCAGTCGATCCCGGCGACCGTGAGCGAGGCACCGTATATTCTCGATGGACTACTGATGAACGAGGTCGGTCGCCATGTTCGCGAACAGTATGCCGATACAGCAGGATTCACCGACCATTTGTTCGGAGCCAGTAGCCTGCTCGGCTACAATCTCGTTCTGCGAATCAGGGATCTGCCATCGAAGCGGTTGTACGTATTTAATCCCGATACGACCCCCAGGGAGTTACGCAAGTTGGTAGGTGGAAAAGCCCGGGAGGATCTTATCGTTGCGAACTGGCCTGATATTTTCCGTTGTGCCGCGACGATGACCGCTGGCAAAATCAGGCCCAGCCAACTCCTGCGCAAGCTCGCTTCTTACCCACGACAAAACAACCTTGCAGTTGCGCTTCGTGAAGTTGGTCGTATTGAACGGACCCTTTTCATTATTGAGTGGATCCTGGATACGGACATGCAGCGGCGTGCTCAGATCGGTCTTAACAAGGGAGAGGCCCACCATGCGCTCAAAAATGCGCTCCGTATCGGGAGGCAGGGGGAAATTCGCGATCGCACGACAGAGGGGCAGCACTACCGAATCGCTGGGCTCAATTTATTGACTGCGGTGATCATTTACTGGAATACCGTCCATCTTGGTCATGCCGTCACGGAGCGGCGGAACGAAGGGTTGGATGTTCCCCCTGAATTTCTTCCCCACATATCCCCATTGGGCTGGGCGCACATTCTACTGACTGGCGAATATCTTTGGCCCAAGGAACCGAAAGCTTAGGGTGTCATTTCGCCCTCAGCCGGAACCGACCCCATTATCTTCTTCCTGCCACCCCGTCCTGAACAATCTGCTGCTGTATTACTTTCTATCTCTACGGGAAATACTCATGGCATCATTAAATGTCATTATTAAAGTTCAGTCAGGTAATATTAATTTAATCAGCACAGCATTTATTTTGATATACTGATGGTCTGTTTTTCTATTAATCAGTAACGCTGATACTTTCCAATACCAATGACCTTTCTGAAACGGATGATAAAGATGAAAAACACCTCGCGCAAAATCAAAATCACCTATGATGACCTGATGAACATCACAGCAATGAGTATAGAAACCATCACAGGAATTCAGGGCAGGGTCCAGCTCAGCGAAAATGAGCTGGGCATACTCAGGGGAATTATCCTCCACTGGAGAGCACTTGCATCCCAGTTCGGCATATCAACTGAAAACCTGGACAGGGATATGGACTGGCTGTGTGAACTGGCCGGAATACCGGTTAACTGACAGGCAGGGAGGTCAATGTCAGATAACATATAATTACTTATGAAATAAAATTTAACAAAGAACAACGCACCTTAATCTGAATATATTGCGTCTGCTGCCGATAATAATATTATTGTAATGAGGGTGGTATGTACGATTTTCATATTTTAAGTCTTTGTATTCAGAATAAGGATGTGGCAGGCGCCATGCGCGTTCTGCGCGATAAATCAGAGTTTGCCGCGCGTAAGATTCTGGAAAAAATAAAGGTCACGGTGACATCGCTGACGGGCAGGGCGTTCTGGCATGATGTCCAGCGCTGGCTGTTGAATGCGTGCCGCCAGGAGAGTATACCGAATGAATCAGTCCGTTCCCGGCCTTCTTCACCCCCTTCAGACACCCGGCCAGCTCAGTCCGGCCGCCCTGGATATGGTCAAGCTTCTGGCGCTCCTGGCCATGCTGATCGACCACATCAATACGGTGTTTATGACCCCAGCTCAGCCGGTGATGTATGCGCTTGGCCGGATGGCATTCCCCCTGTTCACGCTTATCTGGGCGATGAACGTGCGGCGCGCACCAGAACGTCTTCAGGTGAGAGCAAACCGTCAGTGGATATGGGCCATCATCACCCAGCCCGTCTTCAGCCTGGTCTTTGCCGGCCATCAGCCGTGGTGGGCTCTGAACATTCTCTTCGTGTTCGCCGGCGTCACGCAGCTGCTCGCCCTGCAGTACCGGTTCGGCAGAAAGGGAAGTCTTGCCGGTGCTCTGCTGCTGGCCATCATGATCTGGCCGCTGAGTCCGGCCAGTTACGGTCTGACGGGTGTTGCGCTGGCCATCGGCATGGTAATCACCACCGGCGGACAAAAACCTGGCGTGCAGCTCACGGGAATTATCGTGTCCGTCCTGGCGCTGTGTTGCCTGAACGGATTATCGCACCTGCTGAGTCTGCCGGCAGACACGCTGTTGTTCGCCACTCTTCCCACACTCGTATTTCCCCTGATGGCCCTGTCCCTGAGCATTCATCTGTGTCCGGAAGGCTGCCCGCGCTTCATGCCACGACATTTCTTCTACATTGCCTATATCGGCCATCTTCTGGTGCTCCTCCTCCTGTTGCACCTCTGGTGAGAGAGCCACAGTTTCGGGGCGTCAGCGCACCCCGGGAACCCCTCGCCCCCGCTCCAGTAAATCAATGGCCAGCTGAAGATAAAGGACCTGGTCCGGCTCCCATTTCCCGTTACTTTCGGCCAGCTCATTGCGCAGCACGGTGATGATATTTTTGCTTGTGGAGTCGTGTCCGGCCTCCACGAGCGAAAAAACGATACTGCCCACGACCTGGCACATTTCTTCATGCTGGCGCAGGAACGCTTCTGAATAGTCCATCCTGATTTCTCCACTGCGAATCTGTTCAATATTACGGCGGATGGTCATTATGCCGTGCAGCGGCATGGAGACGCCAGCTGAAGTCACGCGGAACGCAGCCGGTGAGGGGCGTCGTGACCGGCTTCAGCCGTTACGGATTGATAGTTTCTGCCTTGCCCATCCCATTCCCTGCAAAGCCAAATCCCCTGAAAGCCACTCTGGTTGCCGGTTTGCGCCGTCGGAGTGGTCACGACAAGGCGTAGCCGTAGTCGGGGCGTATCTCCGCGTTAGCGGGCCGTGAGGGCCGCTTACGGGCGTGTACTCAAAAGCCTCAGCGACTTACTGACAGCGATTCAGAATTCTAGTTACAACATCCCTCTTAAAGCGAGGGTGTTCCGGCCCTTCGGGCCGGGGCGGCGTCGGTTTAGCAGGGGTCAGGCCAGGAGAGGGGGGCAGGTTTTGGCCTGAACGGGGCCCGTCGTATGCGACGGGAGGTACTTTTGATTTTTTTCTGAGCGCGTGGCCGTGAGGCCGCTGCATGCGAAGGCCTTTTTAATTATCCACAGTGTGGCGGAAGACAAAGATTCACTCTGGAATGAAATGAACAGAGCGATAAAAAAGGGGGGTTAGATTAAATTGCGGGTTCTGTTTTTTTCCTTTACGGAAAAGATGACTTATTCGTTTGCGGATTTCTGTGGATAAAAGAAAATGACCGGCGTTCTGAGTCATCAGAACGGTTTTACAGGGTCTGAAACCGTGGGGGACAGGGAGGGAAGGGCAAAAAATGCGCGGATTTTCCGGAAAAAACCAGCACCAGAAGCCCCGGTCAGGGGCATGTGAAAAGAGGGTCAGTGAGTGCGGTACGCCGGTCTATTCCGGCGGTGAAAGTGCCAGGTCCAGCTGGTACAGGTTCTGAATCGCCAGTTGTGTCAGTCGTTCAGGTGTACACCAGTATGCCTCATCATGAGAAAGGGTTTTGAACACCCACTTTTCCATGGCATAAAGACGTTCATCCACCGGCAGCTTTATCAGATTATTGGCACGTTTACGCTCAGCGCCTTTTTTACGACGGTAAATCAGTGCTTCACGGCGCTTACGGGCAGACCAGCATTTACGCGCAGAGTGGGGCTGAACATCATCATGTTCGTTAATTACCCCGTCCCGGATCAGCTGCTCGCGCTCGGCGCTCTGACGGAGCTTCTTATCCTGCTCCTTAAACAGCTTGTCCATATTGACGCCCAGCATCTGGAATCCCAGATGGGTGATATAGACATAGGTCGGCAGCCAGGAGCGGGATTCCCGATCCCAGGTGCGCTCTTCCGCCAGCCCAAGCACACCAAAGCGTACCTGCTCTTCAATCAGGCGGGATAAGCGTGACACTGTCACCTCCGTTTCCGGGATGACATTTCCTTTAGCGTCCTTCGGGCTTAACTCTCTGGCCAGCCTGGAGATACATATGCCGACGGTATGCTTGCCGCCATCACAGAAACTGATGAGCAGGGGCCAGAGGGAGTCGATCAGGCTCCGCCGTTCCGGCCGGAAACCATATCTGCGTCCTGCCTTACGGCGACCCGTGACAAAAAGGGGATGACGGGAAACGTGAACACGCAGTCTGGGGCGGCCGGTCCGCTTGTCGAACATCACGAGACGGTTGTAGGCATGCCCCAGTTCCCCGGAGAGCTTTTTATAATGCTCAGGACGGAACCAGGACGGGTTTTCACATTTGGCTTTTGTGGAGTGTTCACCGCGCTTACGGCGGGTCCGCTTTTTGACCGGCTCAGTAAGAAAATTATCCTGTGTGCCGGCATCGACGTCCTGCCAGAAACGGATTAACTCTTCGGCCGGAAGCTCAGACCAGTGAACAGAAATCTGCTTGTCATTCACGGCGGCCTGTTCTTATGGCGGCCGGGTGTTGTTTTCTATGGTGCATGCGTTATAATCCTTCACAGGCAACGCGCCTGCTTTTGGACCCCCTGATATCTGACGTTCCGCCAAGTTCGTAGCAGATATCGGGGGGTTTGTGCATTCAGGCTCCGGGAAATCCCGTCACCTGCTCCTGAACGTTTTACTGGACACGTCCTGTCCCTGTTTGTTTCCGGAAGTCCGCATTTCTTCCGTAAAACCATCTTCTGCCACCCGCCTGCCTCACCACAAAGCAGTCAAACCGTCAGTTTGAGTTAGGTCACAAAAGTAATCTGAATCAACAATCTGTCCCACCACAAGACGATCGCTGACGATCCGAATACTACCTTCTCGCTGGCAATATTTCCAGATGTCAGGCCAGATTAGCGTTCATTGTTTGCGTGCTAATTGTCCTGAAGGGACTATAACCGGCAGCGCTCGCCGCAGCATCAGGCCGGCAGGCCTGATCGAGGAAGCGCAGGAGAACGGAACGGGAAGATGGCATTTACGCGCGGAACCTGAAAAACAGTCTCTGGCGGGAGACAATCTACAGGACCTGGGTCACTGTGCGCGTGAGGCTTTCAGGATTGCTGCCTGGAGTCTTTCAGCGGTAACGGCTTCCGGGAAAACCGTGATGGTGTCGGGTGTGGCACCACTGACCGGCATCACGATAATCCCGGGTGTTCCGGTGAGGCCCAGCGATTCAGCCAGGCTGCTGTTTTTCTCAAGGGATGCGGTATTTTCGTCCTTCGCTGGCGTTGCCAGTCCGGCTTTTGACGCCGCCGCCCTGATATCGCTCTCTGTGAGGGCGCCCTCGTTGTGCCCAGTGGCGTAAAGGGCGTTATGGTAGGTCACATACGCCTGTGCTCCTTTTTGTTTCCAGACCGACAGACCCTGCTGTGCGGCCTGAAGAGATTCTGGCCAGCGGTTGCCAAAGATAGGCCACTCCTTAAAGACATAGCGGACGTCCGGCTGTGCTTTCATGACTTTTTCCAGCTCCGGCGCGAAGCGACTGCAGAACACGCACTGGTAATCAAAAAACTCGATGACTGCCACTTTCGCCTTTTCCGGGCCGAAGGCCGGGGTGTCAGGATCCTGCAACAGAGCGGTCTGATTATCCATCACGCTGAGTGCAAACATATTTTGCTTACGCGTCTGCTGCTGCTCCAGCAGCTTACTGCTGACCGTGACCAGGATTTCCGGGTGTGCCACCAGGTAGTCTGCGGCAATTTCGCCGATTCGTGCTTCCTGCTCCGGGCTGAATACCGGCTGAGGTGCTGAGGCGTGGGCAGTAAAACCAAAGCCAATGTATGTTGTAACTATTAATGCGGCTATTGTGTTTGCTTTCATTACTGAACTCTCATTTTTAAAGGGGGATTAACGTTCTTTCTGAATGGTTCGGGTGAGGGTGTGTTCGCCATGTTCTGGCATACGCCCACGTTCGCCGGCGTCCGGCTGACGAACAATATCCCGTTCACTGTTGGCAAGCTGATTAACAATCAGTGATGCTGCATGTTGTTCTTTGCCTGAACGGGCAGTTTCAGGCAGCCTCTCGTCACGAAGTTCCCTTCCTGCCTCACTGGCGGCGTTACTGTCACTGGCAGCAATTTGTTTCAATACCCGACTGTCAGGTTTTACGGATTCAGTACCATCACTGTCCGTGAGCATATCAGGCCGAATGTGAATAACATCCGGATCTGTATACATGAATTTCTCCTCCACATCTTTTGTCGCATTCTCCTGTAACAGTGCCTTACTGATAAGAGGCTCCTGTTGCTGGCGTCTTGCTTCTTCCTGAGCCAGGGCAGCTTTAAGATCCACTGTTTCTGATGCGGTTTCATTACGTTCAGCTTTTGCCGAAAGCAGGATGTCACTCTCTTTGGCGTTGATACGCTGAGCAAGTCCTTCCTCCTCGCGCCTGAGACTTCCACCACTGACTTTCAGAAGGTAGGCTGAAGGCGGTTCATCGCTGGTCTGCCAGACCACACCATCCTTTGGATGGTTGCGGACAGCATCGAGCGCGGCAGTCAGGTCGCTGGCCACAATCGTGTTTCCGGACTGACTCCGCTGCAGTACCGCACCACGGGCACGTTCTGTCATGACCATCCGGGTCTCCCCCTGTGTCATCCGCCCTTCCGGGCTGGCAACCAGGGAAACCAGGGCCAGGCCCGCACTCCGGCCGTTGTTGTCATACACTGGCAGCGCCAGCGCCGGTTCGGGAAAGCGCCGGGTGGCCGGAATGATTTTTGCCGTCAGTGACGCGTCCTGCATACCCTGATGGCGCACCCAGGCGCGGCCAATGGCCGTTTTATTCACCGGCTGTCCCATTGCCCAGATGGCTTTCGCCTGTTTACGCTGCGTTTCTGGTGCGAGCGCATCGTGCGCCGTTTTGATATCCCGCTCCGGCGTTTTTACCGCCTTAACCCAGTCCGCCTTCCCGTCGGTGTATATCTGGACGTGCTCTTTCACGCGCGAGGCCGAGATGTAGAAGGCGCGACGGGAGGCAAGTGCCTTACGCCCGCCTTCCGTGCCCTCAAGCGCAATGACATAATCGCTACTGGCCCCCTGAGCACCGTAGCCGGTGACGGCCCAGCCGTAATCAATATGCTGCTGCGCCCTGACGGCCTGAGGATTGATGGTAATGCGGCCGTTTTCCCCCTTCAGACGAATATTGCCCGTTTCGCTGACCGACTCTACCGTATAGCGCTGGCTGGCCATCTGTCCCTGCTCCTTGTCTGTCGCCGTGAACTTCAGCAGATCGCCGGCACGGACTTCCCTCTCGCTGCGGCGAAACAGTTGCACGTCGCCGGTGATGAGTTGCTTCGGGGAATACAGCCCAATTTTGCCTTCCTCATCTCGCACCGTCACCGTACTGCCGTTGCGGTCAACGGCCAGCACGTCTTGGTAGCGATCGCCGCGTTTAACCACCATCCCGGCTTCCCATGCATCGGTTTTATTGAACTCATGACGGGTGTGGGTGATTTTATCGAGCACCGGCACCGTAATGGCCTTCTCCCCCAGCTCTCCCCGGGCAGCCAGCACAGCATGAATGCCGGCATTTACCGCACGACGGTCGGCGTTCAGCTGGGTGATAATGAGGGTACGGGACCGCGCCTCCGGCGTCCGGTCCGTCCAGTCGGCCACGATGTCGCTAACAGGCGTCTCCGTTTTCCGGTGACAGTTGCATGGTGTTCTCCTTTTTTCAGTTTCCGGAGGCAATGCCTCCGGTTTCTCAGTCAGGCATCGAGCGCCGCGCGCAGGCTCAACATGACGTCATTTTCTTCTTTCAGGGTTTCTTCCGCTGATCCGCCTCCATCCTCCGCGCATACAGCGATACGCTCCATTTCCTTCCCTGCAAGCTGCATCACCACCGCAAGCGCCGCAGCCGGAATGGTGACATTACGGTGTTTCCGTTTTTCTTCCACCATCATCTCAACAATGTTGTAGATGAGAGGGACACATCCGGAGGGATACAGCTCTGCCTCCAGTCTTTCCATCACCACGTCGATCTCTTCATCACTGAGATCCCAGTCAATGCAGAGACCGCGAATATCGTTCCGGCTCCAGCTGGCGAATACAAATTTCTCGCCGTCATTATCGTCATCACGCAGCATTTCGATGGCGATCTCTTTTGCTGTACCAATCATGTTTTTCTCCTTTAGTCGGGCGGCATCGCCGCCCGTGGTCAGTCAGTCAAGGGCACGCCAGATCGTGGCGCTTTCCGGATGGGTATCAGCAAATGCCATAAGCTGCTCATAACGGCGGCAGAAGTGGCGGCACAGCTCTTCATGGTCATGGTTGCTGTGGTGCCAGCTCCGGTGATTCAGTACCAGCGCCGTGAGAATGATCCCCGCCACTTCCCCGCTGACAGTCTGCTCAAACCAGTTGTCCGGATTGCACAGGGTCAGGCTCTCCACGTCAGGCGCCATATATCCGCCACCTTCCGGCAGCCGGTAAAACTGCCAGAATCCCCCCTGATACTCAGGGCAGTAACGCTGGGCATAGGCGTACACGGATGCCTCGGACGTCATAAAATCGCCGCCAAACAAATCAGGCAGGAAAGTCAGGCGCTGCGCACCCTCAAGACGAACAGCATCACAGGTCACGGTCTGGTTCATAGATCCTCCACGGTTAACATATTCTCGGTTCCGGCATCGCCGTGACGACACGACAGACCGGCGAAAAGCGGAGGACACAGGGGCGACGCCGCAAGCCGCAGCGCAAAGCCTTCACGGGCTGAATGCACCGTGAAGGGTGCGAACGGGTGAGGACGGAGGCGTAAGCGAACCCTTGTGGCCGATGCGGCCGGGCTACAGTGAAGTCACGGCGCATGCCGTCACCGCACGGAGCTTCAGGGGAGTTTCATTGTCCCGACGTGGCCCGGAGGGCAGCGGCGGATAAAAGCGGAAGGCACTGACATCCTTTTCGCAGTGGATGGCCACCGGTTGCCGGGGCGTTACCCCGGCTCTCTCCCTTACGCGGCCAGCGTCTCCTGTAATGCGTGAACGTCCTTCAGCTCATTCCTGACGGATTCAGGCTCCTGCCGCCCGGCTTCCCAGGCCATACCGATCCGGTTTTCCAGCTCGCATTCATAGTTACGCAGGACGCGGGACAGGAGTACCGCCGGAACACTCACCTGACGGTTTGCCACTTCCCGCTGACGGGCCAGGAGATCGCTGACAGTCAGATTATTTACCCCCTCCTGGCGGTATTGCGTCATTTTCATTTCGCCGATCGCCTTCATCAGATTCCGGATTTCAGTCCCGTCCGGTTCTGGCTGGGCTTCACGGCAGGCCACGCTAATCCCCTCTTCCGTCCAGACCAGCAGGACCAGGGGTTCGTCAGACGTGAACATGTTTTCAAGCTGTACACAAAGTTCTTCGCGGGTTCCGTACATCGTTTGTTCTCTCTTGTAAGGGGTTACAGACCGGGCATCAGCCCGGCAGGGTCAGTCAGTCCTGAAAGGTTTCGTCCAGCACCAGGGCTTCGCGGTAGGCTTCAAGAAGCAGGGTGTTGATCCGGCGCAGAGTCTGCGCAGCCATACGTTCGGTAAGCGTTGCCGCGTCGTGCCGGTGCTGCGATTCGAGGCGGTTCAGCAGCATCCGCACGTCACACATGGCATTGCTGAGCGCGGCCACGTCCGCGCGCAGGTTTTCAAGGCCCGGGTAGTTCATGCCGCCTCCGGATAGTCGGGGTAAAACGCGCCGTCATTGGCCGCCGGCATCCTTCTTGCCCGTTCAACCTGTGCCAGACGTCGAACGCCGGCGGCGTGGTACTGCTCAAGCATCTCGATCCCGATATAGCGGCGGCTGGCTTCGGCGGCGGCCACGCAGGTGGAGCCGCTTCCGGCGAACGGGTCAAGGACAATAGCCCCCGGACGCGTGAGCGATTCAATCAGCGGCCGCAGGCTCTGCACCGGCTTCTCCGTCGGATGGTGTCGGTTGCCCGTGTATTTCCAGGGGATCACGTCCGGGATGGGACGGTCCGGGGTTTGCGGCCTTCCCTTTGCCAGCAGGTAGGCACTCTCATGGGTGTAACCCACGAACGTCGATTTTGAGGCGTAGCTCTTGGCAAAGACGATATGGCCAACCACCCTGAAACCGGCCGTTTTCCACGCATTCAGAAACAGATCCGCGCGGTTCCAGGCATAGAAACTCACCATGAGGCTGTCATTTTTCAGCACGCGGTACATTTCATGACAGGCGGGCTGGAGCCATTCGGAAGAGTTGTCCCCGGCCAGGGTGCGGCCGGTACGGTCCTTATAGCCAACCAGGTA
Source organism: Enterobacter sp. SST3 (assembly GCF_000286655.1). Classification (NCBI taxonomy): domain Bacteria; kingdom Pseudomonadati; phylum Pseudomonadota; class Gammaproteobacteria; order Enterobacterales; family Enterobacteriaceae; genus Enterobacter; species Enterobacter sp. SST3. The sequence goes on along the minus strand of NZ_ALNS01000025.1, from coordinate 15,656 downwards.
CGGTGGGTCGGTAAGAATAAAATCGACGGCACGCGCCGGAAAACGGGACATCACCTGCACGCAGTCACCCAGAATAAAACGGGACATAGACACACTCCTCTCTGATATGCGGCACCCTCTTGCGCCGTGCCGCCACAAAAACCCGGCGAAAAGCGGAGGGCGCAGGGGCGACGCCGCAAGCCGCAGCGCAAGCCTTTCACGGGCTGAATGCACCGTGAAAGGTGCGAACGGGTGAGGACGGAGACAACGTGAACCCTTGCGACCGCAGCGGCCGGGTTAGCGTGAAGGCACGGCGTTGAACACGCCGCCGGCTGGCGGCAATAAGGCGGAGGGAACCGACATCCTTCGGTAAACGGCTTCTGCTGACGCCACGACTGACGCTGCAGCCAATGAACGCCGCCTGGTCGCCGATTTATCCCGACCCGGACGATCTGGATATCTTTGGCGTCGTCACGCACATCATCCACCGCCCGAGGGAGATGTACTGATGTTTGCCCTGGCCGATGTGAACAGCTTTTATGCCAGCTGCGAACGCGTTTTCCGCCCGGATTTGAAAGGAAAGCCGATCGTCGTCCTGAGCAACAACGACGGAAATGTGATCGCACGCAGCGCCGAGGCGAAGCCCTGGATCAAAATGGGCACCCCGTGGTTCCAGATAAAGAACGAGCTTTACCCGGAACAAATATACTGTTTTTCAAGCAATTATGAGCTTTACGCCTCGATGTCGGCGCGCGTGATGAACTGCCTGGAGGAGCTGGCCCCCAGGGTGGAACAGTATTCGATCGACGAGATGTTCCTTGACCTGACAGGCGTGGAGCACTGCATGGATCTTGAGGATTTCGGCCGGCAGCTGCGCCAGCACGTGTATGACTGTACCCGTCTGACCATCGGTGTGGGCGCCGGACCAACGAAAACGCTGGCGAAATCAGCCCAGTGGGCCTCAAAGGAGTGGAAACAGTTTCGCGGCGTGCTCGCCCTGACCCGGGGGAATCCTCAGCGAACGCGGAAACTGCTTTCACTGCAGCCGGTCGAAGAGATCTGGGGCGTGGGAAACCGCATTGCACGCAAGCTCAATGTACTGGGCATCAGGACCGCGCTCGATCTTGCCCTGACGAACCCGGCCTTTATCCGCAAAAATTTCTCCGTGGTCCTTGAGCGAACGGTCCGGGAGCTGAACGGGGAAAGCTGTATGTCACTTGAGGAAGCCCCGCCAGTGAAACAGCAGATTGTCTGCAGCCGCAGTTTTGGAGAGAAAATCACGGAGTACGATTCGCTGCGCCAGGCTGTCTGTCAGTACGCAGAACGGGCCTCAGAAAAGCTGCGTAAAGAGCGCCAGTACTGCCGGCATATTTCCGTATTTATCAAAACGTCTCCGTTCGCCGTTAAAGAGCCTTACTACGGCAACGTGGCCACGGAGAAACTGCTTACCCCCACTCAGGACACCCGGGACATCATTGCGGCCGCCACAACGGCTCTGGAGCGTATCTGGAAGGATGGGCACCGGTATGCTAAAGCCGGTGTGATGCTGAATGACTTCACCGGCTCCGGCGTTTCGCAGCTGCAACTGTTCGACGAACGTCCTCCCCGTCCTCACAGCGCTGAGCTGATGAAGGTTCTCGATGGCATTAATCATTCCGGGCTGGGACAGGTCTGGTTTGCAGGACGAGGGATTGCGCCTGCATGGCAGATGAAACGCGATATGCTCTCCCCTGCGTATACCACACGCTGGAAAGATATCCCCATAGCGAGGATCGGTTAAATTTCGCTTTTCAGAGAGAGCCAGTAGTGCTCGCCGCAGCCGAACGACAGGGCGAAGCCCGCGAGTGAGCGAGGAAGCACCAGGGAACTGCACGGATAAATTCTGCTTACGCTCGGAGTCTAATGGTTAGCTCCTTCAGGTTTATCCACTTATCCACGGACATATTTTTATAAGATCTTTTTAATATGTTGTTAGGTTTACCTTTTTAGAACGTCTCTCAGCCCTTTATTCATGCGGGTTTGAGAAGGATCTTTGTGACAATTTGCCCTTTCAGTGTGACAAATCACCCTCAAAACCCCGGTTTATCTGTGACAGATTGCCCTTTACCCTGTGACAAATTGCCCTCAAAAGCTGCAGTATTTCACAAAGTTATCCCTACCTGTTGACTCTTTTTCATTTAGTGTGACAATCTTAAAATCTGTCACACTTTACACGGATCTGTCATGACGGAAGTTGCGGTTATCAACCATAAAAAACGTAAGAATAGCCCGCGTATTGTTCAGTCAAACGAACTTACTGAGGCGGCATACAGTCTGTCCCGCGATCAAAAGCGTATGCTATATCTCTTTGTGGACCAGATCAGAAAATCTGACGGTACGCTGCAGGAGCATGATGGGATCTGTGAAATTCAGGTCGCCAAATATGCGGAAACCTTCGGGTTGACCTCCGCCGAGGCAAGCAAAGATATCCGTCAGGCTCTCAAGGGATTCGCGGGTAAAGAAGTGGTCTTTTATCGGCCTGAAGAGGATGCCGGGGAAGAAAAAGGTTATGAGTCCTTTCCCTGGTTCATCAAACGTGCCCATAGTCCCTCCAGAGGGCTCTACAGCGTTCATATTAACCCGTACCTCATTCCTTTCTTTATTGGCCTTCAGAACCGTTTCACACAGTTCCGACTAAGTGAAACGAAAGAGATCACCAATCCCTATGCCATGCGCCTGTACGAGTCATTATGCCAGTACCGTAAGCCGGATGGCTCTGGCGTGGTATCCCTGAAAATAGACTGGATCATGGAGCGCTATCAGCTTCCGCAAAGTTATCAGCGTATGCCGGACTTTCGCCGTAGGTTCCTGCAGGCGAGTGTCGATGAGATTAACAGCAGAACGCCAATGCGCCTGTCTTATATAGAGAAAAAGAAAGGACGCCAGACGACTCATATAGTCTTTTCTTTCAGCGACATAATGTCGATTACACCTGAGTGAGTTTTGAGGGTGATTTGTCACAATTAGCAGGGTGGTTTGTCACACTAGAGTTAAAGCTCTCAGGGTGATTTGTCACAGAATAGTTTGTCTTCCTTTGCCCTGACTGGTTTTCTGGAACTACATGGTTCCGATTTTGTGCTTTAAATACACTTAATGAGGGCAATTTGTCACATTTAGTTCAGTGCAGCTTGTCACATATCCCCTCAGCCCTGAGTGTCGTTTGTCACACTTAAGTGCGTCCTTTCCACTTCTGGCTGAGGGTGCATTGTCACTATTTGAATTCAAAACCGCTGCCTGAACTAATTGTGCATTTTCCCTGCACTAAAAATGTGTTTGAGCAGGAAGCTGTTAAATGTCCTGTCTGAAGGTTCTGGCCAACCCGGAGGATCAGTTAAGAGCACACCTTCCTGCTCCATCCAGCTATGTGTTTGCAGTTTACGCTCGACATACTCCTCGGATTCAGAGCCCATTGTTTCGATGATCAAAGTGGTAACGATGTTTTCTTTGCTCGGAACTACATTCAGTATGAAGTCAGGATGAATGACCTCCTCCACCCCATTTTTAGTGCTTTTAGACGTGAAAAGTGGCTTGCTGAGGCTGATAGCATCCGGATGATTTTCCTGACGGCCAGCATAGCTGCTGGCGTTTATTATTACCTTCAGTGTGTCGCGTTCTTTGTTGCTATCCACAGGCACAGGATTATCAAGCGTATACGCAGCATGCGCATAGCCCTCATGGCAGTAAACCTTGCCATCCCTACCTCTGCGGTATTCCAGAATTGCCCAGTATGGGGCCCGACTGCCAGTGTTGTAGGTGCTTTCGCCATTGATACTGACTCGGGCTTCAGGCCTATGGATAAAAGTATTACTCCGAACGCTAAAGGTTACTTCTTCCCGACTGGCATCGGTCGCAATACCAATGATATACACGCATGACTCCTTATCACTGCTATCAGTCTGCAGTGAGACTTCCAGCTGAGTCAGCATGTCGTTAATCCGTTCGAGGGACAGCCAGGGCGCGCAACTGAACAGCATATTAAGCTGTGTTCCATTGCCCATTGTATGTTCATCCAGAACTTCTTTTATTCTTTTGACCGAACCGACTAACCCCGGACTTTTATATTCAGGTACTAGTTCAAGTTGGTTCAGGCCAGCTGCCTGAATGAGAGTCAGCAATTTTCGGCCTAGAGCCGGAATGGGTTTAAGAGTTTTGCGTCGACGCTTACGGGGCACTACCGGCCCTTCCACAGCGGTGATTTTGGTGTCTTTCTTCTTGTCAGGTAGCCAGTCATTACCGCCAACCGGATTTAGTGGGCTGGTTTTTCCTTCAGTGATAGTGTTATCAGCGTCCTTACTTTTCTTTAGCCTGAACAAAGGGCACTGTTCATCATGCTGTCTTGTCGTCTTGACGTGGCGTAACCTGGCAACGTTAACCTCGCAGTTAAAAGGACCTTCAATGTTCGGGTCATGTTCGACGCAATCGCATTTTAACCACAACTTACGGCGGTCCATTTCTTCAAGCACAGAATTTGCTATACGTAAATCAGCCTGAGCGGGTTTTCGACCGTTGCTGAACACATGCAGCAATGCCTCTCTCTCTGCCAGATTCAGTTTCCTTTCAAGCCTTCCCCTTGGATTTTTTTTCCACACCAGGTCCATTGCTTTACTCCTTCACTCAAAAGTGCGATTACGATAACAAGATAGCATCTTGTTATCGTAATATCTTATTAATATCGCAAGATGGTAGTGTTACATTCTAATCAATTGAATTTAATGTAGTTGTTAACATATTAAGTTAGCATGATAACAAAATATCAACTCCAGCGCATATTGAAAATTAATGTTTGCTATCCTATTATCTTAATAAGATAACAAACAAGGTGTGCGGAATATGATCATTGTTCTTGGTAGTCAAAAAGGTGGAGTAGGTAAAAGTACGCTCGCAGTTTCCATCGCTGCATATCTTATGGCATTAGGAAAGCGAGTTCTCATTGTAGATGCCGACGATCAAAAATCAGTGCTGACCTGGTATAACAATCGACCAGAGAACTTGCCTCATATGCCTGTGACTGGAGCGTCCGGCAACATCAAAGCCATGCTTAAAGAGCATGAAAAATCTTATGACTTTGTAATCGCCGATTGTGCTGGCCGTGACAGTGCAGAGATGCGAAGTGGATTAATGGCTGCAGATGTGTTTATTTCCCCTTTACGACCGTCCCAAATGGATTTGGATGTTGTACCTCATACATGCTCTGTTTTTACTGCTGCTAAAGATTTCAACGAGTCTGTACGTGGGTATTTAGTGTTGAATATGACACCAACTAACATGTTCGTTAATGAAGCTAATCAGGCGGCGGATGTTCTCAAAGACTTTCCGGAAATGAATCTGTCTAATGCTCGCGTATGTGACAGAAAAGCTCACAGGGATGCCTGGGCCGAATCAATGACTATTTTTGAAACACAGAACATCAAAGCCCAAGAAGAAATTGAAGCTCTGGTTAAGGAGATCATTCTGTGAGAAATAGAGCACATACGCCGCCAAAGGATGAAGCTTCGTTTATAAATGGAGGTTCAGCTGGCCTTACTGCAAAAAATCTTGACGAACCAAGTAATAAACCTGCGACTAGTAAAGCAAAACCAGTCAGCATCTCTCTTGCTGAAGAGAATCTTAGCTCAATTGATAATGTCATAAGGGAAGAGATGTTATCAGGGAACAGGAGAGTCAATAGATCAGATGTAGTTAGAGCTGCAGTGATGGCGTTAGAAAATTTATCGCGAGAAGAAATATCTCAACTCATTGAAAAATCTAGATTAAAATAATAATTTAATAACTTAATAAGATAGCAAGATAATAAATTACTATCTTGCTATCTTAATCATCTATTTTTTTAGCAACGCTACCGCCTCATCGCCCGGCATCTGGAACTGCACCCGGTGCCGTGCCGCGACATCGAGCGCAAACACCTTCGTATACACCTCAGTCGAACTGATGCTCTTATGCCCCATCAAACTCTGCAGCACCTTCAGTGGTATACCGGCATACAGCATGTGCATCGCGTAGGAATGACGGAACGTGTGCGGGGTCACCGGCACGGAGAACGTCACCCCGTCGGCCGCTGCGGCTTCAACTGCTTCGCTGAGCCAGGTGCGGACCGTCCGGTCGGTGATCTCCCAGATGCGTGCCTTCTCGGTTCTGCCGCTTCGCTTATTACGTCGTTCAAGAGGAATTTTCAGCGTGGCCACCATCATCTCCAGTTGACCGACATAATTCGCATCAGAAAGCGGTACCAGCCGGTGAGTCTGACTGCCGACGGGCGCACGGCCAGCCGTTCTGGCGGCTTTTTCAGCCCTTTGTTTGAGTGTGGCCAGCTGCACGAACGGATAGGGCGGTGCCAGGGAAAAATCACTCCGGGTCAGGGCCAGTGCTTCGTTAATACGGGCGCCGGTGTTCCACAGGGTAGCAAGAAGCATCTTGCGGTGAAGGTCGGGCACATAGTGGAGCAGGGCACTCACTTCCGGGGCCAGCAGGTATTTCGGCAGTTCGTCCTGAACCAGAGCCATCTGACGCAGGGCCAGCGCCGCCGGATAGTCGATAGAAACAGGTAACTGAGCCCCTGTGGTCGAATACCCTCCCAGGGTAACGAGTCCGGTCATCAGGATGATTCTCCGCCCGGGGATATGCGCAGTGCTTCCGCAATGATTTCCCGGTTTTCTTCGGTACGCGAGTTACCAAAATAGTCCACTTCCAGACGCAGGGAATGATCTGCAGCCTCTATCAGATCCGACACTTTCTGCAGGGCGCTTTGCAGCTGCGGCGCTGATATCACTCGTTGCACATCATGCACATCCACACCGTTGCGGTGTACCAGATCGTTTCGCCAGTCTGCGATGATACCCAGCGGCTCAGTTGGCCAGACGGGCGGTATATGAAGCACAGTCCCGAAATAGCGCTCAATGGTTTTTACGTTATGAAACGTCATCCGGGAAACAAAATTCTGCGCCGCAGGCCGGAACATAGAAAGAGCCATTTCACGGGCAGCATGTTTTACCGGATTTTTGATTTTATCGGACTTCATATAAAACTCATCCCTGAACCGTGTAAGCGGAAAATCCTCTTCCAGCAGAGCCCTGGCGCAGTACATCAGGTACGCCTCCATGACCGTCACGGCATGGACGAAAGACATCCTGTACACCAGTTCAGGCTGCTCTGTATCGAGCAGGGTATACAGCCCCTTCAACTCCTGCCTGGCGTGAAGGTAACGCTGATGAACATTGTTCAGGGAAGCCACAAACAGCCCGTGTTCATGATCCCACTGAGCCTGATCGGCGAGATACTCCTGTTCCCAGTAATAAAGGTTAGCGGCCTGTTCCCATTCTTCTGAGCCGGGTACAACATCCGGAGAATTTTCCGCAAGCCATTTATCAAATCGTTCAGATTCAATATCCATCATCTGGTCTTTCATGCTTCCCATAATGCCAGTACCCTTCTGTATGGTTCTGTAAATGAAAAATCCCGTCGGTCATACTGACGTAGCGCCTTCACGGAACGGCTCAAAGGCCAACAGGGCGTACGTCCTGGAGGGCAGCTCGGTACAGTCCCCGCGCAGCGGGTCGATCTCTTCATCTGTGGCCTCGTTATACCACATACGCAGCCGCCATCCCGTCACGGGAGGCGCGTTCTGTATGGCCAGCACCATCCCTTCCGGCGACAGCAGCTCACGGAGCGTGTAGCAGGCGCCAATCCGGGTCGAGTCCCGCAGCCACATAACGGGGTACTCACTGACCAGCTGGTCATATACGCATTCAGCCGAGTGAAAGTAATTTCCGTCCGCCCTGCATAAATCACACATAACCCTTCCTCTACTGAGAAATCCCGCCACCAGTTATCTCATGACGTTCTCAGAATCCGTCCTTCATTCGCCGCTGCACAGAGAGCAAGGTGAGCTCTTCCAGCCCGTCCGGGACGATCCGTTCCGGATTGGTGTAGATGGCATTCGCATCCCCGGCCAGCCACCACGTTCCGGAATTTCTGATTCGCTCAGCCACCGTCAGGCCGTCCCAGGTGACGATCAGCCAAGTGTTCACGCTCCGCTCATCCGGAGGGCGGAGCCAGAGCCGCTGATGACCGAGGGCGGTCAGCGCCCGCCAGACGGTTTCAAGTGAAACCGGGACGCGCTCGCTTTCATGTGATGATGTATTCATACGCAATAGTCACTCAGAGTAATTATTATGTGCAGCACAACTGACTGCGCACAGGACTGCATCAGTCACCCACCTGAATATTCCCCTGCTTATTTTTCCTGCCATGAATATCACCAGAAAGATAATAAGCAGCCATATAACCACGCCATTAAATTACCGGATACCCGTTTCCGGCAGATCCGACTTTCCGTCATATAACAACTTTCCGGAAGTGTAACACGGTGAGGGAATAAACAAAGCGGCAATATCTGCCCCTGCACGAAGGGTCGCAGGGAAGGGGGTAAACACTATATATAGAAGAAAAATCAGCCTATGGCGTAGCACATATTGTGTTTTTAGGCCGCTGCGCGCCGGGGCTGTTCCGGAAGATCCGGAACCACCAGAAATCGGATCCGGAATGATGAGAAGGCGAAAAGGTAATAAAATTCTTGAAAAAGTAATACATAAATGAAATAGTATTATCACCTCCAGTTTGGGTGTAAATTACCAAATGGGAGTATTATTTCTGTTTTAGCTTAAAACGTCAAAGAGGTGTTCATTATGGATAGTCAGACTTCATCTGAGCAAAATGCATCCCAGGGGACCGTGTCAGTCTCGCTCAAGGGCATTCCGACCGACCAGGGCCTCGCACTGAAAGAAGTGGCAAAGGCGCGTGATATTAACCAGTCTGCACTGCTGCGTGAGATGGTCAATGCCAGCATGGGCAGTATCATCCACGTCTTCTGTCTCAAGAGCCCGCTTGTCGCGTCCCTGGATCAGGATATTGCCCAGTATAACGCCAGTCATCTCCTGCCAGCCTGGAACTGTGCTCCTCCGGCACCGCAGTTTGAGGCGGCCTACCGCGATCTGCTTGGTATCCACACGGAAGATGATCTGACACGTATTTTGCTTCGTAATGCGCAGTACCTCCGGATGCGAACCAGCCAGGTGATGGCGAGAGAGCAGCAGTTCTACGGGGGAACGGCGCTCTATTTTGCCCTGTTCTGTGAGGTCGCCAGTCGCGATGAGCCGACGATTGAAGCCTTCTGGGCCAGCATTGCGCGCTTCTGGGGTACCTGGTATCGCCGCCAGGATTACTACTCTCAGATTAACCAGCTTCGCGGTGTGATGGGTTATGAGCCTGCGGATGGGCTCAGTGAAGCGCATGCCGTGGGTCTGTACAGCCGGGTATCCGTGTTTCAAGATGAGAGCGGGCAGCAGGGACTGAGCCAGGTGCTTCTGACGCTGCGCGCCGAGAACACGCGGACACTGCCGACTGGTGTGTTCGATTTTTTCCAGATTCCGGGACTCAATGGCCATATACTGACGCCTGATCCAGGCTACGGGGTACCGAAGGTGGGCCACTTTAATACGCTCGGTTTGGGTTTCCGTTTTCACGATGAAAGCAGTTCACTGCATTGCTATACCCTGGCGGACGAACGTACCGGCCCTGCGGAAACCCTTAGCGAAGTGGCGAGTCTGCTTGTCAGCACAGTGGATGACAGTCTGCGCCCGTATGCCGCTACAATTCCGGTTCATCATCGGTGACCCCGGGGAAGGCCACAGCGGCGGATTATCTTCGCTAGTGAAAGGTCCCGGGCGGCATATTCCTGCTGATGGTCGACCAAATGAAAAAAGCCACCCTCTGGGGGTGGCTTTCTGAATATGAGGCTCTGAGCCTCCCCGGGATTAAACCACTGACGGAAGGGAGAGCCGGTTTTTTCGGTAACATCCCCCGCATGGCGGCAGATGATTTAAATATGGTATGAATGAATCATAACTCACAGAACAAGAGATTTCCAGACCTATGCGCATCGACCGACGTCTTAGCAGGGATGCACTCACTGAGCGTCAGCTCTATTTTACAGAGTGCTGGGCTAATTTCTGCCATAAATACAGCCCGGACACGGATCGTGTCGGGTACAGCAACACCCTCAGTACCATCCGGGAACTGCTGTTTCTTTACGGAATGGAAGATCGTTTCAGTGCTGATAAAAAAAGACTCAGGGTTGCAACTGAATTACTTGAATTACTTGAAAATGATCAGGTTCTCAAGAGAGAGGCCTTTGGTGGCATACCCGATCAGCTGATGAGACTTCTGGACAGGGATATCCTCCCCGATCCCACACGAAGTACCGTGGAAAGACGTCCACGCCTCATCAGCAGCCTTTGTGTGCAACTGGCTGAAGTCACCGAGGCCAGTTATGTAACGGAGGCGCTTGAGATGCTTGAGCAGGAATTGTTTACGGAACAGGCCTTTGAAGAACGAAATGCTCAGAATATTTACGCGCTGACGAACGGGATCATGAGTGTTCTTCTCACCCGGGGAATGACACTGACAGAATGTTATCTGTTGTACAACAATATCTTCCGCAATATGAATGCTGAACCAGACGCATTTCGTGATGCCTTTCATTCGTTCCGGCAGAAACTGGTGACCCCTACCAGAAAAGTGACGGTCCGAATGTTTATTACCAGTGAGAAACTGCATAATCTACTTAACACGCAGGGACCCACGCTGCAGTTCAATGGATGCGTATTCCGGCCACTGACTGAATCCCGATCACGCTTTACCCTCTCTGTCGACATTCCAGTCTGTTCAATGTCTGATGCATCGGCCCGTAACATGGCCGGTCAGATGCTGCGTGAATCCCTGGATGTGATTGCCTATATGGCGGGGAAAGGGGAAATCACGGTCCAGAAACAGTTCACGATTATCAGGGACGACGGAGAAATCGAAGTGCCGCGATTCGATAATGAAATCGAGGCAAATGCGGACCGTTTAACAGACGAGGAATTTGCACGCTTTATGGTTGCGATGGATCGACTGTTTACGGATACACCTGTCGTTTCCCGAAAAAAAATCAGTTCTGCCTTTCGTTTTTTCCGAAACGGAATTGAAAGCCAAGTACAGGAAAGTCGATTCACCGCTTACTGGTCTGCTCTTGAATCATTAACATTAGGCGTTGCATCCGGCACGCCTTCACATGAACAGCATGTCATCAGCGTAGTGGTTCCATGTATGGTACTGGATTATATCGTCAAACAGCTGTTTTCACTCCGACAAGTACTCAGCTTCATTCAACGGGAGCCCGGACATCCCTTACGCGTACCAGACATAGCGTTACTTCCGCTTGGTCAACTATATTCTCTCCTTAAAGATGCTGACCGTGCCCGTGAGCTGCAGGAAGATTTGCGGCGGTATCCGTATGTAATGTACCGGGTGCGTAAGCTTGCCGGGATCTGCGCGTCACCCGAAAAAATGGCACATAAACTGGAGCAACATGCCGAGAAAGTCACCCGACATCTACACCGGCTTTATCTTCTGAGAAACACAATTGTGCATAATGCGGGTACCAGCCCGCATATTGACCTACTGACGGTGAATCTGGAACATTATCTGAGGGCAACCATCAGCGCGTTGTTTAATATTGTCGTGATACATCCCAGCGTTAGTACCGCTGAGGAAGCATTTACCCGATGTCAGTTCACCGCTGAATCCGTATTCAGGGAGCTCAATCCTCTGCACGAGATCACTGAAAAGAAAGCGATTGCAGCCATTGAGAAAAAAATGATTGAGGGGACAATATCCCGCAGCGATGCGCGTCTGATTGCGTGGCTTAATGCTCATGACTGATGATCTGCCCTGATGGCGGTGTGGCGTAAAAGAAAAAGTGATATTAACAGCCTCATCCGGAGCGCGCGGTCGACCTGAACAACTGTTCTGAAAAGGCGCAAAGACCATTCATCTGATCTTTGCGTCCTGTACCAAGACGTTCCGGCCTGTTGCAGAATCTCCGTGGTCTACTGGAATGGCTCATCAGGCATTGCAGCAACCCACTCTTTAGCTCAGAATACGCTCATATCGTGAACGAAACGCTTTTTCGCCTCCCTCCATTTGCCTGCATATCAGTGCCTTCATCGGGGCTTCCTGAAGCGCGCCGCAAAGTCCTGGATACAGGCCGGTACGATCATGCTGCATACTGATAACGTATTCTGCATCTCCGTTAACCACGATAGGGGCAGAATGCGACACAATAATAAGCTGCCGGCGTTTCTTGTTCGACATAATCGCGGGTATTACGCTCATGCTCAGCATCAGACAGTCCAGGTCATCCTCCGGTTGGTCCAGCAGGAGTGGATCAGTGCCATAAGATAAAAGGAACTGAAGCATGCTCGCCCCTTTTTGTCCCGGAGAAGCGGACGAAATATCCTCCATTTGTCCTCCGGGTGTCCGATACCGGATGTGAATGCCGTCGTCGGGATACCAGCATTGCAGTGCATCCATCTGCTGGTCATTCAGACCTCTGAGGCGATTCCGGAAAGTACCATGAAGCGAGGCCCCTGCCCCGGAGTTATCCTGACGGATTTCCTGGTGCAGCGCTTTCAATTCGTCCAGCGCCCTGTATTTTTGCTCTGTTGCAGCAGGTTGGGGGCTGAATGGACGCTGGCTGACAAATGCATGCAGTAAACCACTCCCGTCACCGTGATCATAGATGCGTTCGGCAAAATTACTGATACCAGTAACTGCCTGATAACCAGACACGATCTCTTCATGCGGGGCACAAAGAGGCAGGATCTTGATATCCAGATCGCTAAGAGACAGGGAAGACAGAAACGCTTTCCGGTTATGTGTCAGTGTCATTCGGTGAGCACGCATATCAGCCAGTAACAGATCAGACCGCGCCAGTGAGGCAGTAATCATTCCGTCAAGGCCGTCGTAATTTCTCAGCTCATTTTGCAGTGACTCACAGCGCGTCATCAGTTCGTTGAGCACATCGGGATTAAGTCCCTGAGCCCTGAGGGCAACAGCTTCAGCTTCCACTGCGGCCTCCTGCTCACTGACGGCAATACCCAGAGCCTTAAAAGACTGTTCCTGCCTGATGTCGCTGAGCTCAGCAGCACATTCTGCCAGGAGAACATTAAGTCGTTGGTCGTAATGCTGTTGTACAGATGACAGGCGGGCCATGAATTCCGTCAGTGTGTCGGACGGAGCCGGTGGAATGACGGGTATCTGCTGCGGTTCTGCTGCCAGAGCCTGAATGGCTGCAATATGCTGCTCGTAGAGTTCCAGAGGGAAGGTCACAGCAGAAAGCTCACTCCTGGCCACAGCCAGCTGGCTGCAAACGGGATAGTAGGTGCTTGACTGCAGTTGGCTGACAGCACGCTGTGCATCAGATAATTCTCCCTGCAGCGAGTCAGCTGTCACCTGTCTGGCCCGGAGGCCACGCAGGGTGATTTTTTCGTTCAGAAATTCTCGCTCCAGCTCTTCCCATCGCTCATTCCAGGCCCGTTTATTCACCATCGGACTCTCGTCACAGACGCGCAGGAATGCACCGGTGTCCGAAGCCAACTCGTAGAGCATTTTCTGACTGTAGATCGAGAGCGGGAAACGGTCCGCCGACCAGTGGTTGTCAGGCATCCATTCGCCGTCACTGAAGATGTGTAATTCATGGTTACCACCCGGTCGCCAGCTGAGCCTGAAATCGGTGCCTTCTTTATGAAACACACATTCGATGAAGGAATCTTCTGTCATCCCCGACTCACTGAACTGGCTCAGATTCCGGTTCTGGGACGCAGTGAGTCCCCCGGTCTTACGCATAGCAAGACGAATACTTTCGATGAGCGTGGACTTACCGCTGCCCCTAGAGCCAATTACGGCGTTATAAAAAGGACTGAATTCTACCGACGCTGCGTCCTGATTTGCAGGCTGGCAGTAACGGGTTCTGAGCTTCAGACTACGTAAATGCGAAGCAGGTTCCTCGGGAGGGAGCTGATCGAAAAGAACACAGTTATCCGGATCAAGCAGGGCATGTCGGAGCCCGTCAAAATCAGGGGACGACATTTTTAGCCAGCAGGTTCGTGCACCGGCCTGTTCAGGATGGTGCGCGTCTGAGCCCCGTAGCCACGGCAAACCATCAATAAGTCGTCGATGGGTTCCATCAGTAATATTTTCCACCTGATTTCTGATCTCAACCGCATGGGGTTTTTCCTGAAATGCGGCCGTCAATTCTCCCTGATTGGTCAGGCTTTGAAGAATGCCTTTAACCGCATCTATGTGGGCAAGAATACAGACCGCTTCAGGGTTACGGCGAATATTGTTAATGATACCGGCTGGTCCCAGCTGGAGAACCAGCTGGTGATTTTGGGCATTACGTGGAATGGGGCAGTTGTTATTGCACTGGGCCAGAAGCCTTTCCACATCGGCAGTGGTGCTGTGCGTGTGAAGAACTGCCAAAATGTGGACATTGCCGGTTGATGTCAGCTCCACCCCCGGAAAAAGCGTCAGTGGTCGGAATTCAGGCAGCTCGCCGGTACTCGCATCCTGAAACATTTTATCCAGCTCATCTTTCAGGATGTCGATCCAGGCACCGCTGTTATGATCGCTGATAACAACGCAATCGACCTGCTGCCGCATGTAAGCAAGAAGCCATTCTCTGGGAGTGATATCAGGCAATCTGTAATCATGTGAAGCCGGAGTATGGTTATGAAAATCAAATTTATACCAGCGAGATCCTACCATCATTGTTCCTTTTCCATGGCGCTTTAGAAGTCTCCCAACTATAAGAGATTTTGTACACAGAGAATGACATTTTTACTCATATGTTCCAGGGGTATTATGTCCCATCAACCAAAGTCCCGGTATAAATCACTCTCCTTTACTTCATAGTTATGAGCCAGCGCTGGCCAAGGATCCGACTTAACATCTTTTCGGATCTCAGGAGAGGAAGAGAGAGATTATTGCAGGATAAGCACAAAAAAGAGTGAATTGTTGTGATGAGTGGATTATTGCTGTAAATATCGCAATTCAAATTAATTATTAACAACAAAGCAATTTAACAGCGACCCCATCCGGGGTCACCTTAATTTTGCTCAGCGATGTTCAAACCGCACCACTGGTGTATCGGTAATTTCCATCTCCATTTCCCAGAGCGTTTTCATCACACCTTCAAGTGGATCACCGTTGCTGCGGTAGAAAGTGTTAAAAAGGGTTCCATCCGGATACCTGAACAACCTGAGTTCACCAAAGGATTCAGCACTGACCATAAGTGAAAATTTCTGTTCGGAATTGAGGACAAGGTAAATAAGACAGTTATTGATCCTGAAGGGCAGAGAGCGGCTACCTCTGGCCGATACATCAACATGTATGCTAAACGCGTCATGCCTTGCCGGCTGGTAGACCAGCTCCCTCAGTTCTTCGCTGAAGCGGGAACCATAGATCATCAGAATGTAGTTATTCTGATCAGCGGACCGTTGCGCGACTTCCATTAAGAGCGTTTCGAGATTATTGACCTCAATTGTTAATTTAGCCTGTGATTTCCACAGTTCATAATGCAGTCTGTGGAGAATATTTCTCTTCACTTCTGATACCGAAGGAAAATCTCCGTAGACATTCTGATTAAGATCTCTGGCAACATAATCTTTGGAAACACCAACAGGAATGTATCTCACCAGCCAGTTGCGATCACATTCTGAATTTTGAGTAAACGTGAAGTATTTAAGGAAGGTGCGAATAAG
>NZ_ALNS01000024.1:0-106502 GCF_000286655.1 Enterobacter sp. SST3 | reverse complement strand
AGGGAACTGCCAGGCATCAATTAGAAGAACCCCGTACCGGAAGGTGCGGGGTTTTTTGCTTTTATCTCCATCCTGGCCTTTCTCTTAATCCCTTATCCTGCTAATGGAATGTGTGATCCCTGTCGCAATGTTATTTATAACAAAATTATAACATTTCATTTACGAGGTTATTGAGCCTTCTGGCTCAATACGCCGCAGTTTATGGCAGGAGCATAATCACAATGACAGAAAGCATGACATCACACGGGACGCTGGCTCACAGTGATACCCGAAGAAGGGTATGGGCAATCATCAGCGCCTCTTCAGGGAATCTGGTTGAATGGTTCGACTTTTACGTCTACTCATTCTGTTCACTCTACTTCGCACATATTTTCTTCCCATCCGGCAACACCACTACACAGCTGCTACAAACGGCTGGGGTTTTTGCCGCAGGATTTTTAATGCGACCCATCGGGGGCTGGCTGTTCGGCCGTATTGCGGATCGTCGAGGGCGTAAGGCCTCGATGCTGATCTCGGTGTGTATGATGTGCTTTGGCTCGCTGGTGATCGCCTGCTTACCGGGATATGAATCGATTGGCACCTGGGCACCGGCGCTGCTTTTGCTGGCCCGCTTATTTCAGGGATTATCGGTGGGCGGTGAATACGGTACCAGTGCGACCTACATGAGCGAAATTGCACTGGAAGGCCGTAAAGGTTTTTACGCCTCATTCCAGTACGTCACGCTGATTGGCGGTCAACTGCTGGCCATTCTTGTGGTGGTGATCCTGCAGCAGATTTTGACGGACGAACAACTACATGCCTGGGGATGGCGAATTCCTTTCGCAATGGGGGCAGTGCTGGCGATTGTCGCACTTTGGCTACGCCGTCAGTTAGATGAAACCTCTCAGAAAGAGGTCCGGATGCTGAAGGAGGCGGGAACATTCAAAGGGTTATGGCGTAACCGCAAAGCTTTCCTCATGGTGCTGGGCTTCACTGCGGGCGGCTCTCTCAGTTTTTATACTTTCACCACCTATATGCAAAAGTACCTGGTGAATACCACCGGCATGCACGCCAATGTCGCCAGTGTGGTCATGACCGCGGCGCTGTTTGTCTTTATGCTCATACAGCCGATCGTCGGTGCGCTCTCGGACAAAATTGGCCGACGTACCTCAATGCTCATTTTTGGCGGATTATCGGCATTATGTACCGTTCCCATTCTGACAGCGCTTCAGCATGTCTCTTCACCGTATGCCGCCTTTGCGCTGGTGATGGTGGCGATGGTGATTGTCAGTTTCTATACCTCCATCAGTGGGATATTGAAAGCCGAGATGTTCCCGGCGCAGGTCCGTGCGTTAGGGGTAGGGCTCTCTTATGCGGTAGCCAACGCGGTGTTTGGCGGATCGGCGGAGTACGTCGCGCTGTCGCTTAAATCATGGGGAAGCGAAACGACATTCTTCTGGTACGTAACGGGAATGGGGGCACTGGCGTTTGTTGTCTCCCTGATGCTGCATCGCAAAGGGAAAGGCATTCGACTTTAATAGCGCGCCATCTGCCATACGGCATAGCCGGTCGTTGCGCCGGCGACATCCCAGGCGAAATCTTTCCAGCTCCAGCCGCTCCCTGCGGGGCGGCTATCCCACAGTTCTTTTGATGCCCCAAGACCTACTGAGAACATTAACCCGATCGCCGCGCTACGATCCCGGCTGTATCCCTGGTGCTGGGCATATTCATTACCGGCTGCGGACAACATCGCGGAAGCGAGGAAATGCTGTGCTTTGTCCTGTCCGGACCAGCTATCGTTAGCCATATGGCTACAGCCACTCAGGAAGAGCACACTCAGTACCAGAGGAATACGCATCAACGGGCTCCATAAAAAAGCCCTGCGGGTGACAGGGCCTGGATATTACAGAATACGGCTGATAAGTCGGTCGATACGGATACGACGTAAGCGGCGAATAAGCTTGCGAACTTTTACCGGATAATCGGCAATGCTCTGCAGTTCGCGGTAGTGATTCACGACGGTCGTATGGGTGCGAATCAGCTCCAGCTCGCGTTCACGTTGGGCGGCTAACTCATGCTGCGGGTCATGAATCAGGATAGCGTTTTCCAGATCCAGTCGCCATGCGCGCGGGTTCAGGTTGTTACCTGTCAGCAGCATCCACTCATCGTCGACCCACATGCCTTTGAGATGGTAACTATTGTCTTCATCTTTCCAGAGACGCACAACCAGCTGGTCAGTGTTGACGTAATACTGTAAGCGGCTCAGGAAACGACGCAGGTTAATCTCATAGAGATAAGGCAGCGCACCAATGATTTTGAACGGCTGATCTTCGGGAATGAAGAAGTCATTTGCCGTTTTATCACCCACGATGATTTCCACTTTTTTACCCTCGCGCAGCAGCTGAATGATATTACGCACCAGCACGGCAGGAAGGTTGAAATACGGCGTGCAGATAGTCAGTTTCTGCTCCGCGCACGGCATCAGATGGAAAATCGTTTTGTTCAGCAGGCTTGATTTGCCGAGCCCTACCAGCGGGGTAACGGATAACTCTTCGTTGTTCGCATTGCCCTGGAAATGATAGACCGCATCGCGCAGCTCCTGGCGGAAGGCGCGAACATCGTTTTTGATCTCCGGGCTTTTCGGACGCTCGGGATCGTCAAGACGATTAACACCGCGGCCATGAACCAGATTTTTATCAACCCAGTTGAACATGATATCGGCCATCTGCGGATTACGGATCAGATGGTAGCGGTCATAGCGATATTTATCGAGCTGATGAAGGTAGACATCATTGAGGCTGGCGCCGCTGTAAAGCACGCTGTCATCAATGATGAACCCCTTGAAATGAAGAACGCCGAGCGCTTCACGGGTATTCACCGGGACGCCATAAACAGGCACGTCAACGCCAGGATTTTCCTGCGCCGTGCGGCAATACCAGTCAGCATTGGTGTTTGATGCTGCAGCGCCAATACGGCCACGCTGGGCGCGATGCCAGTCTACCAGCACGCGAACATCCAGTTCCGGACGCTGACGTTTGGCTTCATAGAGCGCGTTCAGGATCGCGCGCCCGCCTTCATCCTGTTCAAGATACAGTGCCACAATGCAAATGCGTCGCGTGGCGCTGGCAATCTTTTCCAGAAGCGTCTCCCGAAAATGAGCGGGAGCGTAAAAGAACTCTACATCATCAACTGACTGAGAAATCTTCGGTAGTTGAGCAAGGTGTTGTTGATGTTTATTACGCTTAAATTTTGACAACATCACAGTGCGTTTCTTCTCTGTTCATTGAAGGGTTGTCTGTACTATGCAAACAACATAAGCGGACAATGATACCACCAGTCCCGTCCAAAGTGGGTAACATTTCCAGTAGCTTACTCGCGTTTGTCTGCTGATGTCAGACTGAGGGATAAGGCAACAATACCTTCGTCCAGCTGAATATCAACGTCAAACCCAAGTTTTCGCGCCAGGGTCACCATACCGCGATTGTTAGGCATAGTAATGCCATTAAGGCGTAACAATCCGTGATCTCGCGTATAACTGATGAGTTTTTCCAGCAGTCGTCTTCCCAGGCCCAGACCTTTAAGATCGGAGCGCACCAGCACGGCAAACTCCGCATCGACGTTATCCGGGTCAGAAATGGCACGCGTGACGCCGAGGATCTCATCACCCTCATCGGCGCGACGAACGGCAACAAACGCCATTTCTCGATCGTAGTCGATCTGGGTCATATTGGCTAAATCATCGTGGGTAAATTCGTTGATTTCGCTAAAATAGCGATAATAAAGATCCTCTTTTGTGACCTGAGAGATAAAGGCCCGCAGCTGGGGCTCATCTTCCGGCAGAATAGGGCGGAACAAGGCGCGTTCCCCATTTTTCATCTCAACCCACTCCTCCAGCTGCAGGGGATACGGGCGGATCGCCAGACGGCTCTCTCTGTCTCCTTCAAAGGGCGCGATATCCAGGGTCACGTCCAGCGCCGTAAACTCATTGCCGGAGGCGAGCAGCGGATGAATATCCAGCCGCTGGATCTCGGCGCAATCCACAATAAGGTTAGAGACCTGCACCAGGAACTGACTTAGCCCGGCAATATCAAGCGGACGCAGCGCGCTCCGGCCGCGGATCTTTTTGCTTTTAATCGCCTGGATGATGAGATAACGCGCCAGGTTCATGTTCAGCGGCGGTAGCGCCACGACGGCCTGCTCCTCCGGGCGCCACTCCACGCCGCCTTCACCCAGCATGATGAGCGGGCCGAAAACGGGATCGTGTTCGACCACCACGCGTAACTCCTGAGCGCCTGCGCGGTTAGCCATGCTTTGCACCAGCAAGCCGTGGATCCTTGCCTGCGGCCAGGCCATTTTGACCCGATCGAAGATGGCATCGGCTGCCTGCTGCACCTCTGCCGCCGTCCGCAGGTAGAGCATCACCCCCTGAACGTCAGACTTATGCGGGATATCCGGCGAACGCAGCTTCAGGGCAACCGGATAGCCAATCTGCTCGGCAATATGCACGGCCTCAGCGCTGTCGCTGGCGATCCAGGTCGGCAGGGTCTGCATCCCGTAGCTGCCCAGAATGGGCTGGACCTCATGCGTATCCAGCGACGTCGCGCCTTCTTCAATCGCCTGCTGCAACAGCCGGTGAACGTCAACGGTATTGGCCGTCAAATTCCCGGGCAACGCCGGCGTCTCGCGGAGCTGTTTCTGGTTGCGGCGATATTCCACCATATGCATAAACGCGGTTATGGTGCCTTCCGGCGTGCGGTAGGTTGGCAGTCCGGCTTCGCTGAACAGGCGTCGCGCCTCCTGCGAAGAAAACTCACCGCACCAGTTGGTGAGCAGGGTGACATATTTGCCTCGCGGATGATTGCGCACGGCATCAATGAGCGCGCGCGCGCTTTCGCTGCCCGGCGCGACCGCGCTGGGGGAGTGAATAATCATCAGCGCGTCGAAATCCTGGCTATCCAGCAAAATGGAAATGGCCCTGATATAGCGGTCGCTACTGGCGTCATCGCGTAAATCAAGCGGATTGCCGGGCGTCACGCTGGTCGGAAGCGCGTCTTTCAGGCGCTGCAGCGTCTCTTCACTCAGCGTGGCCAGCTTGCCGAAGCGCCGCCACAGCTCATCCAGCGCGAGTGCGGCAGGGGCGGCGCCGTTACTGACAATCATTAACTTCTCGCCGCGCAACGGGCGCATATGGCTTAACGTCTCAACGGCGGAAAAAAGCTCGTGCGTATCCTGTACCCGCAGCAAACCCGCGCGCTGAATAGCGGCGTCCCAGGCGGGATCCATGCCGGAATGCGACTGCAGCAGACGCTGAGCCGCAGGGCTGCGCCCGCTTTTGATTACCAGGATCGGCTTATTGCGCGACGCGCTTCGCGAAGCCGAGACAAAACGACGCGCGTCGCTGAGGTGCTCAAGATAAAGCAGGATCGCACTGGTTTTACCGTCGCGTGCCAGAAAATCCAGCAGCTCATCAACGTCGATATCCAGACTGTCGCCGAGAGCAATGAAGTAGGAGAATCCCATTTCACGCTGCTGCGCCCAGTCGAGGATAGTGTTCGATACCGCTGCCGACTGCGAGATAAACGCGAGCTTGCCTTTGCGGATTGGTACCGGAGAGAAGCTGGCATTTAAGCCCTGCCAGGGGGCGAGCAGGCCCAGACTGTTTGGCCCCAGAATGCGCATTTGATAGCGGCTGGCGCAGGCCAGAAGCTCGGCTTTCTGTTCAGGCGGAGACGAGAGAATAATGCAGGTTTTACAGCCTTTCTTGCCGAGCGATTCCAGCAGGTCCGGATTCCGTTTCGCGTTTGTACACAGTACGGCCAGATCCGGTACGAAAGGCAGGCTCTGTACATCAGGCCATGCAAGCACTCCCTGAACTGCCTTATACGCGGGCGTGACGGGCATGACGGGTCCATTAAATCCTCCGGCCAGCAGGTTGCGCATCATCAGATAGCCAGCACGATCCGGTTTCATTGATGCGCCGATGACGGCAATGGATTTAGGACGAAGTAGCGCTTCTAACCCTCGCTGGCTCATGCAGGCCTCCTGTGAATGCAAGCGACCTGATGATTTTAAACGCTTTCCGTCTCGGCTGCTGTGACGCTGCCCTTATGAACGGTTTTTCCCGCCAGATAGCGTTCCCGGAAACAGGAGAAATGGTTGCCCAGGGCGCCAGCCGCAGCGGTATCACCCGCCAGATCCAGAAGCGCAATGGCCACTTCGGCGGTGCAGTATTGCCCGTCAGCATGCGCTTCACGCAGGCGGTAGGCGGAGACGCGGGAAAGATCGACAGAAATCACCGGCAGTGCGTCGAGATAAGGGCTTTTGCGAAACATTTTTCGCGCTTCGGTCCAGGTGCCGTCCAGCATAATAAACAACGGCGGTTTACCGGATGGCGGCGTCGAAAGCACCTGACGATCGACACCTGCATATGACGCGGGGAAAACGACCATCGGCTGATAGTCCGGGCTTGCCACTAAGTCGAGCAGGGCCTGAGGGGGCTCCGTGCGGGACCACTGAAACGCCGCGGTATCCGGCAGAATATCGGCAATCAGGCGACCAGTATTGCTGGGCTTCATCGGCTCGGTATCAAACATGACCAGACAAAAACGGCTCTGTGCCGAACTTGGGGTCAGCGTCTCGCACAGGCAAACCTTCAGCGGCAGCAGGCAACGCTGACAGCGGCGAATACGGTTTCCGCGCGCGAGGAACGGACGGGTGGCGCGCGCAAGGCGTTCGGCGCGTAATTGAAGAACAGCGTTATCAGTCATGGGCGAAATGCAGGAAAAACCCTATTTTCGCAGAGGCGGGAACGGGGCACAAGATGTGCCCCGTGAATGTTACAGTGATTCGTTAAGCCAGCTATCAAACGGGGCTTTAGGCACCGCACCGTTGAGCACGTCGACCACTTCACCCTTTTTGAAAATCATAATCGTCGGGATGCTGCGAATGCGAAAACGGGCGCTCAGTTCAGGTTCAGCTTCAGTATTGACCTTAACGAAACGTATTTTCCCGCTGCGTTCTTCGGCCACGTCTTCGAAGATCGGCGCGAAGCTTCGGCATGGGCCACACCAGGGCGCCCAGAAATCCACTACGACAGGCAGATCGTCCTTGAGGAGTTTGTCCAGCGTAGCACCCGTCGCGTTAATGACATCGCCATCAAACAATTCATGGCCACAACGTCCGCATTTCGCACCATCTTCAATCCGATCGTCCGGAATGCGGTTAAGAGCCTGACAGTTGGCACATACGGTATTCATAACTAACCTCTGATAGAGCCGTGGGACAGCGGCAAGACGCCGATAATGTTTCTAATATGTTACATATTATCAATGAGCCTGTTTGAAACAACAATGCGTTTTATTCAATGAGAACAATAGTCACAGGCTTTTGTACGAAATTATGGCTATGCGCTGGCACATCGGGTAATCTGCGCGCTTCGCGCAGCGCTGGTGGAGAAAAGCATGAACGACGAAATGAAAAACAAAAGCGGCAAGGTCAAAGTGATGTATGTCCGCAGTGATGATGACTCTGATAAACGCACCCAAAATCCGCGTACCGGAAAAGGTGGCGGGCGTCCGGCGTCTTCTCGTGCAGACGGTGGCCGTCGCCCCGCCCGCGATGACAGAAACAACCGCGGTGATGACCGCAAACGTGATGACCGCAAGCGTGACGATCGCAAACGCGATGACCGTCCGCGGGATGACTTCTCACGTGATAACGCCTCCCCGTGGCGCACCGTTTCTCGTGCACCTGGCGACGAAACGCCAGAAAAGGCCGATCACGGCGGTATCAGCGGTAAAAGCTTTATCGACCCGGAAGTGCTGCGCCGTCAGCGTGCGGAAGAGACCCGCGTGTATGGCGAGAACGCCTGCCAGGCGCTGTTCCAGAGCCGTCCTGAATGTATCGTCCGCGCCTGGTTTATTCAGAGCGTAACCCCGCGCTTTAAAGAAGCGCTGCGCTGGATGGCGGCAAACCGCAAAGCCTACCACGTGGTTGATGATGCCGAGCTGACCAAAGCATCCGGTACCGAGCACCACGGCGGCGTCTGCTTCCTGATCAAAAAACGTAACGGCACCACCGTGCAGCAGTGGGTCAGTCAGGCGGATGCCGATGACTGCGTGCTGGCGCTGGAAGATGTGGGCAACCCGCATAACCTGGGTGCGATGATGCGTAGCTGCGCGCACTTTGGCGTGAAAGGCGTACTGTTGCAGGATGCCGCGCTGCTGGAATCCGGCGCCGCGATCCGTACTGCGGAAGGAGGAGCCGAGCACGTACAGCCGATCACCGGCGATAGCGTGCTGGATGCCCTTGAGCAGTTCCGTAAAGCGGGTTATTCCATCGTGACTACCTCGAGCCATGCCGGTACGCCGCTGTTTAAAGCGACGCTGCCACGCAAGATGGTGCTGGTGCTGGGTCAGGAACGCGATGGTCTGTCTGATGCAGCGCTCTCCAGTGCGGATCTGAGCGTCTCAATCGATGGGACAGGCAATGTGGAAAGTCTGAACGTATCCGTTGCAACCGGCGTACTGCTGGCCGAATGGTGGCGTCAGAATAAGGCATAAGCCTCTTCATGTGCCGGGCCTGACCCGGCACATTCAAATACTACTCGCTCTCTGCCGGTAACACAGGCATCCAGTCAATTGGCGTTTCGCCATGTTTTTCCAGCCATTCGTTCGCCAGAACAAAATGATTACTGCCAAAGAAACCGCGATGTGCAGACAGCGGTGACGGGTGCGGCGCTTTCAACACGTGATGACGCTGGCGGTCAATAATCGCCCCTTTCTTCTGCGCATGCGATCCCCAGAGTAAAAACACGACCCCTTCACGGTGTTCGTTGATCAGGCTGATGACTTTATCGGTGAACGTCTCCCAGCCCAGGCTGGCATGCGAGTGCGCCTGGCCGGCCCGCACGGTGAGTACCGTGTTCAATAACAGCACGCCCTGGCGCGCCCAGCTTTCCAGGTAGCCGTGGTTTGGTCGGGTAAACCCGGGCACGGTTCCTTCAAGCTCTTTATACATATTGAGCAGAGAAGGGGGGATCGCCACGCCCGGACGTACGGAAAATGCCAGCCCATGCGCCTGGCCCGGACCGTGATAGGGATCCTGGCCCAGAATGACCACTTTCACATCGCTCAGTTCGGTGTAGCGAAAGGCGTTGAACACATCTTTCTGCGGTGGGTAAATCGTCTGTCCGGACTGACGCTCAGCCGCAACGGTGTTGAGCGTATTGATAAAATAGGGCTGCTGCTTTTCTTCTGCCAGCACGTCATGCCAGGTTAAAGGTGTCGTCATCTCGCTCTCCTGCGAATCTCAATCTCTGACTAGCTTACCTGCTAAAGCCCGGTGAGCAAAATTCCACGCCGAAATGTGCGCTAAGTGGCTAAATTTATGTTGAAAATGTGCAGGATAAATTGAATTGGTAAGGTTATAAAATTGATCTAAAGCAATAAATTCAAACCACACTCTTTATGTGGTTGGTGTTTTTGTTGATTTAAATCAATAAATCACCGAGGTGTGAATGATATATATACACACAAGAAACAATGGTTTTACCAATTGGCCGCGAGAGGCCGACATCAGTTAATGTAGCCTAGGGAGGCAACACATGATTACAGGTATCCAGATTACTAAAGCTGCAAATGACGATCTGCTCAACTCTTTCTGGCTGCTGGACAGCGAGAAAAACGAAGCGCGCTGTGTCGTCGCGAAAGCGGGTTTTGCTGAAGATGAAATCGTGCCGGTGAGCAAACTGGGCGAAATCGAGTACCGTGAAATTCCAATGGAAGTGAAACCGGAAGTGCGCGTGGAAGGTGGTCAGCACCTGAACGTAAACGTACTGCGCCGCGAAACGCTGATGGACGCGGTTGAGCACCCAGAAAAATACCCGCAGCTGACCATTCGCGTGTCCGGCTATGCGGTACGCTTCAACTCTCTGACCCCAGAACAGCAGCGCGACGTTATCGCGCGTACCTTTACTGAAAGCCTGTAAGGCTTCAGCTACGGGGGTGAATAAAAAAGCCGGGGATTGTCCCCGGCTTTTTTTTACTCTTCCGTTTTTGTCTCTGATGCGGCAGAGCTTGGCTTACGGCGTTTACCAATATTTTTGGTATCGCGGTGACGCTGCTTCACGCGCGGTTTCTCTTTTTCTTTCTCTTTTCTCTCAGCACGTTTCGCAAGCGCTTTCTTGGACGGTTTACCCGTCATTTTTTCACTCGGCGCACGTGTGGTTGGGCGCAAGCCATCAATAACCCGCGCTTTCAGCGGCTCATCAACATAGCGGCCAATTTTCTGCAGCAGCAGGTAGTCATGCGCTTCGACCAGTGAAATCGCAATCCCTTTGCGGCCCGCGCGGCCGGTACGGCCAATACGGTGCAGATAGGTATCGCCGCTGCGCGGCATATCGAAGTTAATGACGTGGCTGACGTCCGGAATGTCGATCCCGCGAGCGGCCACGTCTGTGGCAACCAGCACGTTAACGCGGCCATCGGTCAGGCGCTTAATGCCTTCGGTACGCTTGATCTGCGCCATCTCGCCTTCGAGATAGCAGTTGTTGATCCCGGCGTTACGCAGCATTTCTGCCAGCTCGTGCACGCGCTCGCGCTTACGCACAAACACGATTGTGCGCAGCGCATCTTCCTGCTTCAGCAGGTGTTTGAGCAATTCGACCTTGTGCTCAAGGTTGTCCGCGCGGTAGTACCACTGGTGGATCTTCTTACGCTCACGGGTGGACGGCGTCGCCGACACTTCTACCGGATCTTCCAGCAGACGCTCTGCGAAGTCTTTAATCGCTTCCCCTTCAAGGGTGGCAGAGAACAGCATCGTCTGGTTACGCCAGCGCGTTTCACCCGCAATATGCTCGATATCCTGTGCGAAGCCCATGTCCAGCATACGGTCGGCTTCGTCGAGGATCAGCGTTTCAACCGCGCGGCAGTCGAAGTTCTCTTCTTTAATGTACTGCAGCAGGCGGCCTGTCGTCGCAACGACGATGTCCTGGTTTTCGCTGAACACTTCGGCGTGGTTCATATACGCAACGCCGCCGGTGATGGTAGCGATATCCAGATGGGTATTTGCCGCGAGTTCACGCGCGTGATCGGCCACCTGCATGGCCAGTTCGCGCGTCGGCGTCAGGATTAAAATACGCGGCGGGCCAGATTTTTTGCGTGGGAAGTCGAGCAGATGCTGCAACACAGGCAGCAAATAGGCTGCAGTCTTCCCCGTACCGGTTGGCGCAGAACCGAGCACATCGCGGCCCTCAAGCGCAGGCGGAATGGCCGCTGCCTGAATGGCGGTCGGGCGTGTGAAGCCTTTGCTCTCAAGTGCATTGAGCAGGCTTTCATCGAGTTCAAGTTCGGAAAAAGTCGTTACAGTCATGTTCTACCTCTGTGTGGGGCGCTGATTATAGACGTTACGGCTGTAATCTTCATCTGTTTGTACGGATATCGCTTTTCGGCCACTTCGCTTTCCCCTATGCTACTCCAGTTTCACTTAGAAGGTTGCCCCGACATGTCTCAACTCAAAGCGCAACTGCGCCGCGATGGTTTTACGTTTAAACAATTTTTTGTCGCTCACGATCGCTGTGCCATGAAGGTCGGTACAGACGGTATTTTACTGGGAGCGTGGGCGCCTGTCGCAGGGGTTAAGCGTATTCTTGATATCGGTACCGGCAGCGGGCTGGTGGCGTTGATGCTGGCGCAGCGCACGGACGAGCATGTCACCATTGATGCCGTCGAACTGGACGCGGAGGCGGCAGAGCAGGCGAGTGACAATATGGCCGAATCGCCCTGGGCAGCCCGCATGAAAGTGGAATGTGCGGATGTGCTCGCCTGGGCGCCTGAACAAACCGCGCGTTACGATTTGATCGTCAGCAACCCTCCCTACTACGAGCCCGGCGTTGAGTGCGGGACACCCGAGCGCGAACAGGCGCGTTATACCCGTTCCCTCGATCATAAAGCGCTGCTCACTAGCGCGGCCGAGCTTATCTCCGAAGAGGGTTTTTTCTGCGTGGTCCTGCCTGAGAGTACGGGCAACACGTTCATCGGTATCGCGCAGGAGATCGGCTGGACGTTACGTCTGCGTACCGACATTTCGGATACGGAAGGCCGACTGCCGCACCGCGTGCTGCTGGCGCTCTCGCCGAAAGAGGGGGAATGCTTTAACGATCGAATGGTGATCCGTGGGGCAGACCAGCGTTATTCCGAAGATTACACTGCCCTGACCCAGGCGTTTTATCTGTTTATGTAAACCTGCGGGGCGAGGATCGACGGGCCGGATTCAGCAAGCTGATCCGGGTAGTCCAGGGTATAGTGCAACCCGCGGCTCTCTTTACGCATCATCGCGCAGCGAACGATTAGCTCGGCAACCTGCACCAGGTTGCGCAGCTCCAGCAGATTATTCGATACGCGGAAATTGGCATAATACTCGTCAATTTCCTGCTGCAGCATAGTGATGCGGCGCAAGGCGCGTTCCAGACGTTTCGTGGTGCGCACAATCCCCACGTAATCCCACATAAACAGCCGTAGCTCATGCCAGTTGTGCTGGATCACGACCAGCTCGTCCGGGTTATCCACGCGGCTTTCATCCCAGGCAGGCAGGCGCTCTGTTTCGCGGGCGTAGGGCATGCGTTTCGTGATGTCTTCTGCGGCAGACCAGCCGTAAACCAGGCACTCCAGCAGTGAGTTAGAGGCCATACGGTTCGCGCCGTGAAGTCCGGTATAGCTGACCTCACCAATAGCATAAAGACCATCCACATCGGTACGCCCATGATCGTCAACCATCACCCCACCGCAGGTGTAGTGGGCGGCTGGCACAATGGGTACCGGATCGCGGGTTAAATCGATGCCAAGGTTGAGCAGTTTTTCGTAAATCATCGGGAAGTGCTGACGAATAAACTCTGCTGGCTTGTGGCTGATATCAAGATACATGCAGTCCACGCCAAGACGCTTCATTTCATGGTCGATGGCGCGGGCAACGATATCGCGCGGGGCCAGTTCGCCACGAGCGTCAAAGTCCGGCATAAAGCGGGTGCCGTCAGGGCGTTTCAGATAGGCGCCTTCGCCGCGCAGGGCTTCCGTCAGCAGGAAGTTGCGCGCCTGAGGATGGAACAGGGCGGTTGGATGAAACTGATTGAACTCAAGGTTCGCCACCCGGCAGCCGGCGCGCCAGGCCATCGCGATACCGTCTCCGGAGGCAATGTCCGGGTTCGTGGTATACTGATACACTTTAGAGGCGCCGCCCGTAGCCAGCACCACAGCCTTCGCCTGGCAGGTTTCCACCTTCTCTTTATTGCGGTTCCACACCCAGGCGCCCACCACGCGACGCGTGCCCGGCAGGCCAATCTTGTCGGAGATAATCAGATCAACGGCATTGCTTCGTTCAAGCACCCGAATATTAGGATGGCTCAGCGCCTTGCCGACCAGCGTGGTCTCCACTTCTTTTCCGGTGGCATCCGCTGCGTGCAGGATGCGGCGGTGGCTATGACCGCCTTCGCGCGTCAGGTGGTAGCTCTCTTCACCGTTGGGTTGAACCTGCGTATCGAATAAGACGCCCTGGTCGATGAGCCACTGCACGCAATGGCGGGCATTGCTGGCGACAAACTCTGCGGCGTGCGCATCCACGATCCCGGCCCCGGCAATCAGCGTATCGTCGACGTGGGAGGCAATGCTGTCTGTCTCATCAAACACGGCGGCAATCCCGCCCTGGGCATAAAACGTGGAACCCTCGCTTATCGGCCCTTTACTCAGAACGATAACGTTTTGATGCTCGGCCAGGCGTAGCGCCAGAGAGAGACCGGCAGCGCCGCTGCCGATGATCAGTACATCACAATGGAGTTCAGGTGTTGTGTTCATGATTGTTGTTTAATTTACTAAACAGTGTTGGCTCAGAATAGCACCTGAGTGCGATTTATCGCACGTTTTTTTTAACGGGTGTTGCAATGGCTAAACGCGTAAGCGGAGGTAAACGGAGGGTAAATGAGTGAAATTATTTTGCGAAGCAGATCGTTAGCGTCAGATTTTGTGATGAAATAAAGACTGGGTTGCGTTACTCTTCTGGCGGGAAAAAGATGTTTCTTGTCAGAAAGTGGTGCGTATCGTGAACAGACTTATAATGAGAGAAAATGAACAGTCTGCGGCGCGATGAACAAAAACAAAGGCGTTACGGAACTTATTGAAGATCAGACACTCTAATTCGGTGCTTGCTCAAAGTGCGGTATTTTTAGAGTGGCGTTTCGATAACGCGTGGAATTTAGGTTTGGGGAGACATTACCTCGGATGAGCGAGCAGTTAACGGACCAGGTCCTGGTTGAACGGGTCCAGAAGGGAGATCAGAAAGCCTTTAACTTACTGGTGGTGCGCTACCAGCATAAGGTGGCGAGCCTGGTTTCCCGCTATGTACCGTCAGGCGATGTGCCTGATGTGGTGCAAGAGTCTTTTATTAAGGCCTATCGCGCGCTGGATTCGTTCCGGGGAGATAGTGCTTTTTATACCTGGCTGTACCGTATTGCGGTCAATACGGCAAAGAATTATCTGGTCGCTCAGGGCCGTCGTCCGCCTTCTAGTGATGTGGACGCAATCGACGCCGAAAACTTCGAAAGTGGCGGCGCATTGAAAGAAATTTCGAACCCTGAGAACTTAATGTTGTCAGAAGAACTGAGACAAATCGTTTTTCGCACGATCGAGTCGCTCCCGGAAGATTTACGCATGGCAATTACGTTACGGGAGCTGGATGGTCTGAGCTATGAAGAGATAGCCGCTATCATGGATTGTCCGGTCGGCACGGTACGTTCACGAATTTTCCGTGCGCGAGAAGCTATTGATAATAAAGTTCAACCGCTTATCAGGCGTTGACGATAGCGGGATACTGGAAAAGGTATTAGGCATGCAGAAAGAAAAACTTTCCGCTTTAATGGATGGTGAAACGGTGGATAGTGAGCTGCTCAACGAGCTGTCTCATTCTCCCGAAATGCAAGAGACCTGGGAGAGTTACCATCTCATCCGTGACACTCTTCGCGGTGACACCGGCGAGGTTCTCCATTTCGATATCTCAGCCCGCGTCATGGCGGCGATTGAGAATGAGCCTGTTCATCAGACCACTCCGCTGATTCCTGAAGCTCAACCCGCACCTCACCAGTGGCAGAAAATGCCATTCTGGCAAAAGGTGCGTCCGTGGGCCAGCCAGCTTACCCAAATGGGTGTGGCTGCATGCGTATCGCTTGCAGTTATCGTTGGCGTCCAGCACTATAATACTCAGTCTGAAACTAATCAGCAGCCAGAAGCGCCAGTGTTTAACACACTGCCGATGATGGGCAAAGCCAGCCCGGTAAGCCTGGGCGTACCGGCTGATGCTTCCGCCAGCGGCGGCCAGCAACAGCAGGTTCAGGAGCAGCGCCGTCGCATTAATGCGATGTTGCAGGATTACGAGTTGCAGCGTCGTCTGCACTCTGAACAGCTTCAGTTTGAGCAGGCGCAGACACAGCAAGCTGCTGTGCAGGTGCCCGGAAACCAAACTTTAGGAACGCAATCGCAGTAATGAAGCAACTTTGGTTCGCCATGTCTCTGATGGCGGGTAGCCTGTTCTTCTCTGCCAACGCCTCGGCTGATGTATCATCCGGGGCGTTGTTGCAGCAAATGAATCTGGCCAGCCAGTCACTCAATTACGAGTTGGCATTTATCAGCATCAATAAGCAGGGCGTCGAGTCGTTACGCTATCGCCATGCCCGTCTTGATAATCAGCCGCTCGCCCAGCTTTTACAGATGGATGGCCCGCGTCGGGAAGTTGTCCAGCGTGGTAACGAAATCAGCTATTTCGAACCCGGCCTGGAGCCTTTCACGCTGAATGGCGACTATATCGTTGATTCCCTGCCGTCACTCATTTACACCGACTTCAAACGGCTTGCCCCTTACTACGATTTTATTTCGGTAGGGCGTACGCGTATTGCGGACAGACTGTGTGAGGTGATCCGCGTTGTCGCCCGGGATGGAACGCGCTACAGCTATATTGTCTGGATTGACGCGGAAACCAAACTCCCCATGCGTGTAGACCTGCTTGACCGTGACGGTGAAACGCTGGAACAGTTCCGCGTTATCTCCTTTAGCGTGAACAACCAGGTTGGCAACAGCATGCAGAATCTGGCTAAGGCCAGCCTGCCGCCGCTGCTTTCCGTTCCGGCAGGCGATTCCGTTAATTTCAACTGGGTACCTGCCTGGATCCCGCAAGGATTTAGCGAAGTGTCCAGCAGCCGTCGCCAGCTGCCAACGATTGAAACGCCGGTGGAATCACGCCTCTATTCCGATGGTTTGTTCAGCTTCTCGGTGAATATCAATCGCGCAACGGCAAACAGCACTGAACAAATTCTGCGTACCGGGCGCCGTACGGTGAGCACAACGGTACGCGATAATGCAGAGATCACCATTGTGGGGGAACTTCCTCCGCAAACGGCGAAGCGCATCTCCGACAGCATTAAATTCAGGGCCGCACAATGATCAAAGAATGGGCGACGGTAGTCTCGTGGCAAAACGGCATTGCGCTGGTGAGCTGCGATGTAAAAGCCTCATGCAATAGCTGCGCATCCCGAGCCGGTTGCGGCAGCCGCGTGCTGAATAAGCTCGGGCCGCAAACCTCGCACACGATTTCTGTGCCGAGCGAACAGCCGCTGATGGCCGGGCAGAAAGTTGAACTCGGCATCGCGGAAGGCAGTCTGCTTAGCTCCGCCATGCTGGTCTACCTCTCTCCGCTGCTCGGGCTGTTTATCATGGGCGGCGTTTTCCAGATGCTGTTTGGCACCGACGGTGCCGCCATGTGCGGTGCCGCATTAGGTGGTCTGGGGGGATTCTGGCTTGCCAAAGGCCTCTCCCCGACGCTTGCCGCGCGCGAGGAGTGGCAGCCTGTCATTCTCAGCGTTGGGCTGGCGCCAGACCAGCTTCGCGTTGAGACGCTCTCTTCTGAGGCCCGGTGATTCATCGGGCTTTGTCATTTTTACGTCTTAAAACAGAAAACGTCCTTTCTTCACGCTATACCTGGCGCTAAGTCCATTTCCAGGTAGCGGAGATGTAGTGTAGAATGCTGCGTTTTCGCACTGAAAAACGTCAGGCTAAGAACAGCGGCCTCCAGGAATTCGTAAGGCATAATTATTTAACTATATGAAGAACATACGTAACTTTTCGATCATTGCTCACATTGACCACGGTAAGTCGACGCTGTCTGACCGTATTATCCAGATTTGCGGTGGCCTGTCTGATCGTGAAATGGAAGCCCAGGTTCTGGACTCCATGGACCTGGAACGCGAACGCGGTATCACCATCAAGGCGCAGAGCGTCACGCTGGATTACAAGGCGGCTGATGGCGAAACCTATCAGCTGAACTTTATCGACACCCCAGGCCACGTTGACTTCTCCTATGAGGTTTCACGCTCGCTCGCGGCCTGTGAAGGCGCGCTGCTGGTAGTCGATGCCGGGCAGGGCGTAGAAGCCCAGACCCTGGCAAACTGCTACACCGCGATGGAAATGGATCTCGAAGTTGTGCCGGTTCTGAACAAGATTGACCTGCCAGCCGCCGATCCTGAGCGCGTCGCGGAAGAGATTGAAGATATTGTCGGTATTGACGCGACCGATGCCGTGCGCTGCTCTGCGAAAACCGGCGTCGGCGTGACCGACGTTCTGGAACGTCTGGTACGTGATATTCCGGCCCCGGAAGGCGATCCGGATGCCCCGCTGCAGGCGCTGATTATTGACTCCTGGTTCGATAACTATCTGGGCGTTGTCTCCCTGGTGCGTATTAAAAACGGCACCATGCGCAAAGGCGACAAAATCAAGGTTATGAGTACCGGACAGGTCTATAACGCCGACCGTCTGGGTATCTTCACGCCAAAACAGGTTGACCGTACCGAGCTGA
Organism: Enterobacter sp. SST3; assembly: GCF_000286655.1. Lineage (NCBI taxonomy): Bacteria > Pseudomonadati > Pseudomonadota > Gammaproteobacteria > Enterobacterales > Enterobacteriaceae > Enterobacter > Enterobacter sp. SST3. Next base: position 88,637 of record NZ_ALNS01000024.1, on the reverse strand, counting down.
CATGCGGCGAGGTAGGCTGGCTGGTGTGCGCCATCAAAGACATCCTCGGTGCGCCGGTGGGCGATACCCTGACAGGTGCGCGTAACCCGGCAGAAAAAGCGCTGCCAGGCTTTAAAAAGGTGAAACCGCAGGTTTACGCGGGCCTGTTCCCGGTCAGCTCTGACGACTACGAAAACTTCCGTGATGCGCTTGGCAAGCTGAGCCTGAACGATGCCTCCCTGTTCTACGAGCCAGAAAGCTCAACGGCGCTGGGCTTCGGCTTCCGCTGCGGCTTCCTCGGCCTGCTGCACATGGAGATCATTCAGGAACGTCTGGAGCGTGAATACGATCTGGACCTCATCACCACCGCGCCGACGGTAGTGTATGAAGTTGAAACCACCTCGAAAGAAGTGATCTACGTCGACAGCCCGTCCAAGCTGCCGCCGCTGAACAATATTCACGAGCTGCGTGAGCCTATTGCCGAATGTCACATGCTGCTGCCGCAGGAATTCCTCGGTAACGTCATTACGCTGTGTATTGAGAAGCGCGGCGTGCAGACCAATATGGTTTACCACGGTAACCAGGTCGCACTGACCTACGAAATCCCGATGGCGGAAGTGGTACTCGACTTCTTCGACCGTCTGAAGTCCACCTCCCGTGGCTATGCGTCACTGGATTACAACTTCAAACGCTTCCAGGCCTCCAACATGGTGCGTGTGGACGTGCTGATCAACGGCGAGCGTGTGGATGCGCTGGCGCTGATCACCCACAACGACAATGCGCCATACCGTGGCCGCGAGCTGGTTGAGAAGATGAAAGATCTGATCCCGCGTCAGCAGTTCGATATCGCGATTCAGGCGGCCATTGGCAACCACATTATCGCGCGTTCTACCGTGAAACAGCTGCGTAAAAACGTTCTGGCGAAGTGCTATGGCGGTGACGTCAGCCGTAAGAAAAAGCTGCTGCAGAAGCAGAAAGAAGGTAAGAAGCGTATGAAGCAGGTCGGTAACGTCGAGCTGCCGCAGGAAGCATTCCTTGCCATCCTTCATGTTGGTAAAGACGGCAAATAACCCTAAGGAGTTGGCATGGCGAACATGTTTGCCCTGATCCTGGTCATTGCTACCCTGGTGACAGGTCTGCTGTGGTGTCTGGATAAGTTTATCTTCGCCCCAAAACGTCGTGAACGTCAGGCTGCCGCACAGGCAGCCACTGGCGATGGTATTGACGCGAAAACCCTGAAGAAGGTCGGTCCGAAACCGGGCTGGCTGGAAACGGGCGCCTCGGTGTTTCCGGTGCTGGCGATTGTGCTGGTGGTACGTTCGTTTATTTACGAACCGTTCCAGATCCCATCAGGTTCAATGATGCCAACGCTGCTGATTGGTGATTTTATTCTGGTAGAGAAGTTTGCCTACGGCATTAAAGATCCAATCTACCAGAAAACGCTGATCGAGACCGGTCATCCGAAACGTGGCGACATCGTGGTGTTCAAATATCCGGAAGATCCGCGCCTGGACTACATCAAGCGCGCGGTAGGTCTGCCGGGTGACAAAGTGACTTACGATCCGGTTGCGAAAGAAGTCACCGTTCAGCCAGGCTGCAGCTCCGGTACTGCATGTGAAAACGCGCTGCCAATCACTTACTCGAACGTTGAGCCAAGTGATTTTGTGCAGACCTTTGCCCGTCACAACGGTGGCGAAGCGAGCAGCGGATTCTTCCAGGTACCGAAAGGCGAAACCAAAGATAACGGTATTCGTCTGGTTGAGCGCAAAGAGACGCTGGGTGACGTGACGCACCGGATCCTCACCGTGCCAATCGCGCAGGATCAAGTGGGTATGTACTATCGTCAGCCGGGCCAGCAGCTGGCAAGCTGGATTGTACCGCCAGGCCATTACTTCATGATGGGTGACAACCGCGATAATTCTGCGGACAGCCGTTACTGGGGCTTTGTGCCGGAAGCGAATCTGGTCGGTAAAGCGACCGCAATCTGGATGAGTTTTGAGAAGCAGGAAGGCGAATGGCCGACCGGCGTACGCCTGAATCGTATTGGCGGAATCCATTAATTCTCACTAAATGAACGTGTAGCCGCGAATTAACGCGGCTACATGAATTATTTCACCGATAAATCTCTTCGAACTAACGACATCCCCTGTCGTTGTGTATAGAATATTCCCCCGAAGTTTAAGGTTGGCCCTGCAAGGGTGCCACGGCACACGAAACCGCGTTGGTTTTCTCAGGTCGGTTTCGTGTGCTGCATTTTTGACGCATTCATTTATTGGTATCGCATGAACCCCATCGTAATTAATCGGCTTCAACGGAAGCTGGGCTACACTTTTCATCATCAGGAGTTGTTGCAACAGGCATTAACCCACCGCAGTGCCAGCAGCAAGCATAATGAGCGTCTCGAGTTTTTAGGCGACTCTATTTTAAGTTTCGTGATTGCGAATGCGCTTTATCATCGTTTCCCGCGCGTGGATGAAGGTGATATGAGCCGCATGCGTGCCACGCTGGTTCGGGGTAATACCCTTGCGGAAATCGCGCGCGAATTTGAGCTGGGCGAATGTCTGCGTCTTGGGCCGGGTGAACTGAAAAGCGGCGGCTTCCGTCGTGAATCTATTCTTGCCGATACGGTCGAAGCATTAATTGGTGGTGTGTTCCTGGACAGCGATATCCAGACCGTCGAAAAGCTGATCCTGAACTGGTATCAGACCCGTCTGGACGAAATCAGCCCGGGCGATAAACAAAAAGATCCCAAAACGCGTCTGCAGGAATATTTGCAGGGCCGTCATCTGCCGCTGCCATCTTATCTGGTGGTGCAGGTTCGTGGCGAAGCGCACGATCAGGAATTTACCATCCATTGCCAGGTCAGTGGCCTGAGTGAACCGGTGGTGGGCACAGGTTCAAGCCGTCGTAAGGCTGAACAGGCTGCCGCCGAACAGGCGTTAAAAATGCTGGAGCTGGAATGAGCGAAGAAAAGACCTATTGCGGATTTATTGCCATCGTCGGACGTCCGAACGTCGGCAAATCTACTCTGCTGAATAATCTGCTTGGGCAGAAGATTTCTATCACCTCGCGTAAGGCGCAGACCACGCGTCACCGCATCGTCGGTATCCATACTGAAGGCGCGTATCAGGCGATCTACGTCGATACCCCGGGCCTGCACATGGAAGAGAAGCGTGCCATCAACCGTCTGATGAACAAGGCGGCGAGCAGCTCGATTGGCGACGTGGAGCTGGTGATTTTCGTTGTGGAAGGCACCCGCTGGACGCCGGACGACGAGATGGTGCTGAACAAGCTGCGCGACGGCAAAACGCCGGTCATCCTCGCCGTCAACAAAGTTGACAACGTGCAGGAAAAGGCCGATCTGCTGCCGCATCTGCAGTGGCTCGGTAGCCAGATGAACTTCCTCGACATCGTTCCGCTGTCTGCGGAGACGGGTCTGAACGTGGATACCATCGCGGGCATCGTGCGCAAACATCTGCCGGAAGCGATTCATCACTTCCCGGAAGAGTACATCACCGATCGCTCTCAGCGCTTTATGGCGTCTGAAATCATCCGTGAAAAGCTGATGCGTTTCCTGGGCGCTGAACTGCCGTACTCTGTGACGGTGGAGATCGAGCGTTTCCAGAGCAACGAGCGCGGCGGCTACGACATCAACGGCCTGATCCTCGTTGAGCGTGAAGGGCAGAAGAAGATGGTGATCGGCAATAAAGGCGCCAAGATCAAAACCATCGGCATCGAAGCCCGAAAGGACATGCAGGAGATGTTCGAAGCGCCGGTTCACCTTGAACTGTGGGTGAAAGTGAAATCTGGCTGGGCCGATGATGAGCGTGCTCTGCGCAGCCTCGGTTACGGCGAAGACCAGTAACACAAGACGACGAGCATATGGATGGATGGCAGCGCGCCTTTGTCCTGCATAGTCGTCCCTGGAGCGAAACCAGCCTGATGCTGGACGTCTTCACGGAAGAGTCGGGCCGCGTGCGCCTTGTTGCAAAAGGCGCACGTTCCAAACGTTCTAACCTGAAAGGTGCCTTACAGCCTTTCACGCCGTTGCTGGTCCGCTTTGGTGGGCGAGGGGAAGTCAAAACCCTGCGCAGCGCCGAAGCCGTCTCCCTGGCGCTTCCTCTCTCCGGCATCACGCTCTACAGCGGTCTGTATGTCAATGAACTCATCTCACGCGTTCTTGAACATGAGACCCGCTTCTCTGAACTTTTCTTTGATTATCTCCACTGTATCCAGGCGCTGGCTGGCGCAACCGGTACGCCCGAGCCTGCGCTGCGGCGTTTTGAGCTGGCGCTGTTGGGCCATCTTGGGTACGGGGTCGATTTTCTGCACTGTGCGGGCAGCGGTGACGAAGTGGAAGACACCATGACCTACCGCTACCGCGAAGAAAAAGGCTTCATTGCCAGCGTCGTGATCGACAACAGCACCTTTACCGGGCGTCAGCTCAGGGCGCTTTATGAGCGCGAGTTTCCCGATCAGGATACCCTGCGCGCAGCAAAACGCTTTACCCGGATTGCCCTCAAGCCGTATCTTGGCGGCAAGCCCTTAAAGAGCCGCGAATTATTCAGGCAGTTTGTGCCGAAACGTTAGACCACCGAATCGAAAAGAAAACCGAGGATTGTCATGGCTGAATTACTGTTAGGCGTCAACATCGATCATATCGCCACGCTGCGTAATGCGCGCGGCACGGCGTATCCCGATCCGGTTCAGGCGGCGTTTATCGCTGAACAGGCTGGCGCCGACGGCATTACCGTTCACCTGCGAGAAGACCGTCGCCACATCACTGACCGCGACGTTCGCATTCTGCGTCAGACGCTGGACACCCGTATGAATCTGGAGATGGCGGTCACCGAAGAGATGCTGGCGATTGCCTGTGAGACCCAGCCGCACTTCTGCTGCCTGGTGCCGGAAAAACGCCAGGAAGTCACGACCGAAGGCGGTCTGGACGTGGCCGGCCAGCTCGACAAAATGCGCGATGCCTGCAAGCGCCTGGCTGATGCCGGTATCCTGGTTTCGCTGTTTATTGACGCCGACTTCACCCAGATTAAAGCGGCAGCCGACGTGGGCGCGCCGTATATCGAAATTCACACCGGCTGCTATGCCGATGCCAAAAACGATGCCGAGCAAGCGAAAGAGCTGGAGCGTATTGCTAAAGCGGCCACCTACGCGGCGAGCCTGGGTCTGAAGGTCAATGCCGGTCACGGCCTGACCTACCATAACGTGAAGGCCATTGCCGCCATCCCGGAAATGCACGAGCTGAACATCGGTCACGCGATCATTGGCCGCGCGGTGATGAGCGGCCTGAAAGAGGCGGTCGCAGAAATGAAACGCCTGATGCTGGAAGCGCGTCAGTAATGGCCATTCTGGGCTTAGGCACCGATATCGTGGAAATAGCCCGCATTGAAGCGGTGATCGCCCGCAGCGGCGATCGCCTCGCAAGGCGCGTGCTGAGCGATAACGAATGGGCCATCTGGGAAGCGCATCAGCAGCCGGTGCGTTTTCTGGCGAAGCGTTTTGCGGTAAAAGAGGCGGCCGCCAAAGCCTTCGGGACCGGCATTCGTAACGGTCTGGCGTTCAACCAGTTTGAAGTGTTTAACGATGAGCTGGGTAAGCCAAGCCTGCGTTTATGGGGCGAGGCGCAAAAGCTGGCAGAGAAGCTCGGCGTGAATCACGTCCACGTGACGATCGCGGATGAGCGTCACTATGCTAGCGCAACGGTGATCATCGAAAGTTAAAGTTTGTCCGCGTGGTGCATCAGGACAAACTTATCCCACAGCTGCTCTTCGCTCTCGACGTGTGCCGGATCCTTCAGGATGGTATTGGGGATCGGGCACACTTTCTGACAGGTCGGCGTCTCATAGTGGCCGATGCATTCGGTGCAGCGGTCGCTGTTAATCTCATAAATGCTGTCGCCCATCGAAATGGCCTGGTTCGGGCATTCGGGCTCGCACATATCGCAATTAATGCATTTTTTGGTAATTAACAGCGCCATCAGGAAATTCTCAGAAACAACACAAACTGGGCGGGCATTATACGCGTCAAACCAGTTTCTTTACCAGTTCTTCGCTGTGGCGAATGCGCTCGGGCGCACGCTCCAGATCCTGCTGCACCAGAGCCATAAACAGCAGGTCCGTCAGCATCATTTGTGCGCTGGTGGACGAGATAGCCGCGCTGCGCGTGGCCTGTTCCTCGGCAATGGTATATAAACAGCGCGTGGCCCGCTGCTGTAGGGCATTCGGCGTAAAACCGGTGATCGCCAGAATTTTACCGCCGACGCGCAGGACTTCGTCGGTGGCCATGTTGATCTCGCGGCGCTCGCCGGAATAGGAGATCGCCAGCAGCAGATCGTCAGGATCCATCGCCTGTACGGTCGCCAGCAGGGCGTGCATATCCTGCTCGACGATGGCGTTAAGGCCAATTTTTGTCAGCTTCCAGCCAAAGTTACGCGCCACAAGTCCGGACGCGCCGATGCCGGTCAGAACGATCCGCCGCGCGCCGCGCAGCATTGCCACGCTCTCCAGCAGCTTCTCTTCCGTATTCACATCGAGCGTCGCATGCATGGCCGCCACGTTCTCTTTGATCAGCTTTTCGCCGACCAGCCGCATCGGATCGTCTCCGCGGATCTGATTATGCACCGGCATGGACTGCGGGTTAGGGTTACTGACCAGCGCTTCACTGATCGCCAGCTTGAGGGCGGGGAATCCCTTAAAGCCAATCTTCTGCGCAAATTTCACCACGCTGGACTGGCTCACCCCGGCTTCACTCGCCAGCTGCTGCGAGCTGAGATGGCGCGCGCGATCGGGTTGAGAAAGCAGAAAATCCGCCAGCTTCTTGTCGCTTTGGGCAAAGCCTGCGTAGCGCTGGCGAATGCGAATTAAACAGTTCATACGGTCTCCTGGCGAAAATGTGATTATCTGCGCAAATACGGATTTTGCTCGCCTGAATGAATTTTATATTCCATTATAGTGTGATTATTATGAATTAAAAATTCTTGAGGTACAAAAATGAATCTTGGCTCACTTGTTTCTGAAACACGTAACCCGCAAACCATGGATCTGGATGCGCTCTCCACCCTGGAGCTGGTTAACCGCTTTAATCAACAGGATACGCTGGTCGCGCAGGCAGTGAAAGAGACATTACCAGAGGTGGCGAAAGCGGTCGATGCGGCTGCGGAAGCCCTCAAGGCCGGTGGACGCATTATTTACATGGGGGCGGGGACCAGCGGGCGTTTAGGGGTCCTGGACGCGTCAGAATGTCCGCCAACCTTTGGGGTCCCGCATGGTCTGGTAGTTGGGCTGATCGCCGGTGGCCCCGGTGCGCTGTTGAAAGCCGTTGAAGGGGCGGAAGACAACAAACAGCTGGGCGAGGATGACCTGAAGGATCTTAATCTGACCGCGAAGGATCTGGTGGTCGGGCTGGCGGCATCCGGGCGCACGCCGTACGTGATTGGCGGGCTGGAATACGCCAACCAGACCGGCTGTACGACGGTCGCCATCTCCTGCAACCCTGGCTCACCGATTGCGCAGGTGGCCACAATTGCTATCTCGCCAGTTGTCGGGCCGGAAGCGCTCACCGGCTCCACGCGCCTGAAATCCGGGACCGCGCAAAAGCTGGTGCTCAATATGATCTCCACCGGCGCGATGGTGAAGTTCGGCAAGGTGTATCAGAACCTGATGGTGGATATGCAGGCCACCAACGTCAAGCTGGTGGACAGAGCCTGCCGCATGGTGATGGAGGCGACGGGCGCAGGCCGCGAAGAGGCGGAAGCGGTACTCAAACAGACCGATCACGATGTTAAACCGGCCATTTTGATGATCTTAAGCGGGCTGGATGCGGCGGCCGCAAGAGCCAAACTCGATGCGCATAACGGTTTCTTACGGGCGGCATTAGAACACTAACAGAGGCGTGTATGGACAAAACAGCAGCGCTCGCCAGCGGTATCCTGCAGGGGATTGGTGGGGAACAAAATATTCAGCGTCTCGAAAACTGCATGACGCGCGTGCGCGTCGAGGTGCATGACGACGACCAGCTTGACGTGCCGCGTCTGAAGCAGCTTTCCGGCGTCAGCGGCTACGTGAAACAGGGGCAGCAGCACCAGCTGATCGTCGGCCCAGGGAAAGCGGCGCAGGTTGTCGATGCCATGCGCGCGCTGATGGGCGTGAGTGCGAGCGTATCGATTGACGATGCTGAGCGCACCAAAGCCCAGGCAAAGGCGAAATACAAAGCCCCGATGAGCGACGCGCTGCGACAGCTGGCAAACGTCTTTATTCCGCTGATCCCGGCGTTTATTGCCTCAGGCCTGATCACCGGGATCATCAATATCCTCAAGCGGCCGGATATTGTGGGGGATTTCGCCACGCAGTATCCAAACCTGCTGGGGATTCTCGGGATCTTCGGCAGCGCGGTGTTCGCCATCATGAACATTCTGGTCGGGGTGAATACCGCGAAGGTGTTTGGCGGATCGCTGGCGATGGGCGGGGTGATGGCGGGCATCTTGTCCAGCCCGCAGCTGGCGCAGATTACGCTGTTTGGTGAGGCGCTTCAGCCGGGCCGCGGCGGGGTGATCGCGGTGCTGCTGGTGGTCATCCTGATGTGCTGGATCGAGAAACGGCTGCGCGCGGTTCTGCCAGGCTCCATCGAGCTTATCCTCAACCCGCTGCTGACCACGCTGATTACCGGTAGCGTAGCGATTGTGGCCCTCCAGCCGTTAGGCGGGTGGATCTCTGAGGCGATTGCCCACGGTGCGTCGCTGGCGATTGACCGCGGCGGCCTGTTAGTGGGCGCGGTGCTGTCGGGTACTTTTCTGCCGCTGGTGCTGACCGGCCTGCATCAGGGGCTGGTTCCAATCCACGTCGAGCTGGTGCAGGCGCACGGGTATAACGCGCTGCTGCCTATCCTGTCGATGGCGGGTGTAGGGCAGGTCGGCGCGGCAATTGCGGTACTGATGAAAACCCGCAACGCGCGTCTGAAAAAAATGATTAAAGGCGCACTCCCGGTCGGACTGCTCGGCATTGGCGAGCCGCTGATTTTCGGCGTTACGCTGCCGCTGGGTAAACCGTTCCTCGCGGCCTGTCTGGGCGGCGCGGTAGGCGGGGCGCTGATCAGCTACTGGAAAGTTGCCACCGTCATCACCTTTGGTCTCTCGGGGTTACCGCTGGCATTAACCATCGTGACCGGAAAAGTGGTGCTCTATCTGTTAGGCTATTTAGTAGCGGTGATCGCCGGGTTCCTGTTTACCTGGCTGTTAGGTTTCAACGACCCAGAGGAGTAAGGTTTGGCAAATCACGGGCGTCGCGTTGTCTTTTTCGACCTGGATGGCACGCTGCATCAGCAGGATATGTTTGGTACGTTTATGCGTTACCTGCTGCGGCGTCAGCCTCTGAATGCGCTGCTCGTGCTACCGCTCTTACCTGTTATTGGGATCGCGCTGCTGGTGAAGGGCCGTGCGGCGCGATGGCCAATGAGCCTGCTGCTGTGGGGATGTACGTTTGGGCACAGCGAAGCGCGCCTCAAACAGCTCGAGCAGGATTTTGCGCACTGGTTCCGCGGCCACGTTGCCGCATTCCCGGTGGTGCAGGCGCGCCTGACCGGCTATCTCGACGCGAACGATGCCGACATCTGGCTGATTACCGGCTCCCCGCAGACGCTGGTGGAGCAGGTCTACTTTGATACCCCCTGGCTACCGCGCGTGAATCTTATCGCCACGCAAATTGCCCGCGGATACGGCGGTTGGGTGCTGACGATGCGCTGCCTGGGGCATGAAAAAGTGGTCCAGCTGGAAAAACGTATCGGCACGCCACTGCGCCTGTACAGCGGCTACAGCGACAGCAAGCAGGACAACCCGCTGCTCTATTTTTGCCAGCACCGCTGGCGCGTCAAGCCATCAGGTGAACTTCAGCAACTCGAATAGTCTTATCCATAAGGGGTGTGTATAATGCCGCCCGCTTTTCGACTGGAGTATCAACCGTTGTCCAACCCTGAATTCTCACATGAATACTGGATGCGCCACGCGCTAACGCTCGCTCAGCGTGCCTGGGACGAGGGCGAAGTGCCCGTGGGCGCCGTGCTGGTCCATAATAACCAGGTGATTGGTGAAGGGTGGAACCGTCCCATTGGCCGCCACGATCCGACGGCGCACGCCGAAATCATGGCGCTTCGTCAGGGCGGTCTGGTGCTGCAAAACTATCGCCTGCTTGATACCACGCTGTATGTGACGCTGGAGCCGTGCGTGATGTGCTCCGGGGCGATGGTACACAGCCGGATCGGAACTCTGGTCTTCGGTGCGCGAGATGAAAAAACCGGTGCGGCCGGTTCGCTGATGGACGTGCTGGGTCACCCGGGGATGAACCACCAGGTGAAGACTATCGGCGGGGTGCTTGCACCAGAGTGTTCGGGGCTATTAAGCGATTTCTTTCGAATGCGCCGTCAGCAGAAAAAGCAGCAAAAGGCAGAATTGAAGCCGACGGACGGTTAAGCTCGTCCGGCGCCACGACAGGGTAGCTTTGGGCCAGCCGTTTGGCCTCTGTCGCCTCTTTCTCTTTCTCCAGCAGATAACCGACCAGGCTGATCTGATATTTACGGATATTTTCCACGTAGGCGTAGGCTTCATGCCCGCGCGCGTAGCCGTACGTCAGCTTGTTATACCATGGCTTCTGGCTCAGCAGCGGCAGGCGCTGCTTTACGTCTGACCAGCTGTCCGGGTTGCCTTTCGTTTTGGCCGTCAGCGCTCGCGCATCCAGCATATGCGCATAGCCCATATTGTAGGCCGCCAGCGCGAACCAGATCCGCTCCTCTTCCGGCACCGTTTCCGGGACTTTGGCCATCATATCCTGCAGGTAGCGCGCGCCGCCGCTGATGCTCTGTTCCGCATCGGTACGGTCATTGACGCCGAGGCTCAGCGCGGTATTTTTAGTTAACATCATCAAACCACGTACGCCAGTCGGAGACGTGGCCTGGGTATCCCAGTGGGATTCCTGATAAGAAATAGCCGCCAGCAGTTTCCAGTCAATTTCCTGGGCGTATTTTTCGAACAGCGGCTGCAGGTCCGGCAGGACGCTGTCTACCGCACGCAGGAAGCTGCGGGTGTCAACGTAGTCAAAGTCATCACCATGCCCGAGGTACTTCTCCTCCAGGCGCGCCAGCGTACCGTCTTCATTCATGGTATTGAAGAAATCGAGCATCGCGGCAGAGAGGGTCTGATCGTCATCGAGCTGAGTAAACCAGGTCACAGGCTGCTCGTCGGTGACGTCCAGCGCCACGGCGATTTCAGGATGCACGCGCTGGAACAGGCTGATCGCGACCGAATCGGCGATGGTGTAGGGGACTTTCTGATCTTTTACCTGCTCCAGCAGCTCCGTCGTGCCGAGTTTCGCATCCACCGTCCAGCTCAGGTCCGGATATTTCTTCTCCTTGAGCTCGCGCAGATCGTCAATTACCACGTGACCGGGGGCAATCGTCAGCTGCCGATCGTTAATCGACGCCAGCGAGCGCGGGCGCAGGCTCCCGACGCGATAAACCAGCTGCTGCGAAACGGAGTAGTAGGTCGGGCCCGGCTGATAGTTTTTGCTGCGCTCGCTGTTATACACCAGCCCGGCGGCCAGCATATCGGCATCGTCGTTATCGAGGTCGTCAAACAGCTGGTTGATATTCTGGCGGACGGTGATTTTCAGCTTTACGCCAAGGTAATCGGCGAACTGCTGTGCCAGTTCATAATCCAATCCAATGATTTTGCCGTTGATGTCGCTGTAAATCAGCGGAGAGTTGAGGGTACTGACGCGCAATTCCCCCCGCTCCTGAATGGCGGCGATACGGTTTTCGGCTTTGCCGATCCAGGGGATGGAAGGCCAGAGGGCCACTGCCAACAGCAACGTTAGAATGCCGATGAGCAGATAATTAATCTTTAATTTTTTCAATTAGTTAATTCTCTGCGACGCCGGTTGCCTCAGTCTGCTGTAGCCATGTTAACAATAAGGTTTGCCATTGAATGAGCGGCATTTTGCGTAAACTTGCGCCACTTGGCAACCAATTAGAGAGACAGGTCACATCTATTGTTAAATCTCTTTGCCAATTTTATTTCGACGCAAACGGTTTCGTCGGCGCTCAGGATTCTCTATAATGACGCCCGTTTTCCCCCCTTGCGCACACTGAAAGCGCCCCGGCGCTTCGAAGACGAGAGACTTATGATGGAAATTCTGCGTGGTTCGCCTGCACTGTCTGCCTTCCGTATTACCAAACTGCTGGCACGTTTTCAGGCGGCCGACCTTCCGGTAAGCAATATTTACGCTGAGTATGTCCATTTTGCTGACCTGAATGCCCCCCTGAATGCAGAGGAGCGCGTACAGCTGGAACGCCTGCTCAAGTATGGCCCAAGCCTCAGCAGCCATACGCCAACCGGCAAACTGATCCTTGCGACGCCGCGTCCGGGCACCATCTCCCCCTGGTCTTCCAAAGCCACCGACATCGCCCACAACTGTGGCCTGAGCCAGATTAACCGTCTGGAGCGCGGCGTGGCGTACTACGTGGAAGCCTCTACCCTGAGCGACGCGCAGTGGCAGGCGGTTGCGGCTGAACTGCACGACCGCATGATGGAGAGCGTATTTGCCTCTCTTGATGACGCACAGAAGCTTTTCTCCCACCATCAGCCTGCGCCGGTACAGAGCGTGGACCTGCTGGGGCAGGGCCGTCAGGCACTGATTGACGCCAACCTGCGTCTTGGCCTGGCGCTGGCAGAAGACGAAATCGACTACCTGCAGGATGCGTTCGTTAAGCTCAACCGTAACCCGAACGACATTGAACTCTACATGTTCGCGCAGGCGAACTCGGAGCACTGCCGCCACAAGATTTTCAATGCCGACTGGATTATTGACGGCGAACAGCAGCCAAAGTCGCTGTTCAAAATGATCAAAAACACCATGGAGCAAACGCCTGACCACGTGCTGTCTGCCTATAAAGACAACGCCGCGGTGATGGAAGGTTCTGAGGTGGGCCGCTTCTTCGCCGATCGCGAAGCAGGGCGCTATGACTTCCATCAGGAGCCCGCGCATATCCTGATGAAAGTGGAAACCCACAACCACCCGACGGCGATCTCCCCGTGGCCGGGGGCGGCGACCGGCTCCGGCGGTGAAATCCGTGACGAAGGGGCGACCGGTCGTGGTGCAAAACCAAAAGCGGGTCTGGTCGGTTTCTCCGTCTCCAACCTGCGTATCCCGGGCTTTGAACAGCCGTGGGAAGAAGATTTCGGCAAGCCAGAGCGCATTGTGACCGCGCTGGATATCATGACCGAAGGCCCGCTGGGCGGCGCGGCGTTTAACAACGAATTTGGTCGTCCGGCGCTGAACGGTTACTTCCGTACCTATGAAGAGAAAGTGGACAGCCACAACGGCGAAGAGCTGCGCGGCTACCACAAACCGATCATGCTGGCGGGCGGGATCGGCAACATCCGTGCCGATCACGTGCAGAAAGGCGAGATCGTCGTCGGCGCGAAGCTGATCGTGCTCGGCGGCCCGGCGATGAATATCGGTCTGGGCGGCGGCGCGGCCTCTTCGATGGCCTCCGGCCAGTCTGATGCGGATCTCGACTTCGCGTCCGTGCAGCGTGACAACCCGGAGATGGAGCGTCGCTGCCAGGAAGTGATCGACCGCTGCTGGCAGCTGGGCGATGCTAACCCGATCCTCTTTATCCACGACGTGGGCGCGGGCGGTCTGTCCAACGCCATGCCGGAACTGGTGAGCGACGGCGGCCGCGGTGGCCGTTTCAACCTGCGCGACATCCTGAGCGATGAGCCTGGCATGAGCCCGCTGGAAATCTGGTGTAACGAATCCCAGGAGCGCTACGTGCTGGCCGTTGCGGCGGATCAGCTGCCGCTGTTTGACGAGCTGTGCCGCCGCGAGCGCGCGCCGTATGCCGTCATCGGTGAAGCGACCGAAGAGCAGCACCTGACTCTGAGCGACACCCATTTCGACAACCAGCCGATCGATCTGCCGCTCGACGTCCTGCTCGGTAAAACGCCGAAGATGACCCGCGACGTGCAGACCCGTAAAGCGGCGGGCAAAGCGCTGGATCGCCAGGGCATTACCGTAGCTGAAGCCGTTAATCGCGTGCTGCACCTGCCAGCTGTTGCTGAGAAAACCTTCCTGGTGACCATCGGCGACCGTACCGTGACCGGTATGGTATCCCGCGACCAGATGGTCGGCCCGTGGCAGATCCCGGTGGCGAACTGCGCCGTAACCACTGCGAGCCTCGACAGCTACTACGGCGAAGCGATGGCGCTGGGCGAACGCACCCCGGTCGCGCTGCTGGACTTCGCGGCCTCTGCCCGTCTGGCCATCGGTGAAGCGCTGACCAACATCGCCGCGACGCAGATTGGCGATATCAAACGTATTAAGCTTTCCGCCAACTGGATGGCCGCTGCCGGCCACCCTGGCGAAGACGCGGGCCTGTATGAAGCCGTGAAGGCGGTGGGCGAGGAGCTGTGTCCTGCCCTCGGCCTGACCATTCCGGTGGGCAAAGACTCCATGTCGATGAAAACCCGCTGGCAGGAAGGCAGCGAGCAGCGCGAGATGACCTCTCCGCTGTCGCTGGTGATCACCGCGTTTGCCCGCGTGGAAGACGTGCGTCACACCGTTACGCCGCAGCTGGTGACCGAAGATAACGCCCTGCTGCTGATTGACCTGGGTAAAGGCCACAACGCGCTGGGCGCCACCGCGCTGGCGCAGGTTTACCGTCAGCTCGGCGATAAGCCAGCCGACGTGCGTGACGTGGCCCAGCTGAAAGGCTTCTACGACGCGATTCAGGCGCTGGTGGCGCAGCGTAAGCTGCTGGCCTACCACGACCGTTCCGACGGCGGCCTGCTGGTGACCCTGGCAGAGATGGCCTTCACCGGCCACTGCGGCGTGGAAGCGAACATTGCGACGCTTGGCGAAGACCGTCTGGCTGCGCTGTTTAACGAAGAGCTGGGCGCCGTGATTCAGGTGCGTGCGGCGGATCGCGATGCGGTTGAAGCGATTCTGGCGCAGCATGGCCTGGCTGACTGCGTGCACTATCTGGGTAAAGCCGTTCAGGGCGACCGCTTCGTCATTGAAGCTGACGGTCACGCCGTGTTCAGCGAAAGCCGCACCACGCTGCGCATGTGGTGGGCGGAAACCACCTGGCAGATGCAGCGCCTGCGTGATAACCCGGAATGTGCCGATCAGGAGCACAACGCGAAGGCCAATGATCAGGATCCAGGCCTGAACGTGAAGCTCTCCTTCGACATCAACGAAGACATCGCCGCGCCGTACATTGCGACCGGTGCGCGTCCGAAAGTGGCCGTGCTGCGCGAGCAGGGCGTTAACTCCCACGTTGAGATGGCGGCTGCCTTCCACCGCGCGGGCTTTGACGCTATCGACGTCCACATGAGCGATCTGCTGGCCGGACGTACCGGTCTGGAAGATTTCCAGGCGCTGGTGGCGTGCGGCGGCTTCTCCTACGGCGACGTGCTGGGTGCGGGCGAAGGCTGGGCGAAGTCCATTCTGTTCAACAGCCGCGTGCGCGACGAGTTCGAAACCTTCTTCCACCGTCCGCAGACGCTGGCGCTGGGCGTGTGTAACGGCTGCCAGATGATGTCTAACCTGCGCGAGCTGATCCCGGGCAGCGAAGCCTGGCCGCGCTTTGTGCGTAACCAGTCTGACCGCTTCGAAGCACGCTTCAGCCTGGTGGAAGTGACCCAGAGCCCGTCTCTGCTGCTGCAGGGTATGGTCGGTTCACAGATGCCAATCGCCGTTTCCCACGGTGAAGGTCAGGTAGAGGTGCGTGATGCTGCGCATCTGGCTCAGCTGGAGAGCAAAGGTCTGGTGGCGCTGCGCTTTGTCGATAACTTCGGCAAGGTGACAGAAACCTATCCGGCTAACCCGAACGGTTCGGTGAACGGTATTACCGCGGTAACCAGCGAAAGCGGTCGTGCAACCATCATGATGCCGCATCCGGAACGTGTGTTCCGTACCGTGAGCAACTCCTGGCACCCGGAAAACTGGGGCGAGGACAGCCCGTGGATGCGCATCTTCCGCAACGCCCGTAAACAGCTGGGTTAAGTTTCAGCATCCTGACTGTAGGCCCGGTAGGCGCGAGCGCCACCGGGCTTTTTTGTCTCTGTCGCAAAATCGCGACAACCCTTTGGTTTGAGTGTCTCCAAAAGGAGACATTTAACCTATTGATTTATATGTGGCAGAAAAGATTCCCGTTAAGGTGTTGCTGAACAGCGACACTTAGCCTGGAAATCATTCAACCGATAATGAACGGGTTAAGCCATTAAAAATCATAAATTTCAATGTGTTAATATTTTGTTTTGCATTCTGGCATGGGTGTTGCATAATATTAACCAGTGGCTCATTCACCTTCTTATGTCAGCCCCTTCGGGACGTGCTACATAAACTTCGAATGACGCACAAAAAGGTGCCTGCCGTCCAACTACTGATCATAGCGATGCTTTATCAGGCCAGGGCGAAACGTCGAGTTAGGCACCGCCTCATTCCATGACAAAGCCGGGTTTTTACCCGGCTTTGTTGTATCTGAAGGGCAGACTCAGTTACGCTCTGCGTATATCCCCATTAAGAGAGTAATGCGTTGAAACGCTGGCCCGTTTTTCCCCGTTCCCTGCGACAGCTCGTGATGATGGCCTTCCTGCTGATCCTGCTGCCGTTGCTGATCCTTGCCTGGCAGGCCTGGCAAAGCCTGAACGCGTTGAGTGCCCAGGCGGCACTGACGAACCGCACGACGCTTATTGACGCCAGACGCAGTGAAGCCATGACCAACGCCGCGCTTGAGATGGAGCGTAGCTATCGTCAGTACTGCGTGCTTGACGATCGTACGCTGGAGAAGGTGTACCAGAGTCAGCGCAAGCGCTACAGCGAAATGCTGGACGCCCACGCCGGCGTATTGCCTGACGACAAGCTGTATCAGGCGTTACGTCAGGATCTGAACGATCTTGCGCAGCTGCAGTGCCACAACAGTGGACCCGATGCTGCCGCCGCCGCGCGCCTGGAAGCCTTCGCCAACGCCAATACCGAGATGGTGCAGTCAACCCGCACGGTAATTTTCTCTCGCGGCCAGCAGCTTCAGCAGGAGATTGCCGAGCGCGGCCAGTTCTTCGGCTGGCAGGCGCTGGTGCTGTTCCTCGTGAGCCTCGGGCTGGTGCTGCTCTTTACCCGCATGATCATCGGCCCGGTGAAGGGTATCCAGCGGATGATCAATCGCCTGGGGGAGGGGAAATCGCTCGGGGATACGGTCGCTTTTAAAGGTCCCCGCGAATTGCGTTCCGTCGGTCAGCGTATTATCTGGCTGTCCGAGCGCCTGGCGTGGCTTGAATCACAGCGTCATCAGTTCCTGCGCCATATCTCCCATGAGCTTAAAACGCCGCTGGCCAGCATGCGCGAAGGGACGGAGCTGCTGGCGGACGAAGTGGCTGGGCCGCTTACGCTCGAACAGAAAGAAATTGTCGAGATCCTGGATAACAGCAGCCGCAATCTGCAGAAGCTGATTGAGCAGCTGCTGGATTACAACCGCAAGCTGGCTGACGGAGCGGTCGTACTGGAAAACGTCGACATTGAACCGCTGGTGGATATGGTGATCTCCGCCCATAGCCTGCCAGCAAGAGCTAAAATGATGCATACCGGTGTAGAGCTGAATGCGCCGACCTGTCTTGCTGAACCCATGCTGCTAATGAGCGTGCTGGATAATCTTTATTCCAATGCGGTGCACTATGGTACTGAATCCGGTAACATTTATATCCGAAGCTATACGAAGGGTTCCCGGGTGTTTATAGACGTCGCTAACACCGGCACCCCGATCCCCGATGACGAAAAAACCATGATCTTCGAGCCCTTTTTCCAGGGGAGTCATCAGCGGAAAGGTGCGGTGAAAGGCAGTGGTCTGGGCTTAAGCATCGCCCGGGACTGCATACGACGCATGCAGGGTGAGCTTAACATCGCCACGGACGAACGTTCGGATGTTTGCTTCCGTATTGAACTGCCCCTGAGCCGGAAAAATCAATAAAATGAATCTATGTCTGGTGAGTATGTCACACGTCTTTTTCCGCGCCATACGCGCGGTGTTTTCCCGCAACACGTTTCGCCTGGGCTTGCCCTGTTTAGTGCTGGCAGGCTGTGTTTCTCATGTGCCGCTAAGTGCGATTAGCGGTAAACAAGAAGATAAATGGCCAGATAACCAGCTGGCAGATTTTCTCTCAACCCGCTGCGACGATATCTGGAACCTGTCAGGCCACGACGTCGAAAGCAACCCGCTGTTCTGGCTGCGTGGTATAGATTGCGCCCAGCGTCTTGCGCCGGTTGAGGCCCGCTCGAAAGCGGCGATGCTGGATGACGACACCTGGCAGGACGCTTTCAAGCGCGGCATTTTACTGGCTGATGCCAAAATCACCCCCGTTGAACGCCGCGCCAACGTGACCCGACTGGACACCCTGGTGGTCAACCTGCCGGGACAGGTGCGCCCGGTATACCAGCTCTGGCGTGATGGGCAGACATTACAACTTCAGCTGTCTGAAGAGCGCTCCCGCTACAGTAAGTTGCAGCAGTCCACCGACAGCGAGCTTGATACGTTGCGTCAGCAGCAGCAACATTTACGTACCCAGCTGGATACCACGACACGTAAGCTGGAAAACCTGACCGATATCGAAAGACAGCTCTCGTCGCGTAAATATCAGCCGGGGAGTTCATCCGCTGTACCGGACAGCGATACGCCGAAACAAGAGGATGTGAAGCATGACGAGCCGTAAACCTGCCCATCTCTTACTGGTGGATGACGATCCCGGGCTGTTAAAGCTCCTGGGGATGCGTCTGGTGAGTGAAGGCTACAGCGTGGTGACCGCGGAGAGCGGGATCGAGGGGCTGAAAATTCTCAGCCGCGAGAAAATCGATCTGGTGATAAGCGACCTGCGGATGGACGAAATGGACGGCATGCAGCTGTTCGCGGAGATCCAGAAGCAGCAACCGGGTATGCCCGTGATTATCCTGACGGCGCACGGCTCGATCCCGGATGCGGTTGCGGCGACCCAGCAGGGGGTATTCAGCTTCCTGACCAAGCCGGTGGACAAAGACGCGCTTTATAAGGCGATCGACAGCGCGCTGGAACATGCCGCTCCGGCGGGGGATGAAGCGTGGCGGGAGTCTATCGTCACCCGCAGCCCGATTATGCTGCGTTTGCTCGAACAGGCCCGAATGGTGGCACAGTCAGACGTCAGCGTGCTGATTAACGGCCAGAGCGGAACCGGGAAAGAGATCCTGGCGCAGGCGATCCATAACGCCAGCCCGCGCAGCAAAAATGCCTTTATTGCGATCAACTGTGGCGCGCTCCCGGAACAGCTGCTCGAATCTGAACTGTTTGGCCATGCCCGCGGCGCATTCACCGGCGCGGTCAGTAGCCGGGAAGGGCTGTTTCAGGCAGCGGAAGGTGGCACCCTTTTCCTCGACGAGATTGGTGACATGCCCGCGCCGCTGCAGGTCAAACTGCTGCGCGTGTTGCAGGAGCGGAAAGTTCGCCCGCTGGGCAGCAACCGCGACATCGACATTAATGTGCGTATCATTTCCGCCACGCACCGGGATTTGCCGAAGGTGATGGCCCGCAACGAGTTTCGTGAAGATCTCTACTACCGTCTGAACGTGGTCAATCTGAAGATCCCCGCACTGGCCGAGCGAGCGGAAGACATTCCGCTGCTGGCGAATCATCTTTTGCGCCAGGCGGCCGATCGTCACAAACCCTTCGTGCGCGCGTTTTCCACCGATGCGATGAAGCGGCTGATGGCCGCAAGCTGGCCGGGTAACGTGCGCCAGCTGGTCAACGTGATTGAGCAGTGCGTGGCGCTGACCTCGTCACCGGTGATCAGCGACGCGCTGGTGGAGCAGGCACTGGAAGGGGAAAACACGGCGCTGCCGACCTTTGCCGAAGCGCGGAATCAGTTCGAGTTGAACTATCTGCGCAAGCTATTGCAGATCACCAAAGGCAACGTGACCCACGCGGCGCGGATGGCCGGGCGCAACCGCACCGAGTTTTACAAGCTGCTCTCGCGCCACGAGCTGGAAGCGAACGATTTTAAAGAGTAGTACCGCAAAATTTGCCTGAATATGGTACTGTGAGCAATCGATTACGAGGCAGCTTACAGGCAAGAGTTTAAGGACCCACCATGAAAAAGATTGATGCGATTATTAAACCTTTCAAACTGGATGATGTGCGTGAAGCGCTGGCGGAAGTCGGCATCACCGGGATGACCGTGACGGAAGTGAAAGGTTTTGGTCGTCAGAAAGGTCACACCGAGCTTTACCGTGGCGCAGAGTACATGGTCGACTTTCTGCCGAAAGTGAAAATTGAAATCGTGGTCAGCGACGATATCGTCGATACCTGTGTGGACACCATTATCCGCACGGCGCAGACCGGCAAGATTGGCGATGGTAAAATCTTCGTCTTTGACGTGGCGCGCGTGATCCGTATCCGTACCGGCGAAGAAGACGACGCCGCGATTTAAACATTTTCCAGGCCGGGTAAGGCGCAGCCGCCACCCGACGAAAAAAAGCCCCTCAAACGAGGGGCTTTTTGCATTACAGCACCTTATGCGGCCCGAAACATTCGTAATGAATGTTGTCTTTGTTCACGCCCAGCTCAACCAGCTGCTTCGCGGCATACTGCATAAACGCCACCGGTCCACAGACGTAGAACTGCATCTCCGGTGCGCTGAACGCACCTTCATGCTGGCGTAAATCCATCAACCCTTCGCTGTCAAATTGCGCGGCAGCGCGATCCGCTTCCGTCGGCAGACGATACCAGGTGTGCGCGGTGAAACGCGGCAGGGAGGCTCCGAGCGTTTTCACCTCATCCGCAAAGGCGTGCACGTCGCCGTTTTCGGCGGCATGGAACCAGTTAACCTGCGCACCGTGGTGTGATTTTGCCAGCGTATCGAGCATCGCCAGCATTGGCGTCTGGCCGACGCCCGCAGAGATCAGCGTCACCGGGGTATTCGCTTCAACGGCCATGAAGAAGTCGCCCGCTGGCGCGGCCAGATGGACCACGTCGCCCACGTTAGCTTCGTTGTGCAGCCAGCTGGAAACCTGACCGCCGTCCTCACGCTTCACCGCAATGCGGTAGGCTTTGCCGTTTGGCTTGCGGGTAAGAGAATACTGGCGGATCTCCTGATGCGGGAAACCTTCAGGCTTCAGCCACACGCCCAGATACTGTCCTGGCTGGTAATCGGCCACCGGTTTACCGTCCACCGGCTCAAACTCGAAGCTGGTGATTAACGCGCTGCGCGGCGTTTTCTCAACGATACTGAATGCGCGGGTACCTTCCCAGCCGCCGTTCTTGCTGGCGTTTTCGCTGTAAATCTGTGCTTCACGGTTGATAAACACGTTTGCCAGCACCCCGTAGGCTTTACCCCACGCGTCCAGCACCTCCTGACCTGGGCTGAACATTTCGTCCAGCGTCGCCAGCAGGTGAGTGCCGACGATGTTGTACTGCTCGGGTTGGATCTGGAAGCTGGTATGTTTCTGCGCGATTTTTTCCACCGCGGGCAGCAGCGTAGCCAGGTTTTCAATATTGCTGGCGTAAGCCGCGATGGCGTTGAACAGCGCTTCACGCTGATCGCCGTTACGCTGGTTGCTCATGTTGAAAATCTCTTTGAGCTCCGGGTTGTGCGTGAACATGCGATCGTAGAAATGGGCGGTGAGTTTAGGGCCGGTTTCCACCAGCAGGGGAATAGTGGCTTTTACGGTAGCGATGGTTTGAGCGTCGAGCATGAGCGCGTCCTTCTGATGTTATTTAAATGATGTATTTTAAATGCATCTTATAAAAAATACCCCTGCGTTGTAAATGGTTCTTTGCAAGATGAAAAATATGCATCACAAACCTGAAAAGAAATCCGCTGGAAAGGGCGAGCGCTTTATTCCTCAAACCCTTGCGTGGCGGGTAGGAAAACGTTTGCGTAAAATCGTTTGTCAAGACCTGTTATCACAGAACTAATCAGTTATACTGTTGCCCGTCGTCCAACAGGACTGCCTTTTCAGGCCAAAATTTACTTGTTAGCTGAGTCAGGAGATGCGGATGTTAAAGCGTGAAATGAACATTGCCGATTATGATGCCGAACTGTGGCAGGCTATGGAGCAGGAAAAAGTACGTCAGGAAGAGCACATCGAACTGATCGCCTCCGAGAACTACACCAGCCCGCGCGTGATGCAGGCGCAGGGTTCTCAGCTGACCAACAAATACGCTGAAGGTTACCCGGGCAAACGCTATTACGGCGGTTGCGAGTACGTTGATATCGTTGAGCAGTTGGCTATCGATCGTGCGAAAGAACTTTTTGGCGCTGACTATGCAAACGTCCAGCCGCACTCTGGCTCCCAGGCTAACTTCGCGGTCTACACCGCGCTGCTGCAGCCGGGCGATACCGTTCTGGGTATGAACCTGGCGCAGGGCGGCCACCTGACTCACGGCTCCCCGGTTAACTTCTCCGGCAAACTGTACAACATCATCCCTTACGGTATTGATGAGTCCGGTAAAATTGACTACGAAGACATGGCGAAGCAGGCTAAAGAGCACAAGCCGAAGATGATCATCGGTGGCTTCTCTGCTTACTCCGGTATCGTTGACTGGGCAAAAATGCGTGAAATCGCTGACAGCATCGGTGCGTACCTGTTCGTCGACATGGCGCACGTTGCCGGTCTGATTGCCGCTGGCGTTTACCCTAACCCGGTTCCGCATGCGCACGTTGTGACCACCACCACCCACAAAACCCTGGCGGGTCCACGCGGTGGCCTGATCCTGGCGAAGGGCGGTGACGAAGAGCTGTACAAAAAACTGAACTCCGCGGTGTTCCCAAGCGCGCAGGGCGGCCCGCTGATGCACGTTATCGCGGCAAAAGCGGTCGCGCTGAAAGAAGCGATGGAGCCAGAGTTCAAGGTTTACCAGCAGCAGGTTGCTAAGAACGCCAAAGCGATGGTGGAAGTGTTCCTGAACCGTGGCTACAAAGTGGTATCCGGCGGGACTGAAAACCACCTGTTCCTGCTGGATCTGGTTGATAAGAACCTGACCGGTAAAGAAGCTGACGCTGCCCTGGGCCGCGCCAACATCACCGTGAACAAAAACAGCGTGCCAAACGATCCGAAGAGCCCGTTCGTGACCTCCGGTATCCGTATCGGTTCTCCGGCCGTGACTCGCCGCGGCTTCAAAGAAGCGGAAGTGAAAGAGCTGGCTGGCTGGATGTGTGACGTTCTGGACAACATCAATGACGAAGCGGTTATCGAGCGCGTTAAGGGTAAAGTTCTGGATATCTGCGCGCGCTTCCCGGTATACGCATAATTCCTCTGCCCTGCAGAAATAAAAAAGGCCGCGCATGCGGCCTTTTTTTATGGCTTAACGCCGGTCCAGGGAGATGGCGCCAGGCCCCACAATCGCCAGCAAAATAAAGGCGCCAGCAATACTGACGTTTTTGTAGAAGTTAATCATATTCGGTACGACTGCATCACCGGTCATATCCCAGTAGTGATGCCCAATCACCGCCGTTCCGAGGGTGTAGAACACAAACAGTACCGCGAGAGGACGGGTGAAAAAGCCCAGTACGATCAGGATCGCAGCAGGCACTTCCATAACCACCGCAATAATGGCCGCCAGCATGGGCATCGGCGTACCCAGCGAGGTCATATACTGTACGGTACCGCTAAACCCCGTCAGTTTCGGGTAACCAAAGATAATAAACAGCACGACAAGCGCGATGCGGCCAATGAGCAGCAGCAGATGACGCGACTGACCAAAATCGAGATAACGTAGTGAGTTCATGGCAGAAATACCTCTGCAAGTGGAGTAATTTAAACGTAATACACATTTTCATTCCCTGCCATAAGCCAGACGACTGCACAAGATGTTAATTTTTCGTTAATTTATAGCGGGCTATCTACTTGCTTAATTTTTATATTCTCGCCAGACTATGGCCTCGATTTCGGGAGGGATTCATGGTCTTGCATTCCACGCGCTGGCTGGCGCTCAGTTATTTCACCTATTTCTTTAGCTACGGCATTTTTCTGCCTTTCTGGAGCGTCTGGCTTAAGGGTATCGGCCTGACGCCTGAGACCATCGGTGTCCTGCTGGGGGCCGGGCTGGTGGCGCGTTTCCTCGGCAGCCTGCTGATCGCCCCGCGCGTCAGCGATCCCTCCTTACTGATCAAGGCCGTACGCATTCTGGCTCTGCTGACCCTGGTCTTTGTGGCCTGCTTCTGGGTCAGCCACCAGTTTGCCTGGCTGATGGTGGTGATGGTCGGCTTTAACCTGTTCTTCTCACCGCTGGTGCCGCTGACGGATGCCCTGGCGAACACCTGGCAGAAACAGATCACCATGGACTACGGCCGCGTGCGCCTGTGGGGCTCTATCGCCTTTGTGATTGGCTCGGCGCTGGTGGGCAAACTGGTCAGCCTTTACGATTACCGCGCCATTCTTGCTCTGCTGAGTATCGGTATTGCCTCGATGCTGCTGGGCATGCTTCTGCGACCGTCGGTGATGCCGCAAGGGGAAAGTCGCCATCAGGAGAGCGCGGGCTGGCCCGCATGGCGGAGCCTGGTCGCACAGAGCTGGCGTTTTCTGGCGTGCGTATGCCTCCTTCAGGGGGCACATGCGGCGTACTATGGTTTCAGCGCCATCTACTGGCAGGGGGCAGGATATTCCGCTTCCGCCGTGGGCTATCTGTGGTCGCTGGGCGTGGTGGCCGAAGTCATTATCTTTGCCCTGAGCAAAAAACTGTTCCGTCGCTTTGGCGCGCGTGACCTACTGCTGCTTTCCGCCGTGTGCGGCGTGGCGCGCTGGGGGATTATGGGCTGGACGACCGATCTGCCGTGGCTGATTGTGGCGCAAATTCTTCACTGCGGCACCTTTACCGTGTGCCATCTGGCGGCCATGCGCTATATCGCTGCGCGCGAGGGCGGGGACGTGATTCGCCTGCAGGCCGTCTATTCGGCAGTGGCAATGGGGGGCAGTATCGCGATCATGACGGTGTTTGCGGGGTTCCTCTATCAGCATCTGGGGCACGGCGTCTTCTGGGTGATGGCGCTCGTCGCCTTGCCCGCCATTGTTGTTCGCCCTAAAGTGGCCGCACGCGCGTCGCTATGATTCCAGCATGGCGCGAATATGTTCTTGCTGCTGCGCGTTCAGTGTCTCAACGGCATGGATCAGCGGCGGCGAGAACAGCGGCAGGGCCGTCGGGTAGGGGGTGATAACCAGCGCGGCTTCGCGCGGCGCCCCCTCTTTCTGAAAAGCCTGCAGCGTCAGGTAGCGTATGTTGAGCGGCAGCAGCGTCAGCTCGCGAAGCTGCTGTTCGATCTGCTCCTCACTGGCTTTATCGTCTCCCGTCAGCAGGATCACCTGTTTTTCATGCAGATCGGTCTCCTGCATCAGCCAGGCACCGAAAATTACCGCCACCAGGCTCATCTCTTCGTCGGAAAAACGCAGCCCGAATTCTGCCTCCAGCTCAAACAGCGCCTCTTTCGTGGTGCGTAACAGCCGGGGATAAAGGCGATGGATCTCCTCCGGCAGGCTGTTGTCGATGCCGATCTCAAACAGCGAACGGTCCAGCGCCTGAGCCAGATGGATATACAGCTGATCGGTCAGTCCCTGCTCATCGCTGAAGTTCATTCCGGTCTGCGAGCGAAAACGGGCCACCATGCGCACGATGGCCCGGCGTAGACGCTGATCCTGCTGGTGCTTATCAAGAACCGGATCGGGCGTGCGGAGCATCATAAACAGCAGCGCCAGAAACAGCTGTTCATCCACGTGCGCGCCCTGTGGCACGCGCCGCTTCCAGTGGCGGACAATCTCCTGCGCCGTAAAATACTCTCCCCGCGACTGGGTCCAGCTGCGCTGGGCATGCGAAAACTGCGGCGTATTCCCGAGCTGGTGCTGAATAAGACAATATTGCAGATAGAGCTGTAAAAACTGCACATCGCGGCATTCAAACTGGCGCTGCAGCTTGCGTGAGCAGAAGCCGATCAGCGCCCGCAGGTTCGCATCGTCGTAAAGCGGGCGCGCGATGCCGAGTTGTTTAAGCGCGGTTTTTAATGCGGGGGTAAACTGGTGCGAGACAAACTGCGGACAAAGCCGCAGCGCCCGGCGCAGCCAGTGCAGCAGGCATAAACGCTGATTCAGGGCTGTGCCTTCAATCCGGTAGCAGCCGTCGTGGTGCGTGACGATATCCAGCCGGTGATAGCGCTGGATTTCATCGCGCGTCTCGGCTATATCTTGCCGTGCCATCGCGTCGTCCACGCCGTTGGCAGCGATTATGCTCTGTGCGGTGACGGCAGCATCGGGCAGGTAAAGCATCAAAAGCACCTGGCAGCGGCGCTGCGAACTGGAAAGCACAGATGGAATTTCAAGCGTCGTCATCATCTGTCGGGTATCCAGTGTGAATGTTTGATAAGAATAGCTAAAGGATGAGCGCTGAAAAGCGCGCCGGCAGGCCTTTCACTCAGGATTGCAGGGGAACATCACAGAATTTTTGACGTGAGGAATTGATGCAAACAGTTAAACAAAGTGCGATGGCGTTATTTTTGGCGGTTATCACCTTCACCGCCAGCGCCCACCCTCACAGTTTTATTGGTCTCCAGACCGAGCTGGTCACCGACGGCACGCAGCTGAGCGGCCTGAAAATGCGCTGGACGATGGATGAAATCACCTCGGCTGACCTGCTCTATGATGCGGGAAACGCGAAGCCCGGCGACGATATCTGGAAAAAGCTGGCGGCGGAAGTAATGGCCAACGTGCTCGGCCAGCACTACTTCACCGAATTCTGGCATAACGGCCAAAAGGTCAAATTTCAGAACCGTCCAACGGAATACGGGATGACGCGTGACGGGCATCAGGCGGTGCTGACGTTCGTGCTTCCGCTGGCGCATCCTCAGCCGCTGGCCGGGCAAACGTACCGCTTTTCCACTTTTGACCCTACCTACTATGTCGACATGCGCTATGACAAAGACAGCGACGTACGGCTGCCGCACGCGCTGCAAAAAAGCTGCAAAATTGGCGTTCATACCCCGAAGCCCAGCGAAGAGACGCTGAACTTTGCGATCTCGCTGGATAAAGCAGATGCCCCGCCTGAGGACATGGAGCTGGGTAAACAGTTCGCGCAGGAGGTGACGTTACAATGTCAGTAATCTCCTCTCCGATCCGCAAGCCGCGTCGCTGGCTTCACCTCTGGCCGCTGGCGCTCTTTTTGCTGTTCGCGGTTTGCGGGGCGCTGTGGCTGTGGCAGGCCTGGCCGCAGGTGATGATGAAAAGCATTATCTGGCAGCGTGAAGTCAACCAGCAGATGAGCGGACTGCTGAAGGCGGTGGCCGAGAACCCGGCCAAAGCGGGCGGCTCCCTGCTGGCGTTCAGTTTTGTCTATGGCGTTCTGCACGCGCTGGGGCCGGGGCACGGCAAAGTCGTCATCACCACCTGGCTTGCCACCCATCCGTCTAAGCTGAAATCGAGCATCGGCCTGACGCTGGCCTCTTCGCTGCTTCAGGGCGGCGTGGCGATTGCGCTGGTCGTGGTGGTGCTTTCGCTGTTACAGCTTCCGGCGCGCCAGCTGCACATGAGCAGCTTCTGGCTGGAGAAGGGCAGCTATGCGCTGGTGGGCGTGCTGGGGCTGATCCTCTGCTGGCGGGCGCTGAAAAAACTGCGCGCGCTGCTGAAAAAGCCCACGTTCAAATCCTTTACGCCGCACCACGTTCATGATGAACACTGCGGCTGCGGTCATCAGCATCTGCCCACGCAGGAACAATTACAGAACGGCGACGACTGGCGCGCCCGGCTGATGATTATTCTCTCGATGGGGATGCGCCCGTGCTCGGGTGCCATTATGGTGCTGCTGTTCAGTAAGATAATAGGTGTCTTTGGCTGGGGAATGCTCTCGGCGCTGGCGATGGCGGCAGGAACCTCTCTCACCATTTCGTCTTTAGCGCTGCTGGTTCACAGCTTCCGTCAGCTGGCGGTCAAACTCAGCGGCAGTAAAACGCCGGTGCTGTGGCGACAGATAGGGTGGACAACGCTTGCGCTGGCGGGTGGGGTGATTCTGCTGGTGGCGGCGGTGACGATGTGGATGAGCGCGGTGCCGGTGGGAAGGGGATTGCGGCCTTTCTAGCGTACTGAGGGATTTTGTAGGCCCGGTAAGCGTAGCGCCACCGGGCTTAACAAACTGGATTAACGCTTCAGCGCATCGCTCAGTTCATCACGCATGTTGGCCAGCATGGCTTTAACAACGCGTGGGTTACCCGCAACGATGTTGCCGGTCGACATATAGTTATGGCCGCCGGTGAAGTCGCAAACAATGGCGCCTGCTTCACGCGCGATCAGCTCGCCCGCAGCAAAATCCCATGGCTTCAGTGAGAGTTCGAAGTAACCGTCAACGCGGCCGGTTGCCACGTAGGCCAGATCCAGCGCAGCAGAACCGGTGCGACGGAAGTCCGCGCATTCGGTGAACAGTTTGCCGAGGATATTCATATAGGTGGTCGCGTGCTGTTTCGCCTTGAACGGGAAACCGGTCGCCAGGATGGTGCCGTCCAGATCGCGTGCGTTGCTGCAGCGCAGACGGTAGCCGTTCAGCTGTGCGCCCTGACCGCGGGTCGCGGTGAACAGTTCGTTACGCATTGGATCGTACACAACGGCGACTTCAGTACGGCCTTTAATGCGTACGGCGATAGACACAGAGAAGTGTGGCAGGCGTTTGACGAAGTTGGTGGTGCCATCCAGTGGATCGATAACCCATTGAACATCCTGATCGGTACCTTCATGTTCACCGCTTTCTTCGGTGATGATGGTGTGCTGTGGGTAAGATTTGCGGATCGTTTCGATAATAATCGCTTCTGCGGCTTTATCGACGTTCGTCACGAAATCATTGCTGCCTTTCTGGCTGGTTTCTACGGAGTCTGGCGTTTCGTAGTGTTTGGCAATTACATTACCCGCCTTGCGCGCTGCGCGCACGGCGATGGTCAGCATCGGATGCATCGGTCTCTCTCACTGGATGTTAAAGAACAGGAAAATCGGCGCAGAGTATAGCAGCGGGATCGGATTATGTCTCCCGTTTATGATAATATGCCCGAATATTCTTCAGACACTGAATCCAGACATTAAAAATTATGCTGCAAAACATTCGAATCGTGCTGGTCGAAACATCGCACACCGGCAACATGGGCTCCGTTGCCCGCGCTATGAAAACCATGGGCTTAACGAACCTGTGGCTGGTTAACCCGCTGGTGAAGCCAGACTCGCAGGCCATCGCCCTGGCGGCCGGAGCCAGCGACGTGATCGGCAACGCCCAGATCGTCGATACCCTTGACGAAGCGCTGGCCGGCTGCAGCCTCGTTGTCGGTACCAGCGCGCGTTCGCGCACGCTGCCGTGGCCAATGCTCGATCCGCGTGAATGCGGCCTGAAAAGTGTCTCTGAGGCTGAACAAGCACCGGTTGCGCTGGTGTTCGGCCGCGAGCGCGTTGGCCTGACCAACGACGAGCTGCAGAAGTGTCATTATCACGTGGCGATTGCGGCAAACCCGGAGTACAGCTCACTGAACCTGGCGATGGCGGTGCAGGTTATCGCCTACGAAGTGCGTATGGCGTGGCTGGCAACGCAGGAAAAAGAGGTTGAGCCTAAAGAAGAGACGGCTTACCCGCTGGTGGACGACCTTGAACGTTTCTACGGTCACCTGGAGCAGACGCTGCTCTCGACCGGCTTTATCCGCGAAGGCCACCCGGGTCAGGTGATGAACAAGCTGCGCCGTCTGTTCACCCGCGCGCGTCCGGAAAGCCAGGAGCTGAACATCCTGCGCGGGATCCTGGCGTCGATTGAGCAGAAAAATAAAGAGTAGTGTCGTCTGTTCGCCGGGTGGCGCTTCGCTTACCCGGCCTACAAAACCGCAGGTCGGGTAAGCGAAGCGCCACCCGACAAAAAACGGCACAGAAGGTTAAATACCTGACTAAAACAGTCAAGTAAATAGTTGACCATTTTAGTCAGGAATGTCAGACTTGGCCCTGCTATGCAATACCCCATTTTACAATAAAAAACCCCGGGCAGGGGCGAGTTTGAGGTTAAGTAAGACATGAGACTGACATCTAAAGGGCGTTATGCCGTGACCGCGATGCTGGACGTTGCGCTCAACTCCGAAGCGGGCCCGGTTCCGTTA
Source organism: Enterobacter sp. SST3 (assembly GCF_000286655.1). Classification (NCBI taxonomy): domain Bacteria; kingdom Pseudomonadati; phylum Pseudomonadota; class Gammaproteobacteria; order Enterobacterales; family Enterobacteriaceae; genus Enterobacter; species Enterobacter sp. SST3. Next base: position 58,489 of record NZ_ALNS01000024.1, on the reverse strand, counting down.
GCTGATATTTCTGAACGACAAGGGATCTCCCTCTCTTATCTGGAACAGCTGTTCTCCAGACTGCGTAAAAATGGACTGGTTTCCAGCGTTCGTGGCCCAGGCGGCGGTTATCTGCTGGGTAAAGACGCGGGCAGTATTGCAGTTGGCGAAGTGATCAGCGCCGTTGACGAATCCGTTGACGCGACCCGTTGCCAGGGTAAAGGCGGCTGCCAGGGCGGCGATAAATGCCTGACCCACGCGCTGTGGCGCGATCTGAGCGACCGTCTGACCGGCTTCCTGAACAACATCACCCTCGGTGAGCTGGTGAATAACCAGGAAGTTCTGGATGTTTCGGGCCGTCAGCACAGCCATGATTCCCAACGCAGCACCCGCGCGCAGGACGCTATCGACGTCAAATTACGCGCGTAATAAAACGATAAGTATTTCAGAATCAGGCCGGGGCGTAGACTCGCCCCGTGTACTCGGTCGTACATCCAGCCGGTTGCCTGATTCCTTGCATTGAAGCGATGTACGGAGTTTAAAGAGCAATGAAATTACCGATTTATCTCGATTACTCCGCAACCACGCCGGTGGACCCGCGTGTTGCCGAGAAAATGATGCAGTGTCTGACCCTGGACGGAAACTTTGGTAACCCAGCTTCCCGTTCACACCGTTTTGGCTGGCATGCTGAAGAGGCGGTTGATATCGCCCGTAATCAGATTGCTGACCTGGTGGGTGCCGACCCGCGTGAGATTGTTTTCACCTCCGGTGCGACCGAATCCGACAACCTGGCGATCAAAGGTGCAGCCAACTTTTATCAGAAAAAAGGCAAGCACATTATCACCAGCAAAACCGAACACAAAGCCGTGCTGGACACCTGCCGCCAGCTGGAGCGTGAAGGGTACGAAGTCACCTATCTGGCGCCACAGAGCAACGGCATTATCGATCTGAAAGAGCTCGAAGCGGCCATGCGTGATGACACCATTCTGGTCTCCATCATGCACGTCAACAACGAAATCGGCGTGGTACAAGACATCGCGACCATCGGCGAAATGTGCCGCGCGCGCGGTATCATCTACCACGTGGACGCGACCCAGAGCGTGGGCAAACTGCCTATCGACCTGAGCCAGCTGAAAGTTGACCTGATGTCCTTCTCCGGCCACAAAATCTATGGCCCGAAAGGCATCGGCGCGCTGTACGTTCGTCGTAAACCGCGTATCCGCATCGAAGCACAGATGCACGGCGGTGGTCACGAGCGCGGCATGCGTTCCGGTACGCTGCCTGTTCACCAGATCGTGGGCATGGGCGAAGCCTACCGCATTGCAAAAGAAGAGATGGAAACCGAGATGGCACGCCTGCGCACGCTGCGTAACCGTCTGTGGGACGGCGTGAAAGATATGGAAGAAGTGTATCTGAACGGCGATCTCGAGCAGGGCGCACCGAACATCCTCAACGTCAGCTTCAACTATGTTGAAGGCGAGTCGTTGATCATGGCGCTGAAAGACCTGGCGGTTTCTTCCGGTTCTGCCTGTACGTCTGCAAGCCTTGAGCCATCCTACGTGCTGCGCGCGCTGGGTATGACTGACGAGCTGGCACACAGCTCTATCCGTTTCTCTTTAGGTCGTTTCACTACCGAAGAAGAGATTGACTACACCATCAAGCTGGTTCGCAACTCCATTGGCCGTCTGCGCGACCTTTCTCCACTGTGGGAAATGTTCAAGCAGGGCGTGGATCTGAACAGCATTGAATGGTCACATCACTAATCGGTACATAAGGAGAATTCAATCATGGCATACAGCGAAAAAGTCATCGATCATTACGAAAACCCACGCAACGTTGGCTCTTTTGACAACAGCGACGAATCTGTTGGTAGCGGCATGGTCGGTGCGCCAGCGTGTGGCGACGTGATGAAGTTGCAGATTAAAGTCAACAATGAAGGTATCATTGAAGACGCGCGCTTCAAGACCTACGGCTGCGGTTCTGCTATCGCGTCCAGCTCCCTCGTCACCGAATGGGTGAAGGGCAAGTCTCTGGACGAAGCACAGGCAATCAAGAACACGGATATTGCTGAAGAACTCGAACTGCCACCGGTGAAAATTCACTGCTCAATTCTGGCAGAAGACGCGATCAAAGCCGCCATTGCGGATTACAAAAGCAAACGTGAAGCAAAATAATTGAGGTTTGAGTATGTCGATTACCCTTAGCGACAGCGCTGCCGCGCGAGTAAGCTCTTTTCTGGCGAACCGTGGTAAAGGCTTTGGCCTGCGACTGGGCGTACGTACCTCCGGCTGTTCTGGTATGGCTTACGTACTGGAGTTTGTTGACGAGCCGGCGTCTGATGACATCGTGTTTGAAGACAAGGGCGTGAAGGTGGTGGTCGATGGCAAAAGCCTGCAATTCCTCAACGGCACTCAGCTGGACTTCGTCAAAGAAGGCCTGAACGAAGGGTTCAAATTTACGAACCCGAACGTCAAAGACGAGTGTGGTTGCGGCGAAAGCTTCCACGTTTAACCGCGCGTCATCCGAAACCCCACCGTGGCGTTACCCGCTACGCGTGGGGTTTGTTCTAACAGGCTACCCCTGAGATTGTTATGGATTACTTCACTCTCTTCGGACTACCCGCTCAATACCCGATCGATCTCCAGGCGCTGACGATCCGTTTTCAGGATCTGCAGCGTCAGTACCATCCGGACAAATTCGCGAGCGGTACTCAGGCAGAGCAGCTGGCTGCGGTGTCGCAATCCGCGACCATCAACCAGGCCTGGCAGACGCTGCGCCATCCGCTGGCGCGCGCTGAGTATCTGCTCTCGCTCCACGGTTTCGATCTGGCGAGCGAACAGCACACCGTGCGCGACACGGCGTTTCTGATGGAGCAGCTGGAGCTGCGCGAAGAGCTGGATGAGATTGAACAGGCCAAAGACGAAGCGCGTCTGGAAAGCTTCATCACGCGCGTGAAGGGCATGTTCGATACCCGCCATCAGCAGATGGTGGAGCAACTGAACAACGAGACCTGGGACGTGGCGGCAGACACTGTGCGCAAACTCCGTTTTCTCGATAAACTGCGAAGCAGTGCTGAACAACTCGAAGAAAAGCTGCTCGATTTTTAATTTCGGAAGCAATTATGGCCTTATTACAAATTAGTGAGCCTGGCTTAAGTGCCGCACCGCACCAGCGTCGTCTGGCGGTGGGTATCGATCTGGGCACCACCAATTCCCTCGTGGCGACCGTGCGCAGCGGCCAGGCGGAAACGCTGGCTGACGAGCAGGGCCGCCATCTGCTGCCTTCCGTGGTCCACTACCAGCAGCAGGGTCACGCGGTCGGCTATGACGCCCGCGCTAACGCCGCGCGCGATCCGGCAAATACCATCAGCTCCGTCAAGCGCATGATGGGCCGCTCGCTGGCCGATATTCAGACCCGCTACCCGCATCTGCCGTATCAGCTGCAGGCCAGTGAAAACGGCCTGCCGATGATTGCGACCGCGGCCGGTCTGCTGAACCCGATTCGTGTTTCTGCTGACATCCTCAAAGCGCTGGCGGAGCGTGCTACGGCCACGCTCGGCGGCGATCTGGACGGCGTGGTGATCACCGTTCCTGCCTACTTTGATGATGCACAGCGTCAGGGCACCAAAGACGCCGCGCGTCTGGCGGGCCTGCACGTGCTGCGTCTGCTGAACGAACCGACGGCGGCGGCGATTGCCTACGGCCTCGATTCCGGTCAGGAAGGGGTGATCGCGGTTTACGATCTCGGCGGCGGGACATTTGATATCTCTATCCTGCGCCTGAGCCGCGGGGTATTTGAAGTGCTGGCGACCGGCGGGGATTCCGCGCTGGGCGGCGATGACTTCGACCATCTGCTGGCGGACTACATCCGCGAGCAGGCAGGCATCAGCGATCGCAGCGATGCGCGCGTACAGCGTGAACTGCTGGATGCGGCCATCGACGCCAAAATTGCCCTGAGCGATGCGCAGAGCGTCACCGTCAATGTTGCGGGCTGGCAGGGTGACATCACCCGCGACCAGTTTAACGATCTGATTGCCCCGCTGGTGAAACGCACCTTACTGGCCTGCCGTCGCGCATTGAAAGATGCCGGCGTTGAGGCCAACGAAGTGCTGGAAGTGGTCATGGTGGGCGGTTCGACCCGCGTGCCGCTGGTGCGCGAGCGCGTGGGCGAATTCTTTGGCCGCACGCCGCTGACCTCCATCGACCCGGACAAAGTGGTTGCCGTCGGCGCCGCGATCCAGGCCGATATTCTGGTTGGCAACAAGCCGGACAGTGAAATGCTGCTGCTGGACGTCATCCCGCTGTCGCTGGGCTTAGAAACCATGGGCGGCCTGGTGGAGAAAGTGATCCCGCGTAACACCACCATTCCGGTGGCGCGCGCGCAGGAGTTCACCACCTTTAAAGACGGCCAGACCGCGATGTCCATCCACGTGATGCAGGGCGAACGCGAGCTGGTGCAGGACTGCCGTTCTCTGGCGCGCTTTGCGCTGCGCGGAATCCCGGCGCTGCCTGCGGGCGGGGCGCATATTCGCGTCACCTTCCAGGTGGACGCCGACGGCCTGCTGAGCGTCACGGCGATGGAAAAATCGACCGGTGTCGAGTCGTCTATTCAGGTTAAGCCGTCCTACGGCCTGACCGATGGCGAAATCGCCTCCATGATTCAGGACTCAATGAGCTACGCCGAGCAGGATGTGAAGGCGCGTATGCTGGCTGAACAGAAAGTTGAAGCCGCACGCGTGCTGGAGAGCCTGAACGGCGCGCTCGCTGCCGACGCCGCGCTGTTAAGCGCCGCTGAGCGCCAGGTGATTGACGACGCTGCCGCGCGCTTAAGCGCCGTGGCCGAAGGCAATGACGCTGACGCAATAGAAGAAGCCATTAAAAACGTTGATAAACAAACCCAGGACTTTGCTGCTCGCCGCATGGACAAATCTGTCCGCGTCGCGCTGAAAGGCCAGTCCGTGGACGAGGTTTAATATGCCAAAGATTGTAATTTTGCCTCATGCGGACCTCTGTCCGGATGGCGCTGTTCTGGAAGCGAAGACCGGCGAAACCATTCTCGATGTAGCCCTGCGTGCAGGTATCGAAGTGGAACACGCCTGTGAAAAATCCTGTGCCTGCACCACCTGCCACTGCATCGTGCGTGAAGGTTTTGACTCTCTTGCCGAGAGCACCGAAGACGAAGACGACATGCTGGATAAAGCATGGGGTCTGGAGCCGGACAGCCGCTTAAGCTGCCAGGCTGCGGTGACCGATGAAGATCTGGTCGTGGAGTTCCCACGCTACACCATCAACCACGCACGCGAGCATTAATATGGGACTGAAGTGGACAGACAGCCGTGAAATCGGCGAAGCGCTCTACGACGCGAACCCGGATCTCGATCCGAAGACCGTACGATTCACCGATATGCATCAGTGGATCTGCGATTTAGAGGATTTCGACGACGATCCAAACGCATCCAATGAAAAAATTCTGGAGGCGATTCTGTTAGTCTGGTTAGATGAAGCAGAATAAATAACAAAACGGGCTGCCTTCAGGCGGCCCGTTTGCTAGTTGCTAATAAGGAAAAATAAAATGACCGAAGCGATGAAGATTACGCTCTCGAATCAGCCTGCCGACGCGCGCTGGGGCGAGAAAGCCACCTACAGCATTAATAACGACGGTATTACCCTGCACCTGACGGGCAATGATGATTTGGGCCTGATCCAGCGCGCCGCACGTAAAATTGACGGTCTGGGCATTAAGCATGTCTCGCTGGAAGGCGAAGGGTGGGATACCGACCGCAGCTGGGCGTTCTGGGCGGGCTATAAAGGGCCGAAAGGCACCCGCAAAATTGAGTGGGCGAACCTCGACGAAGTCGGTCAGAAAGAGCTGGAAAGCCGCCTGAAAATCATCGACTGGGTACGCGACACCATTAACGCTCCGGCGGAAGAATTAGGCCCTGAGCAGCTGGCGCAGCGCGCCGTTGACCTGCTGTGCGGCGTGGCGGGCGACAAGATGTCCTACCGCATCACCAAGGGAGAAGACCTGCGCGAGCAGAACTACATGGGTATCCACACCGTGGGGCGCGGCTCCGAGCGTCCACCGGTGCTGCTGGCGCTGGATTACAACCCAACCGGCGATAAAGAAGCGCCGGTCTTTGCCTGCCTGGTAGGTAAAGGCATCACCTTCGACACCGGCGGCTACAGCCTGAAGCAGAGCGCGTTCATGGACTCCATGAAGTCCGACATGGGCGGCGCGGCCACCATCACCGGCGCGCTGGCCTTTGCCATCACCCGCGGTCTGAAAAAGCGCGTGAAGCTGTACCTGTGCTGCGCGGACAACATGGTGAGCGGCAACGCCTTCAAGCTGGGCGACATCATTCGCTACCGTAACGGCAAAAACGTTGAGGTGATGAACACTGACGCCGAAGGTCGTCTGGTGCTGGCCGATGGCCTGATCGACGCCTCTGCCCAGAAGCCTGAGCTGATCATCGACATGGCGACTCTGACCGGTGCGGCGAAAACCGCGCTGGGTAACGACTACCACGCGCTGTTCAGCTTTGACGACAAGCTGGCCGCACGCCTGCTGGCGAGCGCCGCGGCGGAAAACGAACCGTTCTGGCGCCTGCCGCTGGCCGAGTTCCACCGTAGCCAGCTGCCGTCCAACTTTGCCGAGCTGAACAACACCGCCAGCGCGGCGTACCCGGCGGGGGCAAGCACCGCAGCAGGGTTCCTGTCTCACTTTGTTGAGAACTACCACGAGGGCTGGCTGCACATTGACTGCTCTGCAACCTACCGTAAAGCGGCGGTTGAGCAGTGGTCCGCGGGCGCGACCGGTCTGGGCGTGCGTACCGTGGCGAACCTGCTGACGGCTGAGTAATCTTTTTTGCCGGGTGGCGCTACGCTTACCCGGCCTACAAAACCCGTAGGCCCGTGCAAGCGTAGCGCCGCCGGGCAAGTGTGAAGTAGCCAAACTATGTCAGATACCAAAAACGAATTAGAAACCCTGCTGGAGCAGGCGGCGACCGAGCCCGCCCACCGTCCGGCCTTTTTCCGCACGCTGCTGGAATCCACCGTCTGGGTGCCGGGCACTGCGGCTGAAGGTGAACAGGTCGTAGAAGACAGCGCGCTGGATCTGCTGCACTGGGAGAAAGACGACGGCACGTCGGTGATCCCGTTCTTCACCTCGCTGGAAGCGCTGCAGAAAGCGGTAGAAGATGAACAGGCGTTCGTGGTGATGCCGGTGCGTACCCTGTTTGAAATGACGCTCGGCCAGACGCTGTTCCTGAACGCGAAGCTGCCGACCGGGAAAGAGTTTACGCCACGTGAAATCAGCCACCTGATTGGCGAAGAGGGCAACCCGCTCAGCACGCAGGAAGTGCTCGAAGGGGGCGAAACACTGCTGCTCTCTGAAGTGGCCGAGCCGCCCGCGCAGATGATTGATTCCCTGACGACGCTGTTCAAAACGCTCAAGCCCGTCAGGCGCGCGTTTCTCTGCTCCATTAAAGAGCGCGCGGACGAAAAGCCGGTGCTGTTGATCGGTATTGAAGCCGATGGCGATTTCGACGAGATCGTTCAGGCAGCGGGAAGCGTGGCGACCGACACGCTACCGGGCGATGAACCAATTGATATCTGCCAGGTGAAAAACGGTGAGAAGGGCATTAGCCACTTTATTACCGAGCACATTACGCCGTTCTATGAGCGTCGCTGGGGCGGCTTCCTGCGCGATCTCAAAACTAACCGCATCATCTGATGACAGCGGGGTGAATATCACCCCGTTGCTTCCAGCAGCAGTAAATCCATCAGCAGCACCAGATTCGACTCAAACGACGTCACCCCTGCGGCTTCGGCGGCAAAGTGCACCGCTTCGTCATAGAGCGCAAAGTGCACGTCGGCCATCTCCGCCAGCGTGTTGGCCGAGGCGCGGGTAAACGCGACGATCGTCATGCCGACGTTTTTGGCTATCCGCGCTTTATCCAGCACCTGCTCCGTTTCGCCACTGCGCGAGACGGCAATAAACACCTGATAGCGGGCGGCATTGCTGAGAAAAATGTTCCGGCTGTCGCCCGGTCCGGAGATAAACGCCGTTTTGCCCATTACCTGTAGCTTCTTGGTCAGGTACTCCGCAAACAGATAAGAAAACCCGGCCCCGTAGAGAAAGAAGCTCTCTTTCTGGCGCAGCAGGTCGGAAAACTGCTGGCGTTTGTCCTGGGTAACCCACTGAAAGGTGTGCTGATAGTTGGCGATAAACTGGTTAAACAACACCGGGAGTTCAGGGCGCGACTGCGCCTGAGCGGCAATATGCGGCGTGTCGGAGAGCAGCTGCTTGCAGTGCCAGATAAACTCGCTGAAGCCGCTGAACCCCAGCTTCTGGCACAGCCGCATGATGGTGGCGGTAGAAACGAATGTCGCCTTTGCCAGCTCGCGAACCGTGATGTTGCCCACCAGCAGCGGATGCTCCGTGAGGTGGGCGAGGACGCGATACTCCGCGCGGGTCAATGACGCCCCGCGCGTTAACAGCGTGGCCAGGCGGTTATCCATTATTTCGCGGGTTCAACCGGCAGGTCGTCACGCGCGCCCCATTCGCTCCAGGCGCCGTCGTAGAGCGTGACGTCGCTTACGCCGAGCGTGGCGAGCGCCAGAATGACCACGCAGGCCGTTACGCCGGAACCGCAGCTGGCGATAATCGGACGATGCAAATCCACGCCCTGACGTTCAAAAATGGCGCGCAGCTCGTCGGTGGTTTTCAGCTCGCCCTCAAACACCAGGTCGCCCCACGGCACGTTCAGCGCACCGGGAATATGTCCGCGCCTAAGTCCCGGACGCGGTTCATCCGCCTCGGCATTGAAGCGTGGCGCAGGGCGGGCATCAACGATTTGGGCCGTTTTTTCGTGGCTTACAACCAGCACGTCGGTCAGGCGTTTTACCACGTGGGCGTCAAAGGTCGCATCGAATTCGCCTTCCGGCAGCGTGACGTCACCCTGCTGAAGCGGCAGCTCGTCACGTTTCCAGCCCGCGAGGCCGCCCGCCAGAATCGAGACTTTTTCCACGCCGAAGTTTTTCAGCATCCACCACGCGCGCGGCGCGGAAAAGAGGTTACCTTCATCATAGACAACGAGGTGTTTGTCTTTGCTGACGCCCAGCTCGCGCATCGCCACGGAAAACGCTTCCGGGCGCGGCAGCATGTGCGGCAGGGGAGAGGTATGATCGGAGAGGGCTTCGATATCAAAAAATACCGCACCCGGCAGATGCCCGGCACGGTATTGACCGGGCACGTCACGATGCTCTTGTCCCGGAGGGGCCATACGCGCGTCGATAATCTGAACTTCCGGATCGTCGCCGTGCTCAATCAGCCAGTCGGCGGCGACAAAATATGAGGTGGACATGGGTTGCCTCCATTCTTTTCCGTAAAAAAGGATTGTCGGTGTTTTTTCTGACACCGACAAGCAAACCACGTTCAACTCGCGAGCAAGCCCCTATTTTTTCACCGGTTCGCCGTCCTGCCAGGCTTTTTGCAGCGCTGGCCAGTAGTCGCGGTTGGCTTCAATCATCTCATCCAGAATCGCTTTTGCATGTTCCATGGTCGGCACGGTGCGGTTCAGGGTAAATGCCTGCAACGCTTTTTCATAGCTGCCTTCGATAGTCGCCTCCACCAGCAGCTGTTCAGACGCGAGCTGCTGTTGCAAAAGGGTCTGATGGAACAGCGGCACCTGGCCGACGCGAATCGGTTCCGGGCCTTCGGCGGTGATATAAGCGGGAACTTCCACCACCGCATCGTACGGCAGGTTGGTAATCGCCCCGCGGTTTTCCACCATCACCAGATGGCGGCTTCGCAGGTTGAACGCCAGCGAACAGGCGACGTCAACGATAAATTCACCGTGGACGCCCACGTGGAAGGCATCCGGTAAAATTCCGGTGCGCTGATATTCTTCGGCGGCGGCGAACAGCTTTTTCTCGCGCCCGTTCATCACTTCGTTGGCGCGGGTATAGTCCGGGTTCTGATGCGCCACAATCTGGTTCGGCATCAGGTAATACTGCAGATACGGGTTCGGCAGATACTCGGGGAAGTTGTCCATGATCGGCTTGATATTGCGCCAGGTTTTCACCCACGACGGATCCGAGTGCTGCGGGTCGGTTTTAGCCGCATCTTCCGTCAGCAGGCCAAACTTCGCGATATGCTTACGCAGCGCCGGGAGCTTGTCTTCGCCGTCCACCAGCACGCGGGTAAACCAGCCGAAGTGGTTCAGGCCGAAGTAGTCCACTTCCAGTTTATGACGATCCACGCCCAGAATGGCGCCCATATTGCGCATCGCGGCAACCGGCATATCGCAGATGTTCAGCACCCTTGCGTTCGGGCGCAGGCGGCGCACGCCTTCCGCGACGATCGCCGCCGGGTTGGAGTAGTTCACGATCCAGGCTTTCTCATGCGCGTAGCGATCGACCAGATCGATAAGCTCCACCATCGGCAGGATCGTGCGCAGGCCGTAGGCCAGCCCGCCGGGGCCGCAGGTTTCCTGGCCCACCACGCCGTGACGCAGCGGGATCTTCTCATCCTGTTCACGCATTTTGTACTGGCCGACGCGCATCTGGGCGAAGACAAAATGCGCGCCGCTAAAGGCCACTTCCGGGTCGCTGGTGACGGTAAATGTGATGCGCTGACTGTGGTCGCGAATGACCTTCTCGACGACCGGCGCAATGGTGTTCTGGCGCGCCTCGTCGATATCGTACAGGCGAATTTCGGCCAGCGGGAAATCCTGCAGGCGCACCATCAGGCTTTTCACAATGCCCGGCGTGTAGGTGCTGCCGCCGCCGGCAATCGACAGAATGAATGGGGGTGTTAACATCTTTAGCTCCTTTCAGAGAAACGTCTCAACGGCTTCTCGCATTTTTTTGACATGCAGCCCGTAGACCACCTGAACGTTGTTACCTTGTTTGATAATCCCTTTCGCGCCAGTCGCCTTCAGGCGCGGCTCGTCGATGATGGCGACGTCCTTTACCGTGACGCGCAAGCGGGTGTAGCAGTTGTCCACCACTTCAATGTTTTCCCGACCGCCCAGCCCCACAACGATAGACTCGCCCAGACCGTCGTTATTGCCCTTCGCCTGGTACTCCTGCTTGCTGTAGAGGCGCGTCTCCTGGTCCTCATCTTCGCGGCCCGGCGTTTTCATGTTGAAGCGCAGGATCAGGAAGCGGAAAACCACAAAGTAGAGGGAGAACATGATCAGCCCGACCAGGATGTACATCGGCCAGTTGGACTTGGCCGTGCCGAGCGGCAGGTTGTAAAGGATGAAGTCGATAATCCCGTTGGCGCCGATGGCGTGAACGCCCAGCAGCGAGAACAGCATCATGCCGATGCCGGTCAGCACCGCATGCACCACGAACAGCAGCGGGGCGACAAACAGGAAGGAGAACTCAATAGGCTCGGTCACGCCGACCAGCAGCGAAGTCAGTGCCGCCGGGATCAGAATCGCTTTCGCCGCCGCTTTACGCTCTGGCCTGGCGGTCATATACATCGCCAGCGCCGCGGCAGGCAGGCCAAACATTTTGCTGATGCCGCGGGCGTCCCACACCACGGTGCTGCTGAGCTGCTTCACGTCCGGGCAGGCCATCTCGGCAAAGTAGATATTGCGCGCGCCCTGATAGGTTGCGCCGCATACCTCCTGCGTGCCGCCCAGCTCGGTATAGAGGAACGGCGTATAAACCAGATGGTGCAGGCCGGTGGGGACCAGAATGCGTTCCAGGAAACCGTAGATGGCCACGCCAAACGGCCCGGAGCCTTTGATGGCCAGCGCCAGGGCGCTAATGCCATGCTGGGCAAAGGGCCAAAGCTCACTCATCACCACGCCGAGCAGCATGGAGACGGGGAGCATGACGATGGCGACAAAACAGTGGCCGGAGTAAATCGCCATCGCGCCGTTAAACTGTACGCCGGAATATTTGTTGTACAGATAGCCGGAAAGCGCTCCGGTCAGTATCCCGGCAAAGACCCCCATCTCCAGCACCTGCACGCCCAGTACCATCGTCTGTCCGGCCGCTTTCATCTGCGCCGCTGGCGCCAGTGCGCCCTGCAGCTGCAGCGTGACGTTCATGGCGTTGATGAACACGACAAAGGTGACCAGGCCAATCAGCGCGGCATATCCTTTATCGCGCGTTGCCAGGCCAATCGGAATACCGACGGCAAACACCAGCGCCAGGTTAACCAGCACCGACACGGCAGATTTTGCGATCAACTGACCAAGATGCTGAATCAGCGGATGACCGAGAAACGGCAGGTACTCGGCGAGATTACCGTTACCCAGCACGTTACCAAAGGCGATAAACAGACCGACGATCGGTAAGATAAGCACCGGTCCGTACAATGATTTTCCGAAATTTTGTAGGGCGTTCACGGCTCGTTTCATGGCTTTCTCTCTTTTTGAACCGCGCACTCGGGGTGCGTCATGGTCATAAAACTAGCAGCCTTCAGGGACGCTTATCCAGCTATCCTCTTGTTTTAAAAACAAATGACGTGAAAGGTAACATGTGACGTTATGCGCTGTGATCGCGGTTCCATCACGGCGTAGCGGCGTGATGCCATTCTGCGAGGCGTTTTCCAGATTCTAAAATTGGACTTTTTGAATTAATGAAACTTGCGGATAATACTTATCCGGACGACGACCAACAGGCTCCATGGGCCAGGGACAAAGGATGAAACCGTTTCGCTTAGCCGCGCTCTCTCTTGCGCTGCTTACCACGTTTACGCTTGTCGGCTGTGATAACAGCGACGATAAACCTCAGGCTGCGGCTCCCGCGGCATCTACAGCAACCACACCAAAAGCGGCGGAAAAGCCAGACGCTGACAAGCTGGCAAAACTGGCGGCACAAAGTCAGGGCAAAGCGCTCACTCTGCTTGATGCTTCTGAAGTTCAGCTCGACGGTGCCGCCACGCTGGTGCTGACATTCTCGGTTCCGCTGAATCCCGAGCAGGATTTCGCGAAAACCGTGCATGTCGTGGACAAAAAAAGCGGCAAAGTTGACGGGGCGTGGGAACTTGCGCCTAACCTGAAAGAGCTTCGCCTGCGTCATCTGGAGCCCAACCGCAACCTGGTCGTCACCGTTGAACGGGGCCTGCAGGCGCTGAACAAGGCGACGTTCGGCATTGATTATGAAAAAGCCCTCACCACCCGGGAAGTCGAGCCTACCGTCGGGTTTGCCAGCCGCGGCTCGCTGCTGCCGGGCAAGGTGGTGGAAGGGTTGCCGGTGATGGCGCTCAACGTCAACAATGTTGACGTCAATTTCTACCGCGTGAAGCCGGAATCGCTGGCCTCTTTTGTCAGCCAGTGGGAATACCGCAACTCCCTCACCAACTGGGAGTCCGACAACCTGCTAAAGATGGCGGAGCTGGTTTACACCGGTCGCTTCGATCTTAATCCGGCGCGCAACACGCGCGAAAAATTGCTGTTGCCCCTGAAGGATATTAAACCGCTCCAGCAGTCTGGGGTTTACATCGCGGTCATGAACCAGGCCGGGCACTATAACTACAGCAACGCCGCAACGCTCTTTACCTTAAGCGATATTGGCCTGTCCGCTCACCGTTATCATAACCGCCTGGACATCTTCACCCAGAGTCTGGAGAACGGTGCGGCGCAGTCTGGCGTCGCCGTCACCCTGCTGAATGACAAAGGGCAGACCCTTGCCGAAGCGAAAAGCGACGGCGATGGCCACGCAAAGCTTGAGACCGACAAAGAGGCTGCCCTGATTCTGGCCAGTAAAGACGGCCAGACCACGCTGCTTGACCTCAAGCTGCCGGCCCTCGACCTGGCGGAGTTTGATATCGCCGGGAGTCCGGGCTACAGCAAGCAGTTCTTCATGTTTGGCCCACGCGATCTCTATCGCCCGGGTGAAACGGTGATCCTCAACGGCCTGCTGCGCGACAGTGACGGTAAGCCGCTTCCCGATCAGCCCGTGAAGCTTGACGTGCTGCGCCCTGACGGTCAGGTGGCTCGCTCGATCGTTGTTCAGCCTGAAAACGGTCTCTACCGATTCAACTACCCGCTGGACAGCGGGGCGCAGACCGGCATGTGGCATATTCGCGCCAACACGGGCGATAACCTGCAGCGCCTGTGGGACTTCCACGTCGAAGACTTCATGCCAGAGCGCATGGCGCTCAACCTGAGTGGACAAAAAACGCCGGTTTCACCGCAGGATAACGTCGACTTTAACGTGGTCGGCTATTACCTGTATGGCGCACCGGCCAACGGTAACTCTCTGCAGGGCCAGCTATTCCTGCGTCCGCTGCGTGACGCGGTTCCGGCACTGCCGGGCTACCAGTTTGGTGATATCGCCGAAGAGAACCTGAGCCGCAGCCTGGATGAAGTTCAGCTTACGCTGGACGAGCAGGGGCGTGGGCAGGTTTCTACCGAAAGCCAGTGGAAAGACGTGCACTCTCCGCTGCAGCTGATCCTGCAGGCCAGCCTGCTGGAGTCGGGCGGTCGTCCGGTGACGCGTCGTGCTGAGCAGTCCATCTGGCCGGTGGCTGAGCTGCCGGGTATTCGCCCTCAGTTCGCCAGTAAAGCCGTTTACGACTACCGCACCGATACGACCGTCAACCAGCCGATTGTTGATGAGAACGGCAACGCCAGTTTCGACATCGTGTATGCCGATGCCAGCGGAGCCAAAAAGGCCGTTTCCGGATTACAGGTACGACTGATTCGCGAGCGTCGTGACTACTTCTGGAACTGGTCTGAGAGCGAAGGCTGGCAGTCTCAGTTCGATCAGAAAGACCTGGTCGAAGGCGAGCAGGAGCTGACGCTTAAGGCCGATGAAACGGGTAAAGTTACCTTCCCGGTAGAGTGGGGCTCTTATCGTCTGGAGGTGAAAGCGCCTGATGATATGGTGAGCAGCGTGCGCTTCTGGGCAGGCTACAGCTGGCAGGATAACAGCGACGGCACCGGAGCCGCGCGCCCTGACCGCGTGACGCTGAAACTGGATAAGCCAGCCTATCAGCCGGGCGACACCATCCAACTGCACATCGCCGCGCCGGCCGCAGGCAAGGGCTATGCGATGATCGAATCCAGCGAAGGGCCGCTGTGGTGGAAAGAGATCGACGTACCGGCAAACGGACTGGATCTCGCCATCCCGGTCGACAAGGCCTGGAAGCGTCACGACCTCTACCTGAGTACGTTGGTGGTACGTCCGGGCGATAAATCCAAATCCGCCACGCCGAAACGCGCGGTAGGCCTGCTGCATCTGCCGATGGGCGACGAAAATCGCCGCCTGAATATTGCGCTCGATAACCCGCAGAAAATGCGTCCAAACCAGACGCTCTCGGTGAAGGTGAAAGCCAGCGTGAAAGAGGGGGCCGTGCCGCAGAAGGTGAACGTGCTGGTCTCGGCGGTGGACAGCGGCGTGCTGAACATTACCGATTACGTCACGCCGGATCCGTGGCAGGCTTTCTTTGGCCAGAAGCGTTACGGCGCGGATATCTACGATATATACGGCCAGGTCATTGAAGGGCAGGGCCGTCTGGCCGCGCTGCGCTTCGGTGGCGATGGGGATGAACTGAAGCGCGGCGGCAAACCGCCGGTGAACCACGTCACCATCATTGCCCAGCAGGCACAGCCGGTTACGCTGGATGCCAACGGGGAAGGCACGATTACGCTGCCGATTGGTGATTTCAACGGCGAACTGCGTCTGATGGCGCAGGCCTGGACAGAAGACGATTTCGGCAGCAGCGAAAGCAAGGTTGTGGTGGCCGCGCCGGTTATTACCGAGCTCAACACGCCGCGCTTCCTGGCAAGTGGAGACACCTCACGCCTGACGCTGGATCTCACCAACCTGACCGACCAGCCGCAAACGCTGAACGTTGCCCTGACCGCGACAGGCAAACTGTCGCTGGAAGGTGGACAGCCGCAGCCGGTGCAGCTGCCTCCGGGGGCGCGGACCACCCTGTTTATTCCGGTGCGTGCGCTGGAGGGGTATGGTGACGGAGAGGTAACAGCACAGGTTACCGGCCTGCAGCTTCCGGGCGAGACCTTTGCACCACAGCAGAAGAGCTGGAAAATCGGCGTGCGTCCGGCATTCCCGGCACAGACCGTGAATACCGGTGCCATGCTCAACCCTGGCGAATTCTGGACCGCACCGGCGCAGCACAGTAACGGTTTCTCTCCTGCCACCCTGCAGGGACAACTGCTGCTGAGCGGCAAACCACCGCTCAACCTTGCGCGCTATATTCGCGAACTGCAGGCCTATCCGTATGGCTGCCTGGAGCAGACCACCAGCGGCCTGTTCCCGTCGCTCTACACCAACGCGGCGCAGCTGACGGCGCTTGGCATTAAAGGTGATACGGACGATAAACGCCGTGCCGCCATTGATATCGGTATTTCCCGTCTGCTGCAGATGCAGCGTGAAGACGGCGGGTTCGCGCTGTGGGATAAAAACGGTCCGGAAGAGTACTGGCTGACGGCTTATGTGACCGACTTCCTGGTGCGGGCGGGCGAGCAGGGCTATAGCGTGCCTGCCGATGCGGTGAATAACGCCAATAGCCGGTTGCTGCGCTATCTGCAGGACCCGGGCATGATGTCCATCCGCTACAGCGACGATACTCAGGCCAGTAAATTTGCCGTTCAGGCCTATGCCGCGCTGGTGCTGGCTCGTCAGCAAAAAGCGCCGCTGGGCGCGCTGCGTGAAATCTGGGATCGTCACGCTCAGGCGGCGTCCGGCCTGCCGCTGATGCAGCTGGGCATGGCGCTCAGGCTGATGGGCGATGCCCCGCGCAGCCAGCAGGCGCTGGATCTGGCGCTCAAAACGCCGCGCAACGACAGCAAAACCTGGATGGCCGATTACGGCAGCCAGCTTCGCGATAACGCGCTGATGCTCTCCCTGCTGGAGGAGTACAAACTTCTGCCGGATGCGCAAAATACGCTGCTGAATGCTCTTTCTGAACAGGCCTTCAGCCAGCGCTGGTTGTCCACTCAGGAGAGCAACGCGCTGTTCCTGGCCGGACGTTCGCTGCAAACTCTGTCCGGCGCATGGCAGGCGAAAACCTCCCTGTCAGATTCCGCATCAGGTTGCGATAAAGCGCAGGTACAAAACGTGAGCGGCGACCAGCTTGGCGCGCTGCAGGTCACCAATACCGGAACGACACCGCTCTGGGTACGTTTGGACAGCACCGGCTATCCTGACTATGCTCCTCAGCCGAGCGCGAACGTGTTGCAGGTCGAACGTCATATCCTGGCAACCGACGGCAGTACGAAATCACTCTCTTCGCTGAAGAGCGGCGAGCTGGTGCTGGTGTGGCTGGAAGTTAAAGCCAGCCAGAACGTGCCGGACGCGCTGGTGGTAGATCTCCTGCCTGCGGGGCTGGAGCTGGAAAACCAGAACCTGGCAAGCAGCAGCGCCAGCCTGCAGGACAGCGGCAGTGAGGTGCAGAACCTGCTCAGCCAGATGCAGCAGGCGGACATTCAGCATATGGAATTCCGCGACGACCGCTTTGTGGCGGCCGTGCCGGTAAATGAAGGTCAGCCGGTCACGCTGGTTTATCTGGCGCGCGCCGTGACGCCGGGAACCTACCAGGTGCCGGTGCCGATGGTGGAGTCTATGTACGTTCCGCAGTGGCGGGCAACGGGTGCGGTCAGCGGCCCGCTGATTGTTGTTCCGTAATATGCGAATGGCACGTCTGACACGCTCCCGCTGGCTGTGGCTGGCGGGAGCGCTTCTCATTTTAGGGGGGCTGATTTTCGTCGCCGATCGCCTGTGGCCGTTGCCGCTGAAAGAGGTTAACCCTGCCCGGGTGGTGGTGGATGAGAAGGGCACGCCGCTCTGGCGTTTTGCCGATAGCGACGGGATCTGGCGCTATCCGGTGACGATCGAAGAGGTCTCTCCCCGTTATCTTGAGGCGCTGATCCAGTACGAAGATCGCTGGTTCTGGGATCACCCCGGCGTAAACCCGCTCTCTGTCCTGCGCGCCGCCTGGCAGGATCTCAGTTCCGGGAAAGTCATCTCTGGCGGAAGCACGCTCACCATGCAGGTCGCGCGACTGCTGGACCCGCATCCGCGCACCTTTGGCGGCAAAATTCGCCAGCTCTGGCGTGCCATGCAGCTGGAGTGGCATCTTTCCAAACGCGAAATCCTGACGCTCCATCTCAATCGCGCCCCTTTTGGCGGTACGCTGCAGGGCGTGGGAGCGGCAAGCTGGACATATCTGGGCAAGCCGCCGTCGCAGCTCAGCTATTCCGACGCGGCGCTGCTGGCGGTGCTGCCGCAGGCGCCGAGTCGATTACGCCCGGACCGCTGGCCTGAACGGGCCGAAGCGGCGCGCAATAAAGTGCTCGACCGCATGGCGACGCAGGGCGTCTGGTCCGCAAAGCAGGTCAAAGAGTCCCGTGAAGAATCAGTATGGCTGGCGCCCCGGCAGATGCCGCAGCTGGCGCCGCTCTTTGCTCGGATGATGCTCGGCAAAAGTCGCGACACGAAAATTGTCACCACGCTGGATGCCGGACTGCAGCGGCAGCTGGAAGAGCTGGCGATGAACTGGAAATCGCGTCTGCCGGCCCGCAGCTCGCTGGCGATGATCGTGGTCGATCATACCGATATGAAAGTGCGCGGTTGGGTTGGGTCGGTGGATATCAACGATGACACGCGTTTTAGCCATGTGGATATGGTCAATGCGATCCGATCGCCGGGATCGGTGTTAAAACCCTTTATCTACGGCATGGCGCTGGATGATGGCCTGATCCATCCCGCCTCGCTGCTTCAGGATGTGCCAAGAAAAACCGGTGATTATCGTCCCGGGAATTTTGACAGCGGGTTCCATGGACCGGTCAGCATGAGTGAAGCGCTGGTCCGCTCCCTCAACCTGCCGGCCGTTCAGGTGCTGGAAGCCTACGGACCAAAACGATTTGCCGGGATGCTGAGCAACGCAGGGTTGCCGCTGATCCTGCCTGCGGGGGCACAGCCGAATCTGTCTCTGATCCTCGGCGGGGCGGGCGCGCGGCTGGCAGATATCACTGCGGCCTATAGCGCCTTTGCCCGACACGGTAAGGCGGGAAGGCTGCGGTTACAGCCGGGCGATCCGCTGACTGAACGCCCGCTGTTATCGCCAGGCTCGGCGTGGATTATTCGCCGTATTCTTGCCAATGAAGCGCAGCCGCTGCCGGACAATGCGCTGCCACAGATTGCGCCGCTGGCGTGGAAAACCGGCACCAGCTACGGGTACCGTGATGCCTGGGCCATCGGTCTGAATGCCCGTTATGTGATAGGCATCTGGACCGGACGACCGGACGGCACGCCCGTGGCGGGACAGTTTGGGTTTGCCAGCGCGGTTCCGCTGTTAAACCAGGTCAATAATCTGCTTCAGTCACGTTCAACGGTAGACGAAGCCCGCCTGCCGCGCGATCCGCGTCCGGAGAGCGTCGGGCGGGGCGTGATCTGCTGGCCGGGCGGCCAGTCGCTACCGGAAGGCAGTGAAAACTGTCGACGTCGCCTGTCGACCTGGCTGCTGGAAGGGAGTGAGCCGCCCACGCTGCTTCTCCCTGAACAGGAGGGCATACGCGGCATTCGTTTCCCGGTCTGGCTGGATAAAACCGGCAAACGCGTGGCCGCAGATTGCCCGGATGCTACTGAAAAAGTCCTGGATGTCTGGCCGCTGCCGCTGGAGCCGTGGCTGCCCGCTGCGGAAAAAAGAGCGGCGCGTCTCCCGGCAGTATCAACAGTTTGCCCGCCTCTGGATAACAGCAATATCGCGCCGCTTATGCTGTCAGGGGTCAGAGAGGGAGCCGTCATCAAGCGTCTTCCGGGTGAGACAACTATAACGCTTTCTCTCTCAACCAGCGGTGGAGAAGGGCAGCGATGGTGGTTTTTAAATGGCGCGCCTTTAGAGGGGCATGAATATAAATATTCACTGAAATTATATTTGCCGGGTGAATATCAATTAATGGTAATGGATGAAACCGGCCAAATAGCGACGGTGAATTTCGAAATGGCTTATTAAAATAATCCAGAAGGGTTAGCTTGATAATTATCAATGTTCGGTTCTGCAAAAAAACGAGAATGCGTTTTTATTTGAAGGAACGAGCAATGAAAAAAAATAAGAAACTGAGAGAGAGTCTTAATCCCGCTCTCTCCCGGCGTCACTTTATTCAGGCCGGGTCCGCGCTTGCCGCTCTGCCGTTTGTGGTAAAAGGCGGAAAAGCGCAGGCGGCGACAATGCCTGCGGCAGTGAACGAACCCGAAGAAAAAGTCATTCAAACCTGCAGCACTTTTGACTGTGGCGGGAAATGCGATATTCGGGCGCACGTCAGCGACGGCGTGGTCACACGCATCTCTACGCGTCCGGATAATGAACTGGATCTTCAAATGCCGGTGATGCGCGCCTGCGTTCGCGGACGCGCGTATCGGAAATTTGTTTATCATCCCGATCGGCTTAAATATCCAATGAAACGCGTGGGTAAACGTGGCGAAGGAAAATTCGAACGTATTACCTGGGATGAAGCCACAACGCTTATTGCGAATCAATTAAAAACCATTACGCAAAAATACGGTGCTGCTTCGCGCTATGTGCATGTTGGCACCGCAGTTTCGGGAGGAACGTTCTCCGGCGATAAAATGGTTCGTCGTCTCCTCAACTTAACCGGCGGCTATCTCGAAAGCTATCACTCGGTCAGTATGGGCAACACCGCAGCGGCAACGCCCTATACCTACGGTACCGCCGCCAGCGGCAGCTCGCTGGACACGTTACTGGACACCAAGCTGGTCATCCTCTGGGGGCATAACCCGACGGAAACGATTTTTGGTCACAGCAACTACTTCTTCCAGAAGATGAAGCAAAACGGCACCCGCTTCATCGTTGTCGATCCGCGCTATTCAGATACGGTGTCCTCCCTTGCTGACCAGTGGGTCCCGCTGCTGCCAACAACCGATAACGCCCTGATGGACGCCATGATGTACGTGATCGTCACGGAGAACTTGCACGATCGCGACTTTATTCAGCGCTATACCCTGGGCTTTGATGAAGACGCTATGCCGGAAGGCGTTCCGGCCAATGAATCCCTGATTGCTTATCTGAGCGGCGCAAAAGATGGCGTGGCGAAAACGCCCGAGTGGGCAGAGAAAATCACCCACGTGCCTGAGCAGACCATTCGTCAGCTGGCGCGCGATTATGCCACGACGAAGCCCGCCGCGCTGATCCAGGGCTGGGGACCGCAGCGCCATAACTGCGGCGAGCGCACCGCGCGCGGCTCGACGATACTGGCCACGCTGACGGGTAACGTTGGGGTGAAAGGCGGCTGGGCGGCAGGCTACGGCGGCTGTGCTAACCGTAAATTTGCCGCAGGCCCGGAGATGCCGGGTAACCCGGTGAAAGCCAAAATATCGGTGATGAACTGGGTGCAGGCCGCCGACGATGCCTCTCAGGTCACTGCGGACGTCGGCCTGAAGGATGCCGAAAAGCTGGACAGCAATATCCGCATCCTCTTCTCGCTGGCGGGCAATTATCTGGCTAACCAGAACCCGGATCTTCATCAGGCAACCCGCGTGCTGGAAGACGAGTCGAAAATCCAGTTTATCGTCGCGAGCGATCTGTTTATGACGCCGAGCGCCCGATACGCCGATCTTCTCCTGCCGGAAACCAGCTTTATGGAACGCTGGAATATCGGCGAAACCTGGGGTACTGCAAGCTATCTGATCCTGTCCGAAAAGCTGATTGAGCCTGAATTTGAGCGCCGTTCAGACTACGACTGGCTGCGGGAGGTCGCTGCTAAGCTTGGTGTCGAACCGGCATTCAGCGAAGGGCGTGACGAAAAGGCGTGGATTGAGCACATCTGGGAGCAGACAAAGCTGTCGATGCCGGAGGAAAACCTGCCGGACTTCGCGACGCTGCAAAAGACGCGTCAGCATCTCTTCAAAAGCGCGCCGTTTGTCGCCTTTGAAGACAATATTCGCGACCCGCAAAATCATCCGTTCCCGACGCCGTCCGGGAAAATTGAGATCTTCTCGAAGCGTCTATACGACATGCAGCACCAGGAAATTCCGGCGCTGTCGCATTACGTGCCTGCCCACGAAGGGCCGGAAGACGAACTGGCAAAAACCTTCCCGCTGCAGCTGATCACCTGGAAAGGGAAAAACCGCGCTAACTCAACCCAGTACGCCAACCCGTGGCTGATTGAGGCGCAGCAGCAAAAGCTGTGGATTAACCCTCAGGACGCGCAGAAGCGCGGCATTGCGCAGGGAGATACCGTGCGTATCCATAACGCACGCGGCATTTGCGAGATCCCGGCGGAGGTTACGCCGCGCATCATTCCTGGGGTGGTAGCCATGCAGGCAGGTGCCTGGTGGCAGCCGGATGAGAAGGGCATTGATAAAGGCGGCTGCGCGAACGTGCTCAGTTCGGCTCGTATTACCGCGCTTGCGAAAGGTAATTCACATCAAACCATGCTGGTGGAGGTGGCAAAAGCATGAGTCAGTTTAAACACTACGCGCCGGTGAGCGACAAACAGCTGGGCTTTTATATCGACTCTTCACGCTGCTCAGGGTGTAAAGCCTGCCAGGTGGCATGCAAAGATAAAAACAACCTTGAGGTCGGACGTCGTTTCCGTCGCGTGTACGAAGTCAACGGCGGGAATTTCATCCCCACCGGGCAGGGCGGCGTCAGCAACAATGTGTTTGCCTACACGCTCTCTATTTCCTGTAACCACTGTACAGACCCCATCTGCACTAAAAACTGTCCGACCACGGCGATGCACAAGCGTCCGGGAGACGGCATTGTGCGCGTTGATACAGATAAGTGCGTCGGCTGCGGCTACTGTGCGTGGTCATGCCCTTACGGCGCGCCACAGCTCAACGAGCAGACCGGGCAAATGTCAAAATGCGATTTCTGCGTGGATCTCCAGGCGAAGGGGGAGCAGCCCGTCTGCGTGGCAACCTGTCCACTCGAAGCGATTAAATTCGGGCCGATTGATGAACTGCGGGCGAAGTATGGTGTGGTCAGTGACGTGAAAGGCTTGCCTGATTCTTCCATCACAAAACCGAATCTGGTGATCAAAGCGCATCAGGGTGCAGAGAAAGAGGGCAAACGCCATGCATGAGTTACCGCTGCTGATTTTTACACTGTTCCTGCAGGGCTCGGTAGGCGTGACGCTCTGGCTGGCGTTCGGGGGGGCGCATGCTTCGCAGCGTAGCGCGCTTCTGCCTGCTGCCGGGGCGTTTGTGCTCGCAAGCCTCGGATTGCTCGCCTCGGCGCTGCACATGGGCTATCCGCTCAATGCTCTCAACGCGCTGCGCCATGTCTCCAGCTCCTGGCTGAGCCGTGAGATTATCTTTGCCAGCCTTTACCTGGCGGCGCTGGGTCTCGCGACGCTGCTGATGTTCGCCAAAAAGCCAGGCTGGAAGCTGCTTCTGGCGGCGGCGGGCCTTGTCGGGCTGGTGGATGTGTTCTGCATGGCGCAGATCTACATGCATGCGTCCGTGGTGACGTGGCAGCATATCAACACGCTGGTGCTGTTTATCGGCTCGGTGGGCATTATTGGTTCAGCCTGCATGGCGGTTGGGATGCGTTCCCGGGCTACTCTGCGTGCGGCGGTGGTCATTATCACGCTGCTGGTGCTTGTGCGTCTGGTGATGCAGCCCGTCTGGCTGGCCGACATCTCGGCTATGGACAACACCGTGGTGACGTTCCCTCATGCGCCGTTACAGATGCTGCAACAACTGCGCACCGTGCATCTGCTGAGCTGGTGTGTGTCTGTCGTGGGTATGCTGTGCTTTGCTGCGGGCGGGTTAAAAGCGGCGCGAGGCACGATGCTGCTGGGCAGCGCCTTGCTGATTGCGGGTGAGCTGATGCTGCGCTTCGTTTTCTTCAGTATTGGCTGATGGGCAGATTAACGTTTGGCCCGGCGATGGACGTGACGCATGCGTGCGTCCGTCGCCGTTTTCGCCATGCTTCCTGTTGCGCCTGCGCTGACGTTTGTCCCGTGCAGGCTTTTTCTTTTACGGACGCAGATATCTCGGTTGATGAGAACCGCTGTATTGAATGCGGTGACTGCCTGTTTGTTTGCCCCACTGAGGCCATCACCGGCATCACGCCGCGAAAACGCTTTTTGTGTGGCGATACGCTTGTCGGGCCTTTTACTGAACGTGCGCCGGATGTGAATGAACTGCTGCTCTGGCATGCACAGCACCATGTTCGTTTTATCAGTATCGACGTGGAGCAGTATCCTGACTGGCTGCTGGCGATTGCCCGGCTTAATCTTGTGCTTCGTCGACGCGGTGAAGCGGCATGGGCGTTTAAACTTTTACCCGTCAACGAGGTTAATATCGCCCGCCGTGCGCTGATGCACGTTCCCCGTGAGGATGTCCGGACCTGTAGCGTCGTGCCCGGTCAGCGTGAACTGCGCAGAGCGTTTTCTGGGGTTAGTGAGGCAGAGATAGCTCTCGACGCCGGAACGTGCGTATTGTGCGGCGCGTGCTGGCGGAGTTGTACGGAAAACGCGATTCGGTTTGAGAACGCTGAACTGATCGTCGAAACCGGATATTGTACCGGTTGCGGCGGCTGCGAAGCGGTATGCCAGCATGCGGCGATAAAAGTGACGCGAACAGAAGGAACGGCGAAAAACGTGGCCATACTGGCATATG
Source organism: Enterobacter sp. SST3 (assembly GCF_000286655.1). NCBI lineage: Bacteria > Pseudomonadati > Pseudomonadota > Gammaproteobacteria > Enterobacterales > Enterobacteriaceae > Enterobacter > Enterobacter sp. SST3. The sequence goes on along the minus strand of NZ_ALNS01000024.1, from coordinate 33,929 downwards.
AAGCCGTTTGCCTGACGTGCCACCGTCATTTCTGGTCATTTACGCCTGATGAAAAGCAGTGTCCGCTCTGTTTTCACCATCAACACGATATGCGAAACCCGGACTGTTGCTAATCTTCGTCTCATTTTAAAAAAATGTTATGCAGAACCATAGGCAATAGCGCTATAGCTCTTTATAATCCGCGCCACACCATACTCAGGTATGCAAAACAACAGAACATTGACAGAGGTTATCATGGCTATTGAACGTACTTTTTCCATCATCAAACCAAACGCGGTGGCAAAAAACGTTATTGGCAGCATCTTCGCTCGCTTTGAATCTGCAGGGTTCAAAATTGTAGGTACCAAAATGCTGCACCTGACCGTTGAGCAGGCGCGCGGCTTCTACGCTGAGCACGAAGGTCGCCCATTCTTTGACGGCCTGGTGGAGTTCATGACCTCCGGTCCAATCGTGGTATCCGTACTGGAAGGCGAAAACGCCGTACAGCGTCACCGCGACCTGCTGGGCGCAACCAACCCGGACAACGCGCTGGCAGGTACTCTGCGCGCTGACTACGCTGACAGCTTCACCGAGAACGGTACCCACGGTTCTGACTCTGTTGAATCTGCTGCACGCGAAATCGCATTCTTCTTCGCTGAAGGCGAAGTGTGTCCACGTACCCGTTAATTTAACGGTTTCGTTTACACATTATTTTCGTAAATGCCGCGTCCAGACGTGGCATCCCTGCGCCAGACTTTGTACAATGCAACGCCCCGGACGAGCAGACCGCTTTCCGGGGCGTTTCTATTCAACCCTCCATGGGCCATAACGTGTAACAACGAGGCCGGTAAATATTATGTCTGAATTAGTGAATACCTCCGAAGTCGCCATTCCTGCGGTTCCCAATAAATATGGAAAAATCAACCTGCTGGATCTGAACCGTCAGCAGATGCGCGAGTTCTTCAAAGAGATGGGCGAAAAGCCGTTTCGTGCCGATCAGGTCATGAAGTGGATGTACCATTACTGCAGCGACAATTTTGATGACATGACTGACATCAACAAGGTCCTGCGCAATAAGCTCAAAGAAGTGGCTGAAATCCGCGCCCCGGAAGTGGTGGAAGAGCAGCGCTCCGCAGATGGCACCATCAAATGGGCGATTGCGGTCGGCGATCAGCGCGTTGAAACCGTCTACATTCCGGAAGAAGACCGCGCGACGCTGTGTGTCTCCTCCCAGGTTGGCTGTGCGCTGGAGTGCAAATTCTGCTCAACCGCGCAGCAAGGCTTTAACCGTAACCTGCGTGTTTCAGAAATTATCGGCCAGGTCTGGCGTGCTGCGAAAATCGTCGGCGCGGCAAAAGTGACCGGCACTCGCCCAATCACCAACGTGGTGATGATGGGGATGGGTGAGCCGCTGCTGAACCTGACCAACGTCGTTCCGGCGATGGAAATCATGCTGGATGACTTCGGCTTTGGTCTGTCCAAGCGTCGCGTCACGCTGTCGACCTCAGGCGTTGTGCCTGCGCTGGACAAGCTCGGCGATATGATTGACGTCGCGCTGGCGATCTCCCTGCACGCGCCAAACGATGAAATTCGTGACGAAATTGTGCCGATCAACAAAAAGTACAATATCGAAACCTTCCTCGCTGCCGTACGTCGCTATCTGGAGAAATCCAACGCCAACCAGGGTCGCGTCACCATCGAGTACGTGATGCTGGACCACGTCAACGACGGTACCGAACATGCGCATCAGCTGGCTGAACTGCTGAAAGATACGCCATGTAAAATCAACCTGATCCCGTGGAACCCGTTCCCGGGCGCCCCGTATGGCCGTAGCTCGAACAGCCGTATCGACCGTTTCTCCAAGGTGCTGATGGAGTATGGTTTCACCACCATCGTGCGTAAAACGCGTGGTGATGATATTGATGCCGCATGTGGACAGCTGGCTGGTGATGTTATTGACCGTACCAAGCGTACCCTGCGTAAACGCATGCAGGGCGAGACGATCGCGGTTAAAGCTGTTTGATTATTATGCACTCACGGCGCATTATCTGCGCCGTGAGACATAACCTTACTGAATAATCAGTCAGATTCGTGAAGACTGATCAATAATTACGGTGCGTTTCATCCGACTTTCGGGCAGTATGTAACGACGTAACAACAGTTTAGCCGTACGGGCAGGGCTGTACTGTCATCTCCGGGCTGACAGTCTTATACTCTGTGTTCAAGGTTAACTGACCAGAAGTTTCGCGGTGCGGGTGGCATTGTGACTCACCGGCGCCTGAACCCTTTTTTTCACGTACCAGTAGTTGTAGCGAATGAATACTGAAGCCACTCACGACCAACATGAAGCACTCTCCACTGGCGTTCGTCTTCGCAACGCCCGTGAACAACTCGGACTCAGCCAGCAAGCCGTCGCAGAACGCTTGTGCCTGAAGGTTTCCACGGTTCGCGATATTGAAGAAGATAAGGCACCCGCCGATCTGGCTTCAACGTTCTTGCGCGGTTATATCCGCTCTTACGCAAAACTGGTGCACATCCCCGAAAACGAATTACTGCCAATGATGGAGAAGCAGGCGCCGGTCCGTGCAGCAAAAGTTGCGCCGATGCAGACCTTCTCCCTGGGGAAACGTCGTAAAAAACGTGATGGCTGGCTGATGAGCTTTACCTGGCTGGTGCTGTTTGTGGTGGTCGGTCTGACCGGTGCGTGGTGGTGGCAAAACCACAAGGCGCAGCAGGAAGAGATCACCACCATGGCCGATCAATCCTCCGCCGAACTCAACCAGGCCGGAACGGATAACGCCCAGAGCGTGCCGCTGAATACCGACGGTGCAGCGACTTCCAGCGAGCCACAGACCGCAGCGCCAGATGCGACAGCGACCAATGCTGCGCAGGCTCCGGCAGCAACGGCTAACACCGCTGCGCCTCAGGCTCAGGATCAAAACGCGGTGGTTGCCCCTTCTCAGGCGAATGTTGATACTGCGGCGAACGCGCCTGCGGCTGCTCAGCCTGCAGACAATACCGCAGCGTCTCTGCCAACCAGCCCGGCGGGTACGGCGACACCCGCAGCCGACCCTAACGCGCTGGTAATGAACTTCAGCGCCGACTGCTGGCTGGAAGTGACTGACGCGACAGGTAAAAAACTGTTCAGCGGCCTGCAGCGCAAAGATGGCACGTTAAACCTAACGGGCCAGGCGCCTTATAAACTTAAAATCGGCGCTCCGGCAGCGGTACAGATCCAGTATCAAGGAAAACCTGTCGACCTGAGCCGCTTTATCAGAACTAACCAGGTTGCACGTCTTACCGTTAATGCCGAACAATCAGCAGCACAGTAACAGACGGGCAACGCGGGAGATTTTTCATGCATAACCAGGCTCCGATTCAACGTAGAAAATCGAAACGGATTTACGTTGGGAATGTGCCAATCGGCGATGGGGCACCTATCGCCGTTCAGTCGATGACCAATACGCGCACCACCGATGTGGAAGCGACGGTCAATCAAATCAAAGCATTAGAACGTGTCGGCGCGGATATTGTTCGCGTCTCCGTCCCGACCATGGATGCGGCTGAGGCGTTCAAACTGATCAAACAGCAGGTCAGCGTTCCGCTGGTGGCTGATATTCACTTCGACTACCGCATCGCACTGAAAGTGGCCGAGTACGGCGTCGATTGCCTGCGTATTAACCCGGGCAACATCGGTAACGAAGAGCGTATCCGCATGGTCGTGGACTGCGCCCGCGATAAAAATATTCCTATCCGTATCGGCGTTAACGCCGGTTCCCTGGAAAAAGATCTGCAGGAAAAATACGGTGAGCCTACGCCGCAGGCGCTGCTCGAATCCGCGATGCGTCACGTCGATCATCTCGATCGCCTTAACTTCGATCAGTTCAAAGTCAGCGTAAAAGCGTCCGACGTGTTCCTGGCCGTAGAATCTTATCGCCTGCTGGCAAAGCAGATCGATCAGCCTCTGCACCTCGGGATCACCGAAGCGGGCGGCCTGCGTAGCGGCTCGGTAAAATCCGCGATCGGTCTGGGGCTGCTGCTCTCTGAAGGGATCGGTGACACCCTGCGCGTCTCGCTGGCGGCGGATCCTGTCGAAGAGATCAAGGTCGGCTTCGATATCCTGAAATCACTGCGTATTCGCGCGCGTGGGATCAACTTCATTGCCTGCCCAACCTGTTCACGTCAGGAGTTCGATGTGATCGGTACGGTGAATGCCCTGGAGCAACGTCTGGAAGACATTATCACCCCGATGGACGTCTCCATCATCGGCTGCGTGGTGAACGGTCCGGGTGAAGCCCTGGTGTCAACCCTGGGCGTGACCGGCGGTAACAAGAAAAGTGGTCTCTATGAAGATGGCGTTCGAAAAGATCGTCTGGATAATAGCGACATGATCGACCAGCTTGAAGCCCGCATCCGCGCCAAAGCCGCCATGATGGACGAGACACAGCGTATCAACGTTCAGCAGGTTGAAAAATAACGTGATGGGAAGCCGTGAGCTTCCCATGTATGATTGAACCCATTCTTTGGGTTTTTTTTGTATATAGAAAGAGAATAAACGTGGCAAAAAACATTCAAGCCATCCGCGGCATGAACGATTATCTGCCTGGCGAAACCGCCATCTGGCAGCGCATTGAAGGCACGCTGAAGCAGGTGCTCGGCAGCTACGGTTACAGCGAAATTCGTTTGCCGATTGTAGAGCAGACCCCGTTATTCAAACGCGCGATCGGTGAAGTGACCGACGTGGTTGAAAAAGAGATGTACACCTTTGAGGACCGCAATGGCGACAGCCTGACCCTGCGTCCGGAAGGGACGGCGGGCTGCGTACGCGCCGGCATCGAACATGGTCTTCTGTACAATCAGGAGCAGCGTCTGTGGTATATCGGCCCGATGTTCCGCCACGAACGTCCTCAGAAAGGGCGTTATCGCCAGTTTAATCAGCTGGGTGTGGAAGTCTTTGGCCTGCAGGGCCCGGACATCGACGCTGAACTGATTATGCTGACCGCCCGCTGGTGGCGTGCGCTCGGTATCGCCGATCACGTTTCCCTCGAGCTGAACTCTATCGGTTCTCTCGAAGCGCGTGCGAACTACCGCGATGCGCTGGTGGCGTTCCTGGAACAGCATAAAGAGAAACTGGACGAAGACTGCAAACGTCGCATGTACAGCAACCCGTTGCGCGTTCTGGATTCTAAAAACGCCGATGTTCAGGCACTGCTGAACGATGCGCCTGCGCTGGGTGATTACCTGGATGAAGAATCTCGCGAACACTTCGCGGGCCTGTGCAAGCTGCTTGAAGCGGCGGGTATCGCCTATACCGTAAACCAGCGCCTGGTGCGCGGTCTGGACTACTACAACCGTACCGTGTTTGAGTGGGTGACCACCAGCCTCGGCTCTCAGGGCACCGTGTGCGCGGGCGGTCGTTACGACGGTCTGGTTGAGCAACTTGGCGGTCGCGCTGCGCCTGCGGTTGGCTTCGCGATGGGTCTTGAGCGACTTGTTTTGCTGGTTCAGGCAGTTAATCCGGAATTTAAAGCAGATTCCGTTGTCGATATATACCTGGTGGCCTCAGGCGCGGAAACGCAGTCTGCGGCAATGCAGCTTGCCGAACGCGTGCGCGATGCGCTGCCGGGCGTTAAGCTGATGACCAACCATGGCGGCGGCAACTTCAAAAAACAGTTTGCTCGTGCCGATAAGTGGGGCGCAAGTATCGCACTGGTGCTGGGTGAGTCCGAAGTGGCCAACGGCGAAGTGGTGGTGAAAGACCTGCGCTCTGGTGAGCAGACAACAGTAACGCAGGACGGCGTTGCGGCGCACTTGCGCACTCTATTGGGCTAAGGAGAAGGACTGCGTGGAAATTTACGAGAACGAACACGATCAGGTCGACGCGATTAAACGCTTCTTTGCTGAAAACGGCAAAGCGCTGGTTGTTGGGGTTATTTTAGGTGTCGGTGCGCTGGTAGGCTGGCGTTACTGGAACAATCATCAGGCGGATTCCGCGCGCGGCGCGTCCCTGTCCTATGAAAATACCGTGAGCGCAATTCGTGCCGATCAGCCGCAAACGCTGACGGCAGCAGAAAAATTTGCGGCTGACAACAAAAACACCTACGGTGCACTGGCTGCGCTGGAAGTGGCTCAGCAGTACGTTGATAAGAACGAACTGGATAAAGCCGTTGCTCAGCTGTCTCAGGGCCTTGCTGCCGCCAGTGATGAAAATCTGAAAGCGGTGATCAATCTGCGCCTGGCACGTATTCAGGTTCAGCAGAAAAAAGCTGACGATGCGCTGAAAACGCTCGATACCATCAAAGGCGAAGGTTTTGCTGCCATCGTTGCCGATCTGCGCGGTGAAGCACTGCTGAGCAAAGGTGACAAAGCGGGCGCGCGTAAAGCGTGGCAAGCTGGCGTCGAGAGCAATGCCTCACCTGCGCTGAGCGAAATGATGCAGATGAAAATAAATAATTTGTCCGTCTGAGAGGGACCCGATGCAATTGCGTAAATTACTTCTGCCAGGACTGCTTTCTGTTACGTTATTGAGTGGTTGTTCACTGTTCAGTGGCGAAGAAGACGTTGTGAAAATGTCCCCACTGCCGACGGTTGAAAACCAGTTTACCCCATCCACCGCGTGGGATGTCTCCGTGGGCAATGGGATTGGTGATTTCTATTCCAACCTTCATCCTGCATATGCAGACAGCGTTGTCTATGCGGCCGATCGCAAAGGTACCGTGAAAGCGGTGAACGCGGATGACGGAAAAGAAGTGTGGTCCGTTAACCTGGCGGAAAAAGACGGCTGGTTCTCCCGTAAGCCTGCACTGCTGTCTGGCGGCCTGACCGTTGCCGGTGGCCACGTCTACGTGGGCAGCGAAAAAGCGCAGGTGTATGCCCTGAACAGCAGCGACGGTTCCATTGCCTGGCAAACGACCGTGGCGGGGGAATCCCTCTCTCGTCCGGTGGTGAGCGATGGCCTGGTGCTGATTCATACCAGCAACGGCCAGCTGCAGGCGCTGAACGAAGCGGACGGCTTGGTGAAATGGACCGTTAACCTGGATATGCCTGCGCTCTCTCTGCGTGGCGAATCTGCCCCGGCTACCGCATTTGGTGCTGCCATTGTCGGCGGCGACAACGGTCGCGTAAGCGCCGTACTGATGCAGCAGGGCCAGATGATCTGGCAGCAGCGTATCTCTCAGGCCACTGGCTCAACGGAAATTGACCGTCTGAGCGACGTGGACACAACGCCGGTCATCGTTAACGGTGTGGTTTACGCGCTGGCCTACAACGGCAACCTGACCGCGCTGGATCTGCGCAGCGGCCAGATCATGTGGAAACGTGAGCTGGGCTCGGTGAATGATTTCATCGTTGAGGGTAACCGCATCTATATGGTTGACCAGAACGACCGTCTGCTGGCCCTGAGCACCGAAGGCGGCGTGACGCTGTGGACGCAAAGCGATCTGCTGCACCGTCTGCTGACTGCGCCAGCGCTGTACAACGGTAGCCTGGTTGTGGGCGACAGCGAAGGGTATATGCACTGGATCGATCCGGATAATGGCCGCTTTGTTGCACAGCAAAAAGTCGACAGCTCTGGTTTCCTGACCGACCCGGTCGTGGCCGACGGCAAACTGCTGATTCAGGCAAAAGACGGCACGCTGTACGCGATCACGCGTTAATTACCCGGCGGTTGTAGTATACTAAACGGCTCCTGTTCACTCAGGAGCCGTTTTGACATTTTTAAAAACGCCGCGAAAGCGACGTTATTTTGAATTTTATGAGGCTTCAAACATGGTACCTGTGGTCGCGCTTGTCGGGCGCCCTAACGTTGGAAAATCCACTCTTTTTAACCGTTTAACACGCACCCGTGATGCGCTGGTTGCGGATTTCCCGGGGCTGACGCGTGACCGTAAGTACGGTCGTGCAGAGGTGGAAGGACGCGAGTTCATCTGTATTGATACCGGTGGTATTGACGGCACAGAAGACGGCGTGGAAACCCGCATGGCGGAACAGTCGCTGCTGGCGATTGAAGAAGCGGACGTGGTGTTGTTCATGGTGGACGCGCGCGCTGGCCTGATGCCGGCGGACTCAGCTATCGCTAAACACCTGCGTTCACGCGAAAAGCCAACCTTCCTGGTGGCGAACAAAACCGACGGCATCGATGCCGATCAGGCCATCGCAGATTTCTGGTCACTGGGTCTGGGTGAGATCTACCCTATCGCGGCATCGCATGGCCGTGGCGTCACCAGCCTGCTGGAAACCGTTCTGCTGCCGTGGGTTGACGAAGTGAACCCGCCGGAAGAGGTGGACGAAGACGCGGAATACTGGGCGCAGTTCGAAGACGGCGAAGCGGGCGAAGAAGAAGAGCCTGAAGACGACTTCAACCCGCAGGATCTGCCGATCAAGCTGGCCATCGTGGGTCGTCCAAACGTAGGTAAGTCTACACTTACTAACCGTATTCTGGGTGAAGAGCGCGTGGTCGTTTACGATATGCCGGGCACCACCCGCGACAGTATCTACATCCCGATGCAGCGCGATGAGCGTGAGTATGTCCTCATCGACACCGCCGGGGTGCGTAAGCGCGGGAAAATCACCGATGTGGTGGAAAAATTCTCCGTTATCAAAACCCTGCAGGCGATTGAAGATGCCAACGTCGTGCTGCTGGTTATCGACGCGCGCGAAGGGATCTCCGATCAGGACCTCTCTCTGCTCGGCTTTATCCTCAATAGTGGGCGCTCACTGGTTATCGTGGTCAACAAATGGGATGGCCTGAGCAATGAAGTGCGTGAGCAGGTGAAAGAGACCCTCGACTTCCGTCTGGGCTTTATCGACTTTGCTCGCGTACACTTCATCTCTGCGCTGCACGGCAGCGGCGTGGGTAACCTGTTCGAATCCGTGCGCGAAGCTTACGACAGCTCCACCCGTCGTCAGAGCACCGCCATGCTGACCCGTATCATGAATATGGCTGCGGAAGACCATCAGCCGCCGCTGGTGCGCGGCCGTCGCGTGAAGCTGAAATACGCCCACGCCGGTGGTTATAACCCGCCAATCGTGGTGATCCACGGCAACCAGGTGAAAGACCTGCCGGATTCCTACAAGCGCTACCTGATGAACTACTTCCGTAAATCGCTGGACGTGATGGGCACGCCTATCCGTATCCAGTTCAAGGAAGGGGAAAACCCGTTCGCCAACAAGCGCAACACCCTGACGCCGAACCAGATGCGCAAGCGTAAGCGTCTGATTAAGCACATTAAGAAAAGCAAATAAGCTTTGCTGAACGCGCGAAAGCCCGCGACTCTCGCGGGCTTTTTTTTGCCCATTCATACCGCCGGTTTTCTCTGTGTGAAGTCAATCACTATTCACTTTTAACCAAGTTTAAATCTAAGAAAGTAGACAATCGTCGAATTTTCATCTTAAAGTCCAGGGTCCGGTACTAGACAAAACTAGCGCCTGGTTATCAAATGGTTAACCAACTTTTCGCCGCATGTAAAAAAATCGGCCAGATACGTAACTGGCCGGCGTACCTGCTGGTGTTTACAAGCACGACGACATACCTTTCGGGAGAATTATGCAATCCTCTGTTAATCAAAAAGAAAGCCGAACGTTCTTCGGCCACCCGTATCCGCTCGGTTCCCTGTTCTTCACCGAGATGTGGGAGCGTTTCTCGTTTTACGGCATTCGTCCGTTACTGATCCTGTTTATGGCCGCCACCGTCTATGACGGCGGGATGGGCCTGGCGCGTGAAAACGCCTCGGCGATTGTCGGTATCTTTGCCGGCACCATGTACCTGGCCGCGCTGCCGGGCGGCTGGCTGGCGGATAACTGGCTCGGCCAGCAGAGAGCCGTCTGGTACGGTTCGATCCTGATTGCGCTCGGTCACCTGTCGATTGCGCTCTCGGCCATCATGGGCAATAACCTGTTCTTTATCGGCCTGATGTTCATCGTGCTCGGCTCCGGGCTGTTTAAGACCTGTATCTCGGTAATGGTCGGTACCCTGTATAAAAAAGGCGACGCGCGCCGTGACGGCGGTTTCTCGCTGTTCTATATGGGCATCAACATGGGCTCGTTCATTGCCCCGCTGATTTCCGGCTGGCTGATCAAAACCCACGGCTGGCACTGGGGCTTTGGTATTGGCGGTATCGGGATGCTGGTGGCGCTGATTATCTTCCGCGTGTTTGCCGTTCCGGCAATGAAACGCTATGACGGCGAAGTCGGCCTCGACTCCACCTGGAACAGCCCGGTGGTGAAGCGTAACGGCGTGGGCGCCTGGCTGCTGGCGCTGGCGGCAGGCGTGGCAACGATCGTGACGCTGATTGCGCAGGGTGTGATTGTGATTAACCCGGTCGCGGTAGCCAGCGTGCTGGTCTACGTGATTGCGGCATCCGTTGCCCTCTACTTTATTTATCTGTTTGTTTTTGCAGGACTGAACCGTAAAGAGCGCGCCAGACTGCTGGTCTGCTTTATTCTGCTGATCTCCGCGGCGTTCTTCTGGTCCGCGTTCGAGCAGAAGCCAACCTCGTTCAACCTGTTTGCCAACGACTACACTAACCGCATGATCGGCGATTTCGAAATCCCGGCGGTGTGGTTCCAGTCGATCAACGCCCTGTTCATCATCCTGCTGGCACCGGTGTTTAGCTGGGCGTGGCCGAAGCTGGCGAGCATGAACATTCGTCCGAGCAGCATCACCAAGTTTGTTATCGGTATCCTGTGTGCCGCAGCGGGCTTTGGCCTGATGATGCTGGCGGCACAGAACGTGCTGAGCAGCGGTGGGGCGGGCGTGTCGCCGTTCTGGCTGGTGGGCAGCATCCTGATGCTGACGCTCGGCGAGCTGTGTCTCAGCCCGATTGGCCTGGCGACCATGACGCTGCTGGCGCCGGAGAGAATGCGCGGCCAGATGATGGGGCTGTGGTTCTGTGCGAGCGCGCTGGGTAACCTGGCGGCGGGTCTGATTGGCGGCCACGTGAAGGCCGACCAGCTGGATATGCTGCCGGATCTCTTTGCGCGCTGCTCCGTCGCACTGCTGATTTGTGCCGCGGTACTGATCGTCCTCATTGTTCCGGTACGTCGCATGCTGGAAAATGCGCAGACTAAACCGGCTGCTAACGCCTCATAAACCTCGGGCTTGCCGGGGCGGCGTTATGCCCCGGCATCGATTCCCTGAGGTGAAACTATGCAGTTAGGATTTGTCGGTCTTGGTGCGGTCGTGGAAACCGCGTATCTGCCCGCCTTACGTCGCCTTTATGGTCACGCGGTTCATTGTTTTGGATTTGATGTTCTCCCCACCAGGCAGCCTGAAGGCGTCACGCGCTGCGCTTCGCTTACGGAACTTCTCGCCGTACCGCTTGATACTCTCTTTATTACCACCGCATCGCTGCACCACCTCGAGGTGCTGGAACAGGCCATAGCCTCGGCCGTTCCGCGGATTGTGATTGAAAAACCGATCGTCGCCACGCTTCCCCAAATCGAAAAGCTCAACGCGCTGCTGGCAAACCCCGACGCTGCTTCCCGCGTGCTGGCGCTCGATCACTGGATGGCGCGCATCGAAACGGTAAAGCGGTCGCTGGTTGGCAGCGTCTCTGACATCGTCAAAATCGACGGCTTTTTGCAGGAGCCGAGCGGATATAACGCCGCAGGGGAACCCATCGCGCTTAACTTTGCCACCGGCGAGCCGGACGCGCGTACGCTTCGCCACCCGGACGGCGTGATTCTGGATATCGGTACGCACGTGCTGGCGATGCTGCGCGAAACGGTGCGTTATCTGGGCGGAAGTGATGATATGACCCTGCAGGTCGTCACGGCTAAAGACCGCCTGGGCCGCGCTATCGCAAAAGGCGACATGTCCACGGCGGAGGGCGAGGCGCATATTCAGGGCCGCATCAGCGGCGTGCCGGTGGATATCTGGCTGAACAAATACGCGGGACCCGCGGGCGGGCAAAAAGGATTACGGCTCTGTTTGCGCGACGGGCGCATCATCAGCCACGACCGGCGCGGCGCGGAGGATGTGCTTGAGCTGATTGAGGGTAAGGATATTCAGCGCTGGCATATTCCCGGGACACTCTACGAGCACTGTCTTGCCGGGCATATTCTGGGCACCAGCAGTCTTTTTGAACGGGATCCGCACGAGGTGAGCCGCACGACGCGCCGCAGGATAGCGGAAGTGGAACTGCTGCTGGCGTTACAGCAACAGCTGCGTGGCCCGCACTGAACGCGACGTGGTAAAATGATCGCAGACCAGAATGCTTTTAAGGAGTCACCATGACGATTACCTGCCCGGATTGCCAGGCACCGCTTGAGCCCCTGAACGGGATGGCACACTGCGAGAGCTGTAATAAGGATATTGCGCTTGAAGCCCGCTGCCCGGAGTGCCATCAGCCACTCCAGGTCTTAAAAGCCTGCGGGGCAGTGGACTACTTCTGCCAGAACGGCCACGGTCTTATCTCTAAAAAACGCGTGGAGTTTGTTCGGGCCGAAGGTTAATCGCACACGCAGCCTTCGCCTTTCTGCCACAGCTCGACCAGCGACTCGGGCGCTTCCTGCTCCGGTACCAGCACGATGATATCGGCGTAGTGCGCCTGATTTTGCCCGGTCCAGATAATCTGGATGCGGAAATAGCGCTGGTCGCCGCTGCCGGGTGACGAGGCCTGTCCCGGCGGCTGACCGCGCGGAAAGGCCTGCTCCAGGATGCTCACCAGACGCTGGCGCTGGGCCTCATTGAGCGAGGAGAGCGCGATGGTGCGCTGGCCGCTCAGCTTGGGAATAAAAGCGACGCCGCCTTCCCGGGCCAGCTCAACCACGGCGTCATCCGTCAGTTCCGGAACCTGCATTTACAGCACTCCCACCTGTTCCCAGGCTTGTTTTATGGCCGCCCCAACGTCACCGCCGGAGCGTTTTTCTCCGTGTGCTACCGTCAGTTTTGCGAAGGCCTCAAAATCCGCATCCTGCGCCAGATTGCGATCGCAAACCGTGTCGTACCAGGCATAACCCGCTTTTTCCCAGGCGTAGCCGCCAATCGCCGTCGCGGCCAGATAAAATGCCCGGTTGGGAATACCGGAGTTCAGATGCACGCCGCCGTTATCCTCGCGCGTTTTAATGAAATCCTTCATGTGTGCAGGCTGCGGGTCTTTGCCGAGCAGCGGATCGTTGTAGGCGGTGCCCGGTTCAGACATCGAGCGCAGCCCTTTGCCGTTGATGCCTTTTGCCAGCAGCCCTTCACCAATCAGCCAGTCTGCTTTCTCGGCGGTTTGCTTCAGATGGTACTGTTTCACCAGCGAGCCAAACACGTCCGACAGCGACTCGTTCAGCGCGCCGGACTGCTCAAAGTAGATAAGCCCGGCTTCGGTCTCGGTCACGCCGTGGCTCAGCTCATGCGCCACGACGTCTATGGCGATGGTAAAACGGTTAAATATTTCCCCGTCGCCGTCGCCAAATACCATCTGCTGGCCGTTCCAGAAGGCGTTCTGATATTCCCGACCGTAGTGAACGGTGCCGGTTAAAATAAGCCCTTTGTTATCGAGCGAATCGCGCTGATATTCCTTCCAGAAGAAATCATGGGTAATACCCAAATACTCGTACGCTTCGTCCACCGCCACATCGCCGTTCGACGGCTGACCTTCATAACGCACCTGCGTACCCGGAAGCTCCTGGGTCTGTTTCGCATCGTAGATATCGCGCTCCAGCTGTCCGGCTTTATTCACGTGCGGCGCGGCGGATTTGCCCGGCATATGGGCCATCAGCGTCTGGACGTGGGTTAAGGTCTGGCGGGCACAGCGCTGCTGCGGTTCGGAACCGCTTTCGATAATACGACGAAGAATATACGGGGGAATAACGCTATGAAGATGGGGCATGCTGCTCTCCTTATTGAAAAAGGGAATAGCAGCAGTATAGTAAGTAACCGGCGAAGAATTATCCGGTTTTACGCTGACGCGTCTTTTTCACCGGTTTAATTGATTTCACTTCGCTTTCTACCCAGCCGTCCGACAGACGCGTCGTCAGCACATCGCCGGTACTCACCTGTTTGGTTTGCTTCAGCACCTTGCCGTCCGTTGCCGTCGTCACGCTATAGCCGCGCGCCAGCGTGGAGAGAGGGCTGACCGCTTCAAGGTGGGTCACCGCATTGCCAAAGCGTTCGCGGGTGGCGCTCAGTCGCGCGCGGAGAGTTTCCGCCAGACGGTACTCAAGCTGCTGAATCCGCGTTTGCGCACGATAAATTTTCGGCTGCGGGTTCTGCTGGTTCAGACGCTGCGTCACGCGCTGCTGGCGCGACACCGCGCGCTTGATCTGGGTGTCCATCGCCACGTTCATGCGCTGGCGCAGGCGCTCCAGCACGGTCTGCTGACGCGCCAGGCGCAGCTGCGGGTGCTGCTGCTGTAGACGGTGATGAAGCTGGGTAAAGCACCGGGTCCGGTTGGCGAGGTAGTAGTCCATCGCCATTTCAAGACGCTGCTGGCCGCTCTGGATCTGACGCAGCAGCTCCAGCTGGTTGCGGCTGACCACCTCTGCCGCCGCGGACGGCGTCGGCGCGCGGAGATCCGCGACAAAATCGGCGATCGTCACGTCCGTTTCGTGGCCGACGGCGCTCACCACGGGGATAAGGCTGGCAAAGATTGCCCGCGCCACGCGCTCTTCGTTAAAGCTCCACAAGTCTTCCAGCGAGCCGCCGCCGCGTCCGACGATTAAGACGTCGCACTCCTGACGCGCGTTCGCCAGCTCAATGGCGCGCACAATCTGCCCCGGCGCATCGTCACCCTGCACGGCGGTCGGGTAGATAATGACGGGCAGGGAAGGGTCGCGACGCTTCAGAACGTGCAAAATATCGTGCAGTGCCGCACCGGTTTTCGAGGTGATGACCCCCACGCAGTGGGCAGGCGAGGGCAGCGGCTTTTTGAACTGCTGGTCGAAAAGTCCCTCTTCCGAGAGCTTAGCCTTTAACTGTTCGTACTTCTGCTGCAGCAGACCTTCGCCCGCAGGCTGCATGCTCTCGACGATAATCTGATAATCACCGCGCGGCTCATAGAGGGTGATATTGGCGCGCACCAGAACCTGCTGGCCGTGCTGTGGACGGAACGTCACGCGGCGGTTGCTGTTGCGGAACATCGCACAGCGCACCTGGGCGGTATCGTCTTTTAGCGTAAAGTACCAGTGGCCGGAGGAGGGCTGCGTGAAGTTAGAGATTTCACCGCTGATCCAGACCTGCCCCATTTCCTGCTCAAGCAGCAAACGCACCGTCTGATTAAGGCGGCTGACGGTATAAATTGAGGGGGATTGAGAGGATAACATGTGAGCGGGATCAAATTCTAAATCAGCAAGTTATTCAGTCGATAGTAACCTGCTGAGAGGCAATCGCAAGCTTTTTTATAAAAAAGTGTAGATGCAATCGGTTACGCTCTGTATAATGCCACGGCAATATTTAACCACCCAGGTCAGAGATATTGCCCATGCTACGTATCGCTAAAGAAGCACTGACGTTTGACGACGTCCTCCTCGTTCCCGCTCATTCCACCGTTCTGCCGAATACTGCCGATCTCAGCACGCAGTTGACGAAAACCATTCGCCTGAACATTCCTATGCTCTCTGCGGCAATGGACACCGTGACTGAAGCGCGCCTGGCAATTGCCCTGGCACAGGAAGGTGGCATTGGCTTTATTCACAAAAATATGTCTATCGAACGTCAGGCAGAAGAAGTTCGCCGCGTGAAGAAACATGAATCCGGCATCGTGTCCGATCCACAGACCGTTCTGCCAACCACCACCCTGCACGAAGTGAAAGCCCTGACCGAGCGTAACGGCTTCGCCGGTTACCCGGTGGTGACCGAAGAGAACGAACTGGTGGGCATCATCACCGGTCGTGACGTGCGTTTCGTGACTGACCTGAACCAGCCTGTCAGCGTGTACATGACGCCAAAAGAGCGTCTGGTTACCGTTCGCGAAGGTGAAACCCGCGACGTGGTGCTGGCAAAAATGCACGAAAAACGCGTTGAAAAAGCGCTGGTTGTTGACAGCAACTTCCACCTGCGCGGCATGATCACCGTTAAAGATTTCCAGAAAGCAGAACGTAAGCCTAACGCCTGTAAAGACGAGCATGGCCGTCTACGCGTTGGCGCTGCGGTTGGCGCAGGTGCCGGTAACGAAGAGCGCGTTGACGCGCTGGTTGCCGCGGGCGTTGACGTCCTGCTGATTGACTCCTCTCACGGCCACTCCGAAGGCGTGCTGCAGCGTATCCGTGATACCCGTGCCAAATACCCTGACCTGCAGATCATCGGCGGTAACGTAGCCACTGGCGCAGGCGCTCGCGCGCTGGCTGACGCTGGCTGCAGCGCGGTGAAAGTGGGTATCGGCCCTGGCTCTATCTGTACCACGCGCATCGTGACCGGCGTGGGCGTTCCGCAGATCACCGCGGTGTCTGACGCGGTTGAAGCGCTGGAAGGCACCGGTATTCCGGTTATTGCTGACGGCGGTATCCGCTTCTCTGGCGACATCGCGAAAGCGATCGCTGCGGGCGCAGCGGCGGTGATGGTAGGCTCCATGCTGGCCGGTACCGAAGAATCCCCGGGTGAAATCGAACTCTACCAGGGCCGTTCTTACAAATCTTACCGCGGTATGGGCTCCCTGGGCGCGATGTCCAAAGGTTCCTCTGACCGTTACTTCCAGACCGATAACGCCGCTGACAAACTGGTGCCGGAAGGTATCGAAGGTCGCGTTGCCTATAAAGGCCGTCTGAAAGAGATCATTCACCAGCAGATGGGCGGCCTGCGCTCCTGTATGGGTCTGACCGGCTGTGGTACCATTGACCTGCTGCGTACTAAAGCGGAATTCGTACGCATCAGCGGTGCGGGTATCCAGGAGAGCCACGTTCACGACGTGACGATCACCAAAGAGTCCCCGAACTACCGTCTGGGCTCCTGATTAATTTCCGCGCCCGGCTTCTGCCGGGCGCTCTGTTTTTGTTTCACTTGCCTCGGAATTAGCGTCAATGACGGAAAACATTCATAAACATCGCATTCTCATCCTGGACTTTGGTTCTCAGTACACTCAGCTGGTGGCGCGTCGCGTGCGTGAACTGGGCGTTTACTGTGAACTGTGGGCGTGGGATGTCACGGAAGCACAGATTCGCGAATTCAATCCAAGCGGCATCATCCTGTCCGGCGGCCCGGAAAGCACCACCGAAGAAAACAGCCCGCGCGCGCCGCAGTACGTATTCGAAGCTGGCGTGCCGGTATTCGGCGTTTGCTACGGTATGCAGACCATGGCAATGCAGCTGGGCGGCCACGTAGAAGGCTCCAGCGAGCGCGAGTTCGGCTATGCGCAGGTTGAAGTGGTTAACGACAGCGCGCTGGTGCGCGGTATCGAAGACTCCCTGACCGCAGACGGCAAACCGCTGCTGGACGTGTGGATGAGCCACGGCGACAAAGTCACCGCTATCCCGTCTGACTTCGTGACCGTTGCCAGCACCGAGAGCTGCCCGTTTGCCATCATGGCGAACGAAGAAAAACGCTTCTACGGCGTGCAGTTCCACCCGGAAGTGACCCACACCCGTCAGGGTATGCGCATGCTGGAGCGCTTCGTGCGCGACATCTGCCAGTGTGAAGCCCTGTGGACCCCGGCAAAAATCATCGACGACGCCGTTGAGCGTATCCGCCAGCAGGTTGGCGATGACAAAGTGATCCTCGGCCTCTCCGGCGGCGTGGACTCCTCCGTGACCGCGATGCTGCTGCACCGCGCTATCGGCAAAAACCTGACCTGCGTCTTCGTGGACAACGGCCTGCTGCGCCTGAACGAAGCCCAGCAGGTTATGGACATGTTCGGCGACCACTTCGGTCTGAACATCGTTCACGTGGAAGGCGAGCAGCGCTTCCTGGACGCGCTGAA
Source organism: Enterobacter sp. SST3 (assembly GCF_000286655.1). Classification (NCBI taxonomy): domain Bacteria; kingdom Pseudomonadati; phylum Pseudomonadota; class Gammaproteobacteria; order Enterobacterales; family Enterobacteriaceae; genus Enterobacter; species Enterobacter sp. SST3. The sequence continues at coordinate 16,110 of NZ_ALNS01000024.1, read as the reverse complement.
AGGCGAGAACGATCCGGAAGCGAAACGTAAGATCATCGGTCGCGTGTTCGTGGAAGTGTTCGACGAAGAAGCGCTGAAGCTGGACGACGTGAAGTGGCTGGCGCAGGGTACCATCTACCCTGACGTGATCGAATCTGCGGCCTCCGCCACCGGTAAAGCACACGTCATCAAATCTCACCACAACGTGGGCGGCCTGCCGAAAGAGATGAAGATGGGCCTGGTTGAACCGCTGCGCGAGCTGTTCAAAGACGAAGTGCGTAAGATCGGTCTGGAACTGGGTCTGCCGTACGACATGCTCTACCGTCACCCGTTCCCGGGTCCGGGTCTGGGCGTGCGCGTGCTGGGTGAAGTGAAGAAAGAGTACTGCGACCTGCTGCGTCGCGCGGACGCGATCTTCATCGAAGAGCTGCACAAAGCTGATCTGTACAACAAGGTAAGCCAGGCGTTCACCGTGTTCCTGCCGGTTCGCTCCGTCGGCGTGATGGGCGATGGCCGTAAGTACGACTGGGTTGTTTCCCTGCGTGCGGTGGAAACCATCGACTTCATGACCGCGCACTGGGCGCACCTGCCGTATGACTTCCTGGGCCGCGTGTCTAACCGCATTATCAACGAAGTGAACGGCATTTCCCGCGTGGTGTATGACATCAGCGGTAAGCCACCGGCTACGATTGAGTGGGAATAAACGCGGTTAAAATTTTTTAACGTTCTAAAAAACCCTCTGTTTCTTAGAGGGTTTTTTATGTCTAAAGAATAGTTTCATTATTCCTTTACTGTGGGAAGAAATCTTCCAATATAAACATAAGGTTCAAGCTCAAATACGCGTTTCAGGTCGCGGGCAGTATATTCAATTAAGTTCGGCGATTCAGAAAGGGCAGAAGTCACCATTGCCAGACGCCATTTTGAATTAGATTGCATTCCCTTCAAATGTTCATTCCGTGTAAGGAAAAATTGCGGGGTTGAGCTTGATGTGCCTTTAACTTCAATATGTCTCTCCTCTTCACCTTTCGTGAATGAGAAATCATAGCCGCAGGGCAGATGCGTCATACGTTTGCAGGTAAAACCTTTTTTCTCGTAATGTGTAATGACGATATCTTCGGCGCGCTTTTCGACACGTTTCCTATGTTCTGGAGTACCGAATCCCGTTAAGGGATCGATTGTATTAAGTTCAGGGTCGGGAGAGTTAATATCGTTTGGATTAAGGATGGCAAAGGGAGAGATTTTTTCCATCCGTTGATTCAGCAAGTTAAGTACGCGTATCTTATTGTCGTTGATTTCCACCCCAGGTCCTTCGAGAAAGGAATATTTCCCTTGTTTTATGGAGGGATCGGAGAACGGAGCGTTTCGTTTGTCGGGAGGAATAAAATAGGCTTTCTGGGCTGAAATACAGTATGACCTGTCACTATAAGATACGTTAATATCCCCCGCTTTTTTTATCTCATTGTCAGGCGGAACAAGCCATTTTCCGTGCAACGTTGCATCTTCATATCATCCAACAATGTGGATCCCGGCGCGTCGAGGATTTTTCGCAAGACAAATAACTGTCCATCCGTGCGGGTCTTCGTTTAAAGGGGCATAATGTTTTGCTTGTGGCGGAACATAACAATAATAAGTGCCATCAGGTGCAGGTTCAAAGTTGAACGCCTCGTGACCCCGTCGCTCGTATTTTTTATTTTCATTTAGCCAACCAAAATTACCATTAACCGGTCCACCCCGATAATATTCTGACCAGCCGAATTTCACCCATAAAATTTTTTTCACATTTTATCCCTGATAGATCCAACCGTTTATGATTAAGGAAAGCATTAAGACCGATTCCTTATTTCCCTTCTCCCAACCGATACGCCAGCGCCACCACCAGCGACTGCACCAGGCACAGCGTCGCCGACTGAGACCGAAACGCGTCCACCTGCGCCTCTTTCACCACAAAGCAGAGATCGCTGAACGTCGCCAGCGGGCTTATCTGGCTGTCCGTAATCACAATCTGCCGCGCGCCAACGCTGGCGGCGGTTTCGCTGACCATCACCGTCTCTTCCGCGTACGGCGAGAAGCTTATCGACACCACGATGTCGCGCGCCTTAATGCGGCTGATTTGCTCGCGCAGCATCCCGCCCATGCCGTCGAGCAGGATAGGGCGGCACTCGAGGTGGCTCAGGGCATAGGTGAGATAGGCAGCGACGCTAAAGGAGCGGCGCAGTCCGGCAATGTAGATGGTATCGGCGTCGGCCAGCAGCTGTACCGCGCGCTCCAGCATCTCCGGCTCGGCGCGGGCGGCCAGCTGCTGCAGCGCCTGCGCGTTCGAGCGGGCAAACTCCTGCAGTATATCGAGCGGCGTTTCCGGCACGGCCTCGCTCTCCATCTCGCGGAACAGCCGGGCGCGGTCGCTGTAGCTGGCGGTCTCCTCCACCAGGTTCATGCGAAACAGCTGTTTCATTTCGTTGAAGCCGGTGAAGTCAAAGGCGTTGGCAAAGCGGATCAGCGTCGAGGGCGGCACGTCGGCGCGCTCGGCAATGACGGCAACCGTATCAAACGCCACGCTGTTGGTGTTGTCCAGCACGTAGCGGGAGACCTGCTGCAGCCTCTTGCTCAGGCTATCGTAGCGATCGCGGATTTGCTGCTGCAGTTCGTTCAGGCTGGTTGCTGTCGTCATGTTATCCCCCAAATACAGTCATATGATTCTAAACGCAAAACCGCGTCTTTTAAATGTCGGCCATCCATCTGGCAGCAAAAATGAAACAGAAGATTCAGTCATTTCCTCGCCCGAGAACCCTTAATAGCGCACGCGGCGTCAGTGGTGCTGGCTGTTAACATAAAAATCCATCCTTGATCACAATAATCATCATTTATTTTATTTCAACTTAAAATGGAATATTTGTTTCATATATAGTGTTCAGTACACAGTGTTCAGGTCACAGTCACGTATCAACAGCGAGAGGTTAAGGATGGAGACGGTAGCGAATTTTATTCACGGCGAATGTGTCACCGGTTCAGGCCAGCGCGTTCAGGCGATCTTCAACCCGGCCACCGGCGAGCAGATCCGCCAGGTGGTGATGAGTACGGCACAGGAAACGGAGCAGGCGATTGCCGCCGCGCAGCAGGCGTTTCCGGCGTGGGCGCGTCATGCTCCGCTTAAGCGCGCGCGCGTGATGTTCCGCTTCAAAGCGCTGCTGGAAGAGAACATGGATCGCCTTGCCCGCCTCATCAGCGAAGAGCACGGTAAGGTCTTCTCCGACGCGGTGGGCGAACTGACCCGCGGCCTGGAAGTGGTGGAGTTTGCCTGCGGCATTCCGCATCTGCAAAAGGGCGAACACTCGGCGAACGTCGGGACCGGCGTCGACAGCCACTCGCTGATGCAGCCGCTCGGCGTCTGCGCCGGGATCACGCCGTTTAACTTCCCGGCGATGGTGCCGATGTGGATGTTCCCGATTGCGCTGGCGACCGGGAATACCTTCGTGCTGAAACCGTCGGAAAAAGACCCTTCTCTGGCGCTCGCGCTGGCGCAGCTGCTGAAAGAGGCCGGCCTGCCGGACGGCGTCTTCAACGTGGTGCAGGGCGATAAAGAGTCCGTTGACGTGCTCCTGACCGACCCGCGGGTGCAGGCGGTGAGCTTTGTCGGCTCCACGCCGATTGCCGAATACATTTACCAGACCGCGTCCGCCCACGGTAAGCGCTGTCAGGCGCTGGGCGGTGCGAAAAACCACTGCATTTTAATGCCGGATGCCGACATGGAGATGGCGACCAACGCCATCATGGGCGCGGCCTACGGCGCGGCGGGCGAGCGCTGCATGGCGCTCTCGGTGGTGCTGGCGGTGGGGGATAACACCGCCGATGACCTCTGCGCCCGGCTGGAAAAACAGATTGCCGCGCTGCGCGTCGGGCCGGGCCTGGACAAGTCGCCGGAAAACGAAATGGGGCCGCTCATCTCCTCCGCGCACCGCAGCAAGGTGCTGGGCTACATCGACAGCGGCGAGTCGCAGGGGGCAAAACTTCGCGTGGACGGTCGCGGCTTCAGCGTGAAGGGGCACGAGCAGGGCTACTTCGTTGGGCCGACGCTGTTCGATAACGTCACCCCGGAGATGACCATCTATAAAGAAGAGATTTTTGGTCCGGTGCTTTCTGTGGTGCGCGTAGCAGATTACGCCAGCGCGGTGGACCTGATTAACCGCCATGAATATGGTAATGGCTCGGCAATCTTCACCCGCGACGGTGGCTGCGCGCGCCGCTTCTGCGAAGAGGTGCAGGCGGGCATGGTGGGGGTCAACGTGCCAATCCCGGTGCCGATGGCATTCCACAGTTTCGGCGGCTGGAAGCGCTCCATCTTCGGTGCGCTCAACGTCCACGGCAACGACGGCGTGCGCTTCTACACCCGAATGAAAACCATCACCGCGCGCTGGCCGGAAATGCAGCAGGAGACAGGCGCTGCGTTCTCCATGCCGACGCTGGGCTGACAGGAGATTTTATGCAAACCGAACGTATGACCATGGCCCAGGCGCTGGTCCGGTTCCTGAATCAACAGTACGTCAGCGTTGACGGCAACGAAACGCCCTTCGTGGAGGGTGTGGCGACGATCTTTGGGCACGGCAACGTGCTGGGTATCGGCCAGGCGCTGGAGCAGGATCCCGGCCATCTGCAGGTGATGCAGGGCTGCAACGAGCAGGGCATCGCCCATATGGCGACGGGATTTGCCAAACAGCACCGCCGTCAGCGCATCTTTGCCGTCACCTCCTCCGTCGGGCCGGGCGCCGCCAATATGGTCACGGCCGCGGCAACCGCTACGGCGAACCGCATCCCGCTGCTGCTGCTTCCGGGCGATATCTACGCCAGCCGCCAGCCGGACCCGGTGCTGCAGCAGATCGAGCAGTATCACGATCTCAGCATTAGCACCAACGACTGCTTCCGTCCGGTCTCCCGCTACTGGGACCGCATTAACCGCCCGGAGCAACTCATGAGCGCGATGCTCAGCGCGATGCGAACGCTTACTGACCCGGCAGATACCGGTGCGGTGACGATTTGCCTCCCGCAGGACGTGCAGGGGGAAGCGTGGGATTACCCGCTGAGCTTCTTCGCGCGTCGCGTGCACCACATCGAGCGTCGTCCGCCCGATCCGCAGCGTCTGGCGCAGGCGCGGGCGCTGATCGCCCGCAAGCATCGCCCGCTGGTGGTGTGCGGCGGCGGCGTACGCTATTCCGGCGCGCATGAGGCGTTTCGCGACTTTGTCGAGACGCTGCAGCTGCCGTTTGCCGAAACCTAGGCCGGAAAGGGGGCGCTGGTAAGTGACCACCCACTTAACCTCGGTGGCGTAGGGGTGACGGGCGGGATGGCGGCCAACCAGCTCGCGCCGCAGGCCGACCTGGTGATCGGCATCGGCACGCGCCTGACCGATTTTACCACCGGCTCCAAGGCGCTCTTTTCCCATCCGGACGTGGAATTCCTGCTGCTGAACGTGGCCGAGTTTGACGCCCTGAAGCTGGACGCCACGGCGCTGATTGCCGACGCTCAAACCGGGCTCGAGGCATTGACCCACGCGCTTGGTGATTACCGCAGCGGCTGGGGAGAGGCGATCGCTGAGGCGAAATCCGCCTGGCGCGACGAGTGCCGTCGCCTGTGGGATCGCCAGTGGCGTCCTGACGACGCGCCCGAAGTGGCGGGGCACCTGGACGCGCAGCTGGCGGAATACGGCGAGGCGCTCAATACCCGCCTGACCCAGACGCGGGTGCTGGGGCTCATCAACCAGTATGTGGAAGATAACGCCATCGTGGTGGGGGCGGCAGGTTCGCTGCCGGGGGATTTACAGCGCCTCTGGCAGGTCAAAACGCCGGACAGCTATCACCTGGAGTACGGTTACTCCTGCATGGGCTACGAGATTGCGGCAGCCATCGGCGCGAAGCTCGCCCGACCCGGGCTGCCGGTATACGCCATGGTGGGGGATGGCTCCTACATGATGCTCCACTCCGAGCTGCAAACCGCCGTTCAGGAGGGCATTAAGGTCACCGTTCTGCTGTTTGATAACGCCAGCTTCGGCTGCATTAACAACCTGCAGATGGGGCACGGCATGGGCAGCTTTGGCACGGAAAACCGCCATCGCAACCCGGAAACCGGACGGCTTGACGGGCCGCTGGTGAAGGTCGATTTTGCGCAAAACGCGGAGAGCTACGGCTGCCGCGCGTGGCGGGTGAACGATGAGCAAAGCCTGCTGGCGGCGCTGGAGGCGTCCCGGGCGCATCCGGGCCCGACGCTGCTGGACATCAAGGTGCTGCCGAAGACCATGACCCACGACTACGCCTCATGGTGGCGAACCGGTGATGCGCAGGTGGCAGAGTCGTCTGCCGTGCGTGAGGCCGCGGAGCAAACGCAGTCGCAGGTGAAAAAAGCCCGTCAGTATTGAGTTTTCCCGAAGTAACGAAATTTTCATTTCATTTTTGTTTTCCCCTCATCCTAACCCTCTCCCTCAGGGAGAGGGGACGGCTCGGTGTGGTTTTTTACTCCCTCTCCCTGAGGGAGAGGGCCGGGGTGAGGGGAGTTGCCGCACGTTCATCTGTGTTGTGAGATTGATAACAAAATTTATCTCATTCATCTCAAAAGTGTTAACCCGCACTCAAAAACATAATTTTCACTATTTATAAAAATGAAATAAATGTTTTATTTATAGAGTCGTTAGTTCACAGCATTCACCAACACCGGGAGCCGTTATGTTTAACATTGCTTTACTGGGCGCTGGCCGAATTGGCCAGGTACATGCAGCTAACATCGCCAGCCACGGCGCGACCACGCTCTGGTCCGTGGTTGACCCGAATCAGGAATTTGCCACCCGCCTCGCCACGCAGTATCAGGCCCGCCAGCAGAGCCTGGATGAAGCGATGACCGACCCTAACGTTCACGCCGTGCTGATCGCCTCTGCCACCGATACCCACGCGGACCTGATTGAAATGGCCGCCCGCCACGGCAAGGCCATCTTCTGTGAAAAGCCGGTACACCTCGACCTCGCCCGCGTGCGCGACTGCCTGAAGGTGGTCAAAGAGTACGACGTGCCGCTGTTTATCGGCTTTAACCGCCGCTTTGACCCGCAGTTCCGCCGCGTGAAAACCGACGTGCAGGCCGGTCGCATCGGCAAGCCGGAATCGCTGCTGATCGTTTCCCGCGACCCGTCTCGGCCGCCTGCGGAGTACGTGCGCGTCTCCGGCGGCATGTTCCGCGATATGACCATTCATGACTTTGACATGGCGCGCTTCATCATGGGCGAAGAGCCGGTGTCGGTGTATGCCCAGGGCAGCAACCTGGTGGATCCGGCGATTGGCGAGGCGGGGGACATCGATACCGCGTTTATCGTTCTGAAATATGCCTCCGGCGCGATGGCGACCATCGTTAACAGCCGCCGTTCATCTTACGGCTACGACCAGCGCCTGGAACTGCACGGCTCCGAAGGGCTGCTTTGCGCGGGCAACATTCTTGAAAACCAGGTGCAGCACTACGGCAAACAGGGCTGCACCAGCGCGCTGCCGGAACACTTCTTCCTGCAGCGCTACAAATCCGCTTACGCCGCGGAATGGGAACACTTTGTTGCGGTCCTGCGCGGCGAAGCGGTGCCTGACTGCAGCGGCGATGATGGTGAACGTGCGCTGTACCTCGCGGATAAAGCGCTGGAGTCACTGCGTAGCCAGCGCGAGATCGTCCTCTAAACACCACAACCCTACACAGAGAGACATAATAATGAAAAAACTGATCGTAGCCGCCCTCATCGCCATGACGTCCGGGGCCGCCCTCGCCGAAAACGAGCAAATTGTGTTCAGTACGCCAAACCTGGCCATGCCGTTTGAAGTTCACATGCAGCGCACGGCGGTAAAAGCCGCAAAAGAGATGGGCGTGAAGCTTCAGGTGCTGGACGGGCAGGGCAGTTCACCGAAGCAGGTGGCTGACCTGGAAAACGCCATCACCCGCGGCGCGCAGGGCTTTATCGTCTCCCCGAACGACGTGAACGCGGTCTCCAGCGCGGTGGATGAAATTCAGGATGCGAAGCTGCCGGTGGTCACCCTTGACCGCTCCGTCGACAGCCAGAAGAAGGTGCCGCACTTTGGCGCCAACAACTACAAAGGCGGCCAGGCGATTGGCGACTTCGTCAAAACCAAATTCCCCGACGGGGCGGAGATCATTCTGCTGACCGGCCAGCCGGGCTCCTCCTCCAACATCGAACGCACCAAAGGGATCCGCGACAGCCTGAAGGCGGGTGGGGATAAGTACAAGATCGTCGCCGATCAGACCGGCAACTGGATGCGTTCTGAAGGGATGCGCATCGTGGAAAGCGTGCTGCCCTCGCTGCCGAAACGCCCGCAGGTGATCCTCTCCGCCAACGACGACATGGCGCTGGGGGCGATCGAAGCCCTGCAGAGCCAGGGCGTGAAGCCGGGCGAAATTCTGGTCACCGGCTTTGACGCGGTACCGGAAGCGCTGGCCCGCGTGCGCGACGGCTGGCTGGCGGTGACGGCGGACCAGCGTCCGGGCTTTGCGGTGCAGACGGCGATGAGCCAGCTGGTGGCCAACGTGCGCGAGAAGAAGGCCATCACCGGGGCCGACTACCCACCGACGCTGATCACCAAAGAGAACCTGCAGCAGGCTGAGCGTATCGGTGAGGCCGGTAACTGATTTATCCGCAGCCGTCGCTGGCGCGGCGGCTCACTCTAAAGGAGGAGCAGACCGATGTCGCAACCCTTACTGAAAGTGACCGACCTGGCAAAAAGCTTTTCCGGCGTCTGGGCGCTAAGCAGCGCCCAGCTGACCGTCGGCGCGGGCGAGATCCACGCTCTGCTGGGGGAGAACGGGGCGGGTAAATCCACGCTGCTGAAGGCGCTCGCGGGGGCGCAGCCGCAAACCCGCGGGGAGATCTGGTTCAATGGCGAAACGCTGCCGGTGGACGACTCCCCGGTGGAACGGCAGAACAAGGGCATTATCACCATCTATCAGGAATTCAACCTGCTGCCCAACATGACCGTCGCGGAAAACATGTTTCTCGGGCGCGAGCCGCGTAAACGTAACCTGATCGTCGACGAAAGGGCGGTTAACCAGGAGGCGCAGGTCATTCTTGATTACCTGCAGCTGAACGTTGCGCCGACCACCCCGGTCGCCCGTCTGAGCGTGGCCCAGCAGCAGATGGTGGAGATCGCCCGGGCGCTGACCCTCAACGCCAGGCTCATCATTATGGACGAACCCTCCGCCGCGCTGAGCGACAGCGAGGTGGAAAGCCTGCACCGCGTGGTGCGCGAGCTTAAAAACCGTGGCGTGAGCATTATTTACGTTACCCACCGCCTGCACGAGGTTTTCCAGCTCTGCGACCGCTTCACCGTTTTCCAGGACGGCCGCTTCACCGGCACCGGCGCGGTGGCGGAGACCAACGTCGAACAGCTGATCCGCCTGATGGTCGGGCGCGACGTGGCCTTTAATCGCCGTCCCGCCAGCGAAACGCATCATGAGGACAAACCCGTCCGCCTGGCGGTGAAGGGGCTGAGCCGCGAAAAGCCGCCGCTGGATCCGCACGGCATCGCCCTGCACGACATCAGCTTCCACGTCCACGCCGGGGAGGTCTTAGGCATTGCCGGACTGGTGGGCGCCGGGCGCACCGAGGTGGCCCGCTGCCTCTTTGGCGCGGACGCGTTTACCTCGGGCAGCTTTGAGCTGGACGGCGTGCCCTACCAGCCGCGTGACCCGCTGTATGCCCTTGACCAGGGCGTGGCGCTGGTGCCGGAAGACCGCAAAAAAGAGGGGGCGGTGCTGGGGTTGTCGATTCGCGACAACCTGTCGCTCTCCTGCCTCTCCTCGCTGCTGCAGTGGCGCTGGTTCGTGAATACCCGCAAAGAGGACGATCTGATCGAGTCCTACCGCAAGGCGCTGCAGATCAAGATGGTCAACAGCGCGCAGGAGGTGCGCAAGCTCTCCGGCGGTAACCAGCAAAAAGTGATCCTCGCGCGCTGCATGGCGCTCAACCCGCGGGTGCTGATCGTCGACGAGCCGACGCGCGGCATCGACGTGGGGACCAAATCAGAAGTGCACCAGGTGCTGTTTGACATGGCGAAAAAGGGCGTGGCGGTGATCGTGATCTCCTCCGATCTGCCTGAAGTGATGGCGGTGTCAGACCGGATCATCACCCTGAGCGAAGGGCGAGTGACCGGCGAGATCCACGGTGACGACGCTAACGAAGAACGGCTGATGACGATGATGGCCATCAACCACAACGCCCTGAACGCGGCATAACGGAGTTTCTCATGACGCAGATGATTTCTAAAACGCAGGCCCCGGTCAAACGCGCCGGACGCATCGATCCCATCGCCTTCTTCGAGCGCTTCGGGGTGCTGATTTTCATGATCCTGCTGCTGATCTTCTTCCAGTCGCAGAACAGCAACTTTTTCTCTGAACGCAATATTTTCAACATCCTGACCGAAGTCTCCATCTACGGGATCATGGCCGTGGGGATGACCTTCGTCATCCTGACCGCCGGGATTGACCTCTCCGTGGGCTCCATTCTGGCGGTGTGCGCCATGACCGCGGCGTACGTGATTAAGGGCGACAACTTCACCACCGTCGACCCGAACGCCTGGGGCGGCATGAGCTGGCTGATTGGGCTGGGGATTTGTCTGGCGATGGGCACGGCGATTGGCTTCCTGCACGGTCTGGGCGTGACCCGCCTGCGCCTGCCGCCGTTCATCGTGACCCTCGGTGGGATGACTATCTGGCGCGGCCTGACGCTGGTGATCAACGACGGCGCGCCGATTGCCGGTTTCGATCAGGGCTACCGCTGGTGGGGGCGCGGGGAGCTGCTCGGCATCTCCATTCCGATCTGGATCTTCGCCATCGTCGCCCTCGGCGGCTATCTGGCGCTGCATAAAACCCGCTGGGGGCGCTTCGTCTACGCCATCGGCGGCAACCCGGAGGCGGCGCGCCTGGCGGGGGTGAACGTCAAGCGCGTGCTGGTCAGCGTCTACGTGCTGATTGGCTGCCTGGCGGGGCTGGCGGGCTTCATTCTGAGCGCGCGTCTGGGGAGCGCCGAGGCGGTGGCCGGGATCTCCTTTGAGCTGCGCGTCATCGCCTCGGTGGTGATTGGCGGCACCTCGCTGATGGGCGGCTACGGGCGCATCGGCGGCACCATTATCGGCTCCATCATCATGGGGATTCTGATTAACGGCCTGGTGCTGATGAACGTCTCGGCCTACTACCAGCAGATTATCACCGGGTTAATTATCGTTCTGGCGGTGGCGTTCGACACCTACGCCAAGAGCCGTCGCGGCGCACTGTGAGGATAGTGATGAAAGAGGTTCGTATTGGATTGATTGGCACCGGGTATATCGGCAAGGCGCACGCTATCGCCTATGCCCAGGCCCCGACGGTGTTCAACCTGCGCGGCAGGCTGGTGCGCGAGATGGTGGCGGAAGTCACGCCGGAGCTGGCGGCAGCGCGCGCGCAGGCGTTTGGCTTCAACCGCTCCACCGGCGACTGGCGGGCGCTGGTGGCCGACCCGGCGATTGACGTGGTGGATATTTGCTCACCCAACCACCTGCACAAAGAGATGGCGCTGGAGGCGATCCGTCACGGTAAGCACGTCTACTCGGAGAAGCCGCTGGCGCTGAACGCCCATGACGCGCGCGAGATGGTCGACGCCGCGAAGCGGGCCGGGGTGAAAACGCTGGTGGGGTTCAACTACATGAAGAACCCGACGGCGCAGCTGGCGAAGGAGATTATTGCCCGCGGCGAGATTGGCGAAGTCATCCACTTCTACGGCACCCACAACGAAGACTATATGGCCGACCCGCTCTCGCCCATTCACTGGCACTGCTTCAAAGAGACCGCCGGGCTGGGGGCGCTGGGTGACCTGGCGGCGCATATCGTCAACATGGCCCAGTACCTGGTCGGGGAGATTGAGCAGGTCTGCGGCGACCTGAAGATCGTGGTCCCGGAGCGCCCGGCGAAGGCCGGCTCGTCGGACATGGTTGCCGTCGAAAACGAGGATCAGGCCCACGCGATGGTGCGCTTCGCGGGCGGGGCGCAGGGCGTGATTGAAACCTCCCGCGTTGCCTGCGGCCGCAAGATGGGGCTGTCGTACGTCATTACCGGCACGAAAGGCGCCATCAGCTTCACCCAGGAGCGCATGGCGGAGCTGAAGCTCTATCTGCATGACGATCCGGTAAACCGGCAGGGGTTCCGCACCCTGCTCGTCGGCCCGGCACACCCGGACTACGCCGCGTTCTGCATGGGCGCAGGCCACGGGATTGGCTTTAACGATCAAAAAACGGTGGAGGTGCGCGACCTGGTGGACGGGATTGCCGCCGACGCGCCGATGTGGCCGGACTTCGAAGAGGGCTGGAAGGTGTCGCGCGTGCTGGACGCGATCGCGCTCTCGCACCGGGAAGGCCGCTGGCTGAACGTGAACGACATTGTCTGATGAGGTATCAACGTGGAAAAGCAGTTTGATGTGATATGCATGGGCCGCGTGGCGGTAGACCTCTACAGTCAGCAGATTGGTGCCCGTCTGGAGGACGCGTCGAGCTTCGCCAAATATCTCGGCGGGTCGTCGGGCAACGTGGCGTACGGCACCGCGCGTCAGGGTTTACGTTCGTCGATGCTGGCGCGCGTCGGCGACGAGCATATGGGCCGCTTCCTGCGCGAAGAGCTCAGCCAGGTGGGCTGCGATACCAGCCATCTGATTACCGATAAAGACCGCCTCACGGCGCTGGTGCTACTCGGCATTAAAGACCGGGACACCTTTCCTCTGATTTTTTATCGCGATAACTGCGCGGATATGGCCATTACGGCCAGCGATGTGGACGAAAGCTACATTGCCTCCGCACGGTGTCTTGCCGTCACCGGGACTCACCTTTCTCATCCTCAGACCCGCGAGGCGGTGCTGACGGCGCTGGGCTATGCCCGCCGTCACGGCGTGCGCACGGTGCTGGACATCGACTACCGTCCGGTGCTGTGGGGGCTGACCTCCTTAGGCGACGGTGAAACGCGTTTTATCGCCGCGGATAAGGTCACCCGCGAGCTGCAGGAGGTGCTGCACCTCTTCGACGTCATTGTCGGCACCGAGGAGGAGTTTCACATTGCGGGCGGCAGCACGGAGACCCTGCAGGCGCTGGGGCAGGTGCGTGCGGTGAGTCAGGCCACGCTGGTCTGCAAGCGCGGTGCGCTCGGCTGCTCGGTTTATACCGACGCCATTCCGCCCCGGCTGGACGACGGCCTGACGGTGACCGGCGTGCGCGTGGAGGTGCTGAACGTCCTCGGCGCGGGGGATGCGTTTATGTCCGGCCTGCTGCGCGGCTACCTGAACGACGAGGGCTGGGAGCAGGCGTGTCGCTATGCCAACGCCTGCGGCGCGCTGGTGGTCTCGCGCCACGGCTGCGCCCCGGCGATGCCGAGCAAAATCGAGCTGGATGACTATCTCTCTCGCGCTGCGGATGTGCCGCGCCCGGATCTCGACCCGCGTCTGAACCATCTGCACCGGGTGACCACCCGTCGCCGCGAATGGCCGGAGCTGTGCGTAATGGCGTTCGACCACCGCAGCCAGCTTGAGGATATGGCGCTGCAGTGCGGCGCGTCGCTCAAACGTATTCCTGCCCTCAAGCAGCTGATCCTGCAGGCCAGCCGCGAGGCGGCGAGCCGGGCCGGGCTGGAGGGCAAAGCCGGCCTGCTGTGCGACGGCACCTTTGGACAGGACGCGCTGAACGCCATCACCGGCGAGGGGTGGTGGATTGGTCGCCCCATTGAGCTGCCTGGCTCGCGTCCGCTGGAGATGGAGCACGGCAACATCGGCACCCAGCTTATCAGCTGGCCGCAGGAGCACGTGGTGAAGTGCCTGGTCTTTTTCCACCCGGAAGATGCCCACGGCCTGCGCCTGGAGCAGGAGCAGAAAATCGCTGAGGTGTACCACGCCTGCTGCCAGTCCGGGCACGAGCTGCTGCTGGAGGTGATCCTGCCTGCGACCATGCCGCGCAGCGACGAGCTCTACCTGCGCGCCATCTCCCGCTTCTACAACCTCGGCATTTACCCGGACTGGTGGAAGCTGCCGCCGCTTTCCGCCGAGGGCTGGACGGCACTGAGCGAGATTATCGAACGCCGGGACCCGCACTGCCGCGGGGTGGTGATCCTCGGCCTGGATGCCCCTGCAGAACAGCTGCGCGCCGACTTCAGGGCCGCAGCAGGGCAGACGGTAGTAAAAGGCTTCGCCATAGGGCGCACGCTGTTCGGCGATGCCTCCCGCGCGTGGCTGAAGCACGATATTGACGATGCGCAGCTGGTGGCGCGCATCCGGGACAACTACCTGCAGCTTATCGCCTGGTGGCGCGAGCGCGGACACGCATAATGGAGACGACAATGAGTGTACAACTGGGCATTAACCCGCTGACGTGGACGAACGACGATCTGCCTTCTCTCGGCGCAGAGACGCCGCTGGAGACCTGCCTGAGTGAAGGGAAAGAGGCCGGTTTCGCAGGGTTTGAACTGGGCAATAAATTCCCGCGCGAAGCGCGGCTGCTTGGCCCCATCCTGCAGCGCCATGACCTGCAGCTGGTCTCCGGCTGGTACTCCGGCCGACTGCTGGAGCGCAGCGTGGAGGAGGAGATCGCCGCCGTGCAGTCCCACCTGACGCTGCTGCGCGAGCTGGGGGCGAAGGTGCTGGTGTTTGCGGAAGTGAGCGGCTGCATTCACGGCGAGCAGCAGACGCCGGTGCATCTGCGTCCGCGTTTCCCACAGGCACGCTGGAAGGAGTATGGCGAGAAGCTCACGGAATTTGCCCGCTACACCCAGCAGCAGGGGGTGCAGATTGCCTATCACCACCATATGGGGACGGTGATTGAGTCCGCTGACGACGTGGACAACCTGATGACCCATACCGGCGAAGAGGTTGGGTTGCTGCTGGACACCGGTCACCTGACCGTTGCCGGGGCCGATCCGCTGGCGGTGGCGCAGCGCTGGGCGTCGCGTATCAACCACGTTCACTGCAAAGACGTGCGTGCCGACGTGCTGGCGGACGTGAAAAACCGTAAAACCAGCTTCCTTGATGCGGTACTGAGCGGCGTGTTTACCGTGCCGGGCGACGGCTGCGTCGATTACCCGCCGATCATGCGGCTGTTGAAGGCGCAGGACTATCATGGCTGGCTGGTGGTGGAGGCGGAGCAGGACCCGGCGGTTGCCCATCCGCTGACCTACGCCCGTCTGGGGTATAACAACCTGAGCCGTCTGGCGCGCGACGCCGGACTGATTTGAGGAGGTGACATGTCACGTCTGTTATCACGCTGGCAACAGCCGAACGCGGAGGGGCGGACCCAGTCCGTCACGCCGGAACGCGCAGGGTGGGGATACGTCGGCTTTGAGGCGTATGAGCTGCAGGAGGGGCAGACGCTGACGCTGCCCGCCGTTCGCGAAGAGCGCTGTCTGGTGCTGGTCGCCGGGCGCGCCTCCATCAGCACGCCTTCCGCGCAGTTTAACGACATCGGCGAGCGGATGAGCCCGTTCGAGCGCATCAAGCCGTGGGCGGTGTACGTTACCCCGCAGGAGACGGTGCAGGTGAAGGCGCTGACGAGGCTCGAGCTGGCGGTCTGCGCCGCCCCCGGCAAGGGCACGTATCCGACGCGGCTGATTGCGCCGCAGGATATCGACGCTGAAGCGCGCGGCAAGGGCCATAACCAGCGCTACGTGCACAATATTCTGCCGGAAGATAAGCCCGCCGACAGCCTGCTGGTGGTGGAAGTCTGGACTAACGAGGGCTGCACCAGCTCGTACCCGAGCCACAAGCACGACACGGATAACCCGCCCCGGGAGACTTACCTGGAGGAGACCTACTACCATCGCCTCAACCCGGAGCAGGGGTTCTGCATGCAGCGGGTTTACACCGACGACAGAGCGCTGGATGAGTGTATGGCGGTCTATAACCGTGACGTGGTCATGGTGCCGAAGGGCTACCACCCGGTGGCGACGATGGCCGGGTATGACAGCTACTACCTCAACGTGATGGCCGGGCCGGTGCGCAAATGGATGTTCACCTGGGAAGAGGACCACGCGTGGATTAATCGGGATTATCCCGCGGATGGCGGGCACTGAGGCTGTTTTTTGCCGGGTGGCGCTGCGCTTACCCGGCCT